>SVUC01000040.1 GCA_015063455.1 Oscillospiraceae bacterium
AGAGATACAGACACATGTTCTCCTCGGGCTAAACCCGGGACTTATCAATGCATCCGGTTATTCCTGGACTGCCGATTACGTCACAGTCACGGGAGATTTGTGCGCCGATCTTCTCAGCAACATTGCCTCAGAGCAGCGTGCAAAGGTTGTTTACGAATATCTTTACCGTCAGATCGAAGACAAAAAAGTCCGCGAAACGATAGATTTTCTCCTGAACAGAGAGGAAGCGCACAATCAAATGTTCCGTGATGCGTTCAATAAAGTTCAGGAAAGCGGTTCAAACAGAGATTTTGGTACAACAAAAGCGGCAAAAATGTACTTCTCTCTTTCAAACCCCGGTCCGAACGCCTTCTCCGGCGGTGATGTCAAGGCTCCGTCATTTGCAAACTGAATAATATTAAAAGTAACAGGATACCGTATATGATTTGCGGTATCCTGTTTATTTAGGTTTCAAGAAGATCGAGCTCACACGTTTTTGCGATCGTTTGTCTCAGCTCAGCTCTCAGAGGCAGAATTGATGACGGCGGTACACTCAGCTCATCTATACCGATCGCAAGAAACGTAGGAAGAAGTGACAGATCTGATCCAAGCTCTCCGCAAATGCCTATCCAGATCCCTTTTTTATGTGCGGCGTCTGCTGCAATTTTGAGTGCTCTCAAGACTGCGGGATGATACGGATCGAAAAATTTCCCGAGATCTCCCGTCTGTCTGTCGCAGGCGAGTGTATACTGAGTCAAATCGTTTGTACCGACCGAGAAAAAGTCAACGTGTTCCGCCAGCTCCTCTGCGATCAGAACAGACGCGGGAGTCTCTATCATAATTCCGATCTCACACTCGGAATCGAACGGTATCCCTTCTTCTCTCAGCTCCTGCATCACGCTGACACAAGCGCGGCGGCATTCCTTCACCTCCCAGACTGATGTGATCATCGGAAACATAATTGCAATTTTTCCGTAAGCAGACGCTCTGTACAGCGCTCTGAGCTGTGTTCTGAAAACATCGGGACGATTGAGGCAGATCCTCACTGCGCGAAGTCCCATAGCGGGGTTCTCTTCTTTCTTCAGATTGAAGTAGTCCACCTGCTTATCCGCACCGATATCAAGCGTTCGGATAATTACACGTTTTCCGTTCATTGCTGAGGCTGCCGATCTGTATGCCTCAAGCTGTTCCTCCTCGGTAGGATAATCGTCTGCGGCAAGATAGAGGAATTCCGAGCGAAAAAGACCGATCCCCTGTCCGTCATTTGCAAGAACTGCGTGAATATCATCGGGAGAGCTGATATTGCAGTAGAGCATCATACGTTTTCCGTCAAGTGTTATGTCTTCCTTGCCGATCATTGATCTGAAGTGCTCCTCTGTCTCCTTTATCCTCTCGTACTTTTCATCAAGTGTGCGGCGTGTCACCTCGTCGGGATCTATCACGATCTCCCCCGTCTCACCGTCAATATATGCAAACTGTCCGTCGTAAATCTCCCCAAGCTTATCTCCGACAGCACAAACGGCAGGAATTCCCATTGTACGAGCAAGAATTGCCGTGTGGCTGTTTGACGAGCCGTACTTTGTGACAAATCCAAGTATTTTTGATTTATCAAGCTGTACGGTCTCCGACGGAGCGAGATCGTCTGCCGCAACAATAAACTGTCCGTCTCCGCGAGATCTGTAAGTCCCTTCATCGTCCGATTCAGCGCCGAGATTTTCGATAATACGTCTCGTCACATCGCGGATATCGGCAGCCCTCTCCCTCATATACACATCATCCATTGATGAAAAGAGAGAGGAAAACTTCTCCCCCGCGAGATGTACAGCATACTCGGCGCGGCATCCGTCCTTTTCGATCGTATCATAAATACAGGAAACATAGTCGTCATCGAGTGCAAGCATCGCGTGTGTCTCAAAAAGTACCGCTTCATCCTCGCCGATCTCACGGCGGCATTTTTCAGCCAATTTTTCAAGCTGCTCTATCGACAGCTTCTGCGCTGAGGCAAACCGTGAATTCTCACGCTCCGATCCCTCTCCGTCCTCGCGAAGTACAGTACCGCTTCCTTTTTTGCAGAATAACAGGCATCCACGTGCAATTCCGCCCGACACGCCTTTTCCCTGTAAAATGATCATCAGATCCCCCTATTATCTCACTTGCGGATTTTGAATAGCTCATCTCCAACATCAAGCTTTGTTTTTTGCGTCACATCTACTCCGCTGAAATCCGAGCTGTTTGTTATTACCGTGACAACTGTTGTAGGATGCCCCGCTTTCTTTATTTTGTCGAGATCCGCTTTAATTATCAAGTCTCCCGACCTGACCTTACCGCCTGCCTCAACGTTTACCTCAAATCCGTCGCCGTTCATATCAACCGTGTCAATTCCGACGTGGATCAGTACCTCCACTCCGCCGCCTTCAATGCCAACAGCGTGACGTGTCTCGCTCACCTGTGTGATGTTCCCGTCGATCGGTGAGAAGATCTCGCCGCGCTCCGCTTCAATTCCGCAGCATTCCCCGAGAATACCCTCGGAGAAAACGTCATCCTGTATCAGCTTCATCGGCACAAGAGTGCCTGCGGCAGGTGCAAATACGGATGTATATTCTCCCGCGCCGCCCGATTTTTTCAGTTTATCGAAAAAAGCCATAACGCCGTCCTTTCAGAATAGATTCTTTCATTATTATATATTTATATAGCAGTCAAATAAGAGCTTATTGAGAGATTATTTAAGCTCGGGCCAGTATCCGCGGTTAGCGTCTATCATCTCGTCGAGAATAAGGCGTGCCACCTTCGCGCTCGGTACGATCTTTGAGATAGTAAACGCCTGCCACATTTTCTGATAGCTTCCTTCGATCCACGCCTCAACAACGAGCTTTTCGGCAGATACCTGCTGCTCCATAAGTCCCTTCTGGAACTGCGGGATTGCTCCCTGTACTATTCTTTCATAACCGTTCTTTCCGACGATACAGGGGATCTCTACCATCGCTGTGCGGTCGAAGTTCTCGATCGCGCCCTCATTCGGAACGATCAGAAGAAATCTTTCAAGAGTATTCTTCGCGATCGCACAGGCAAGATCGACGATATACGATGCGTGCGCGTCTATTTCAAATGCGCAGTCCTTGCTCGTACCTCTTGAAATTATGTCACGGCAGGCGTCAAATACAGTTTTTTCTCGTCCCGCCATAACCTCATTTGCCCTCGTGTACTCGGGATTCGAGTGTTCAACGACGTAATCGGGATAAAAATAATATTTCAGATAAGTGTTCGGGATAGTCTCGGGATCGAGTGCGTATACATCCTTCGCTTTGGTGAAGGTCTCGCGCCAGCTCTCGTCAACGTGCTGATTTGTCTCGGAGAGCGCATCCGCGAAACCGTTCACCGCGATGTGTTCTCTGATCTGCGGCATAAGATCCTGTCCGTCTTTGTCGTAGATCTTACTCCACCAGCCGAAGTGATTGAGTCCGTAATACGATACCGTCATCTCTTTTCTCGATTCAATCCCGCACATTTTCGCCATTTTCTCTTCAAGGTCTATCGGCATATCGCAGATGTTGAGGATCTTCGAATTCGGTCTCAGCCGTCTGGTCGCCTCAGCCACGATTGCCGCGGGATTAGAATAATTTAGCATCCACGCGTCAGGCGAGTATTTCTCCATATAATCGAGGATCTCGATAACCCCTCCGATCGAGCGCATACCGTACGCCATACCTCCCGGTCCGCACGTCTCCTGTCCGACAACTCCGTATTTCAATGGGATTTTTTCATCCTTCTCGCGCATTGCATACTTTCCGACTCGGATATGCGCGAGGACAAAATCTATATCGGTGAATGCTGCCGCAGGATCTGTTGTATAGGAAAACTCGATCTCGGGATTGTGCTCCTTGAGGTAGATCGCGCATGCCTCGGCTACAATTCTCTGTCTGTCGGGATCGTTGTCGTAAAATTTTATTGATCTGATCGGAAAACGGTCATAATTTTCAAGAAGCATCAGCATAATCCCGGGAGTAAATGTGCTTCCGCCGCCTGCTACTGTTATTGAGTATTTTTTCATTATTACTTATCCTTTCTGGTTTTATCTGAGATCACAAAAGCTTCTCAAATTCCTCTCTGACACTCGGAACATTGAGTCCGACTATGACCTGCACGCTTGTCCCTTTTATAACGGCTCCGTGCGCCCCTGCGGATTTGAATACTGCCGCATCCTGCACGAGCGATTCGTCCTTGACGCTGACTCTCAGTCTCGTCGCGCAGTTTGTCACCTCGGCGATGTTTCCCGCTCCTCCGAGAGCATCGAGAAAATCTGCCGCCATTGTCGAAAACTGACCGCCGCGCTCTCCTACTGCCGCCTGCTTTTCTTTGTAATCGGCTTTTGAGTATAGCCGTGTTTCCTCTCCGTCATCTTCACGTCCGGGCGTTTTATAGTTGAATCGTCTTATGAGGAAGGTAAACACGAAGAAATAGATCACGGTAAAAATAATTCCCACCGCAAATTGTGCAAGATACGTTGACGAGTGGTTTCTCCAAAGAGGGATCCAGTTCATTGCGGCAAACTCTATCGCTCCGCCAGTGAAGTAACCTGTGACTCCGACGAGATACAGTGCGACATCAAGAAGTGCCGAAAAGATCGAGTGGATCACAAAAAGAGGCGGTGCTACAAACAGGAACGTAAACTCCAGCGGCTCGGTAACACCTGCGACGATCGAGGTCAGCGTTGTGGGAATGAGAAGTCCCGCGACAGTTTTTTTCTTCTCGGGAGAAGCAGTTTTATAAAATGCGAGAGCAATACCGATCGAGCCGAAGATCTTTGTCATACCATAAAGTGCGAATCCGCCTTGCGGGAACAGCTCGATCAGCGGCTCGGTGCTTGCGGCAAATTCGTTGAGGTGAAGCATCCAATAAGATGCGATACCGCCGTCGACTATCGCATTGTCGTAAATAAACGGTGTATTTATAAAATGATGAAGTCCTGTCGGGATGAGGATACGGTTGAGGAATGAGTAGATCCCCACGCCGACCACTCCGGATGAGGCAAGGAATTCCTGCAGAGATACGATCGCAAGCTGAACCTTCGGCCAGACGATCGCGGAAATTATCGCTGTCGGGATCATTGCGAAAAATCCGAGGATAAAAACAAAGGTCGATCCCTTGAAAATGCCGAGAAATTCGGGAAGAGGGGTGTCAAAATATTTGTTGTGAAGATAAACTACGATACTCGATACAACGATCGCGCCGACAATACCCATATCAAGAGTTTTGATACCCGCTACCTCTGTAAGTCCCGTGCCGCCACCGACATCGAGAGAAAAATCAACTCCGAAAACGTCTCCCCATGTTGAGAGGATCGCGCTGAGAAAATAGTTGAAAGTAAGATACACGACAAGTGCCTCAAGGCAGGCGCGTGCATTTTGCTTCTTCGCAAGTCCAATCGGCAGACCGACAACAAAGATCAGCGGGATCTGACGAAACACCGTCCATCCGCCCTCCTGTATCACGTTCCACACCTTATACCACATACCGTCGGGATCTGCAAGTGTCCCCATGATCTCGCCGTTCATAAACAAGCTCGAGAGTCCCACCGTAATACCCGCAAATGCGAACAGCAGCACCGGCGTGAACATAGCACCGCCGAAGCGCTGGATTTTCTGCATCATATAATTTGCCTCCTGACAAAAATACTGTTTTTTATGCTATTGTTATGTACTTTTTGCTGTAATTTTATTCGCCTTTTTGCGTTTTATTTTCGAAAGTCATATGTCGAATTATTTAATAAAACTTGTGTTTTTTTATTTTTTATATCCACTTGACAACACTTTACAAAGCGAGTATAATATATTGAATTAAAAATGATTATGGCATCATTAGCTCATAAAATACAACAGGAGAAGACCATGAGAAAGTCTACACCGCATTTTTCGCTGAAGCACCGTTTATCTGATTTTGCGGCTGTTGCCACCGATGTTCTTGTCGACAACAGTGACGGAAATGTATCCGGCAGACGTGCAATCATCTCTTACACATTCTTAGCAAGTATTGTCGCGGCAATCGTTGGCGGTCACTACTACACCGGTGTCCTCCTCGAGCTCGGAGCTACCGAAACATATATTGCAACCATGAATATGGTAATTACCTTCTGCGGATTTCTTCAGTTTTTGTCTCCTCTTCTCCTTGAAAAAATCAAAAAGCGCAAGGCGATACTGATCGCAAGCAGGCTTCTCTACCATATACTTTATGTTTTGGTTTTTGCGTTGATCCCGCTTCTCCCCATCGGTCAGCTCTATAAGATCGTAGGTTTCTTTGCGGTAAATGTTATAGTAAACATAATCACCAGCCTTACAACATCCGGAATGAGCATCTGGCATATGCAGAGCATTCCGCTGGCAAAACAATCCAACTATTTTGCGATAACAAATCTCGGAAATACTCTGCTGAACGTAATTGTCACATTTGTAACCGCAAGATATGTGGATTCAATGCAAACCTCTGGTTCTTCTGTCCTCGGAATGACTCCCCTGACATCTGCATTTATTATTCTTCGTGCAGTTGGGCTGGTATTTGCACTTCTTGAGTTGTTTTTCCTCGTCAGAATCAAGGAATATCCCTATGAAATTGACAAAAATGAAAGTAACAACCGCGGGCTTAGACTTCTGCTTAGCCCCATTGCGAACAAAAAATTCATGCTGACGATCTCAATTCAGCTTGCGTGGTGGTTCGTCAGCGGTCTTATCGGAAGCTACTTCAGCGTTTATCTCATTGATGAGATAAATATGTCATATACATATCTCTCGCTCGGCGGTATTATCAGTACCCCTCTGATCATGGTATCAACTCCGCTCTGGGCAGTTATCATCAAAAAGATCGGATGGCGCAATACTTATATTGCAACAGCTATCGGATATGCTGTCGCTTATGCGGGAAACGCTTTCGTGACAAAGTCATCGCAGTATATGTATATCGTGGTTCTCGTAATCTGCTACATATTCAGCTCTACCGGTATCCTGCAGTCTCTTGTCGTATACCTGAATATGCCCGACTACAACCGAACAGCTTATCTCAGCTTCTACTCTTTGTGTACAACCCTGACCACACTTCTCGGAAACTTTGTAGGAATGGTGTTTATGAATCTCACCGAATCAATCACCATAAATTTCCTCGGAATAGCTATGGGAAACAATCAGTATATGGGTATCGTACAGGGAATTCTCTCTGTTGGAGTCGCCGTTTACGCCGCGATCGTCGGAAAGATCGTAAGCAAAAATTAAACACCGTCAAATTAAAATCGCGTACATCACCCCATCCGAAAAAACTCAACCGCCCGTCATTTGTCTGATGGGCGGTTGAGTTTTATAAAATTACATCATATATTCAGAATAACATTTAATAGTTATATTTATTGACAATGTGCGGTGGTAGATGTAAAATATACTCGAAATGTTATTTTTTGCATCAAGGAGCAAATGATGAGACAATCCACTCCCAAAGTATCGCTCAGGCATCGTCTGTCAGATCTTTTTTCAATATTCAACGAAGTTCTCATTGAAAACAGCGACGGGAACGCTGCAGGACGCAGAGGGTTTCTTACATACAGTTTAGTCTCAGGCATGATTGCCGCGTGTATCTCGGGAACATACTTTACCGGACTTCTGCTCGAGATGAACGCAAGTGAAACGTACATAAGTTATCTCAATATGATGATCACTGTGTGCGGATTTCTTCAGTTTGTTGCACCGATATTCCTCGAAAAAATGAAAAAACGCAAGACGTTTCTGATCGTCTCGCGAATTATATATCACATCTTCAATATCATTCTCGTCGGAATCATTCCTATAATGCCTGCCGAGCAAAACCTGCTTCTCATTCTGTTTTTTGCCGCAACGGTAGTTATCAACGCGATCTCATCTCTGACAGCTCCCGGTTACAGTATCTGGCATATGCAGAGCTTACCCGCCGAAAAACGTCCCGGATTTTTCACGATAAGCGGACTCGGCTCTACCATACTCAGCTATGTTGTATCATTTGTTACTGCAAGATATGTCGACATAATGGAAGAGGGTGGAACCTCGTTCTTCGGTATCTCACCGACATTCTCCGCATTTCTTGTACTCAGAGTAATTGCAATCATCCTTGCAGTGATCGAGATCTATTCATTCACCAAAATCAAGGAATATCCGTATGAAGTTGACCCCAATGCGAAAAACAATCGGGGACTTAGACTTCTCCTTCATCCTCTCGGAAACAAAAAATTTATGCTGACCATTACAATGCTGATCTGTGTCTCATTCAACACATCTCTGATGGGAAGCTACTTCACAATTTATATGCTTGACGAGATCAATATGTCGTATACATATCTCTCGCTCAGCGGCTTCATAAGTATCCCTGCGGTACTCATAATGACTCCCGTATGGTCATATTTCATCCGACGCCACAAATGGTATAATATGCGCGCCGCAGCAAATGCAGCTTATGCATTCGCTTACATCGGAAATGTTCTGATCACCGCAAATACACACTGGATGTATCTCATCGTAATGATCATCGTAAACCTCGCAAAGCCGTGTATCTCGATACTCGACTCTACCATCGTTTATATGAATATGCCGGAGACAAACAGAACAGCTTACATCAGCTTCTATTCTCTCTGCACTGCTCTTGCAACATTCCTCGGCAACTTCCTGGGAATGAAATTTATGCAGCTGACAGAAAGTATTGATATAACACTTTTCGGCTTCACGATGGTAAACAACCAGTATATGAACATCGTACAGTTTGCTATCAGCATGATAGTCACGGTCTATATGATAACCGTAGGACGCCGTGTCACGGAAAAATAAAAAATGTACTTCAAGGTGAGATGTGAAATGGCAGAAAATTCGCCAAAACACTTGACACGAATGTATTTTATATGTTAAAATTAACTAAACCAAATACAAAAAATTCTCTTACGGAGGTACATATCAATGGGAAAGTTCGTTCTCAAAACAACCGCTACCGGTTATAAGTTCGACCTCAAAGCCGGAAACGGTGAAGTTATCGCAACAAGTGAAGTTTACACAACAGAGGCTGCATGCCTTAACGGAATCGACAGCGTTCGCCGCTGCTCTGTAGGTGAGATCGAAGACCTCACAGCAGAAAATCCCGAGAAGGTAAAGCACCCCAAGTACGAGATCTATCTCGACAAGTCCGAAGAATACAGATTCAGACTCAAGGCTAAGAACGGTGAGATCATCGCTACAAGCGAAGGCTACAAATCTCTCGACGGATGCAAGAACGGTATCGCAAGCGTTAAAAAGAACGCTCCCGAAGCTCCCGTTGAAAAGGCTGAATAATCATAGTTTTTTCAAAAGTCTTTCGTGCAGACAGTGTGCGAAAGACTTTTTTTGTGATTTTTTCATCAAAAAACTTGCCGATCGGTTAAGTTTACAGAAATTTTATTGCAAATACAAACAGTTTAGCATATAATAAGGTGTTGGCACATAGCCGACCATCTCAGAAAAAGGAGGTAAATTAGTGGACATAATCACAAATTCGCTGTTCGATCTTTCTCACACGATCGCATCCGCGCATCTTGAAAAATTCAATAATCCGTGGGAAGCGCTCAGCTCTCTGAAGGAATTTATTCTTGAGCTCGGAAAAACTCTTGACTCCGATAAATTCTATTCTCCCTGCGAGAACGTGTGGATAGCAAGATCTGCCAAGATCTCACCCACAGCCGAGATCAACCCGCCGTGCATCATTGACGAAGAGGCTGAAGTTCGCCACTGTGCATTCATCAGAGGTTCTGCCATCGTCGGAAAAGGTGCAGTTGTCGGCAACTCAACAGAACTGAAAAATACGATCTTGTTTGACAAGGTTCAAGTTCCGCATTTCAACTACTGCGGCGACTCGATACTCGGCTACAGATCGCATCTCGGTGCGGGAGCTGTCACATCAAATGTGAAAAGCGACAAAACCAATGTTGCAATAAAGGGTGACGACTGTGTGATCGAAACGGGACTCCGAAAGCTCGGTGCTCTCGTCGGGGATTTTGTTGAGGTTGGGTGCAATTCCGTCCTCAATCCCGGAACGGTGATCTTCCCGTACACAAACGTATATCCTCTGTCAAATGTGCGCGGAGTGATCCCGGGAAACCACATTTACAAATCCCGCAGCGAAATTATCATCAAGAAACAAACAGACGAAAGGTAAATTAAATCTTATGGGTAGACTTTTTGGAACAGACGGTGTTCGCGGAATCGCAAATACCGAGCTGACGTGTGAACGTGCCTTCGAGATCGGAAGAGCTGCTGCAGCTGTCCTCACGGAAGGATGCCGCAGACGTCCCGTATTTGTCGTAGGTATGGACACAAGAACCTCATCGGATATGCTCGCCTGTGCTGTTATGAGCGGGCTGTGCTCTGTCGGCGCTGACGTTATAAACCTCAGAGTAGTTCCGACTCCCGCAGTAGCATACCTCGTTGAAAAGTACAAGGCAGACGCAGGAATTATGATCTCCGCATCTCACAATCCGTCCGAGTTCAACGGAATCAAGATCTTCAGCGGAGACGGCTACAAGCTTCCTGACCTTCTCGAAGAACGTGTCGAAGCTATCGTTCTCGACGTAGTTGCAGTTCTTCCACAGCCTACAGGAGACAGCATCGGCAAGATCGAATACGCAGATTCTGCGAGACGCGACTACATAAATCACGTAAAAAGCAGTGTTCCCTTCTCTCTCGACGGACTCAATATTGCGGTCGACTGTGCAAACGGAAGTGCGTCCGGAACAGCGGAAGCCCTTTTCACCGAGCTGGGTGCGAGCGTGCATATGCTCTCCTGCACACCGAACGGCGCAAACATCAACGAAAATTGCGGATCAACTCACATTGAAGCTCTCGCTGAATACGTCCGCGAGAATCATCTCGACTGCGGTGTAGCTTTCGACGGAGATGCAGACAGATGCCTCTGCGTTGACGAAAACGGTTCTCTCATCGACGGAGATATGATAATGGCGATCTGCGCTCTCGACATCAAGGAAAGAGGACGTCTCAATCACAATGCCGTTGTCGGAACAATTATGACAAACTTCGGATTCGGCAAATTCTGCGAAGAAAACGGGCTCAAGTTCGTTGCAACAAAGGTCGGTGACAGATTCGTGCTTGAAGAAATGCTCCTTGAGGATTACTCCTTCGGCGGAGAACAGTCAGGTCACGTTATCTTCCGCGATTTCGCCACAACAGGTGACGGTCAGCTTACAGCGGCGCAGCTTCTCTCAATACTGAGACGCAAAGCAAAGCCCCTCTCAGAGCTTTCAAGCGTTATGAAGCATTATCCTCAGACTCTCATCAACATTCGCATCTCGAATGAAGGTAAGCTCCGCTTCTACACCGATCACGAAGTAAAGCAGGCTATCGAAGAAGCTAAAGCAATGCTCGGAAGCACAGGCAGAGTTGTAGTACGTCCGTCAGGTACAGAGCCTCTTATCAGAGTTATGACAGAGGGAGAGGACAAAGACCTGATCGAAAAAGCGGCACGTCACGCAGCGAACGCTATCGAAAAAAATCTCGTATAAAATCAAAAAAGCGCCAGACTCCGCATATACTGTACGGAGTTAACGAGGCGGGGAATAATCGAATATTCGGCGGATATTCCCCCGGCGGCAACCATTCAGGAAGCTGTCGCAGGACGGCAACAAATATACGGGTGACCGTAAAACAAAATGCCGTCTGAACAAATCAAATCAATTTAAGAGGTAAAATAGAATTTATGTGTGGTATCATTGGATTCACAGGACATAAAAATTGTGTACCTCACCTTCTTGATGCACTCTCGTCTCTCGAATACCGAGGGTATGATTCCGCAGGTATCGCGTACTCTACCGATGAGGGTATCAGGATAATCAAAACATCCGGCAAAATTGAAGCACTGAAAAACAAAATAAAGGACTACGAAACGGCTCACTGTAACATCTCCGGCGACTGCGGCATCGGCCACACCCGCTGGGCGACTCACGGTGAGCCGTCTGACGTTAATTCGCACCCTCACCGAGTGAGAGACCTCACACTCGTCCACAACGGAATAATCGAAAACTACGCTGAGCTGAAAGAATCGCTTGCCGCGAAGGGATATACCTTTCTCTCGGAGACCGACACGGAGATCGCCGCGGCGCAGATCTCACTCCGTTACAGCGAAACATCCGATCCCATCAAGGCACTGCACAAAGCAGCAGAGGACATCCGCGGATCATTTGCGTTCGGCGTTATCTTTGACGATTATCCGCACAAGATCTACGCAATTCGGCGAGATTCACCTCTTGTTGCGGCAGCGGCAGACGGCTGCGGTATGATCGCCTCAGACATCACCGCGATCCTTCCTCACACAAGGAAATACTTCCCCATTCCCGAAAACGCCGCGCTCGTCATCGACGGGGACGAAATATTCTTCTTTGACCGATTCGGGCGGGAGCTCGATATACCCGAAGAAGAGGTCACGTGGTCTACCGAAGATGCTCGGCGCGGCGGATACCCGCATTTTATGCTGAAGGAAATTTTTGAGGAGCCGCACGCGCTCAGAGAAACCTTTGCATCCAAAATGGTCGGAAATCTCCCTGCGATCAACTCAAAAATCCTCTCTTCAAGGATAGGCACTATCCACATTGCAGCCTGCGGAACCGCAATGCACGCGGGGCTTTTCGCAAAGCACTACATTGAAAAGCTTGCAAAAATTCCTGTGACAGTCAACATTGCGTCGGAATTCCGCTACTGCGATCCTCTTCTTGACGGCGAAGATATTGTTCTTCTGATATCGCAATCGGGGGAGACTGCAGACACTCTTGCGTCCCTCCGACTTGCAAAATCGCGTGAGATACGGACTCTGTCCCTTGTGAACGTCGCAGGCTCGGCGATAGCAAGAGAATCTGACGAGGTGATCTACACCTGCGCGGGACCTGAGATCGCTGTTGCAAGTACGAAGGCGTACATTGTTCAATGCGCGTCTCTTTATCTTCTCGCTCTCGATCTTGCACTGAAGCGCGGGATGATCTCAGCTGAGTCGGCAGAAAAGATGTGTTCATCGTTTGTGCGGGACATTTGCAGTGGGATATCGTCAGTATTTGACTATTCTGTTACGGAAAAAATTGATAAAGCAGCGGAATACATTTCTGCCCGACGTCACGTTTTCTACATAGGCCGCGGAATCGACAGTCATCTATGTACCGAAGGCTCTTTGAAGCTGAAGGAGATCTCGTACATTCACAGCGAGGCATATGCGGCGGGAGAGATGAAGCACGGTACGATCTCGCTGATCGAGGACGGAGTACCTGTTATTGCGATCATAACAGAGATATCGACTGCTGAGAAGATGATCTCGGGGATCAGAGAGGTAAAATCGAGAGGCGGATATGTTATAGCGTTTGTTTCAGAGGAAATTGCTGACAAGTTCGAGATTCCATATGATGAGGTAGTCTCGATCCCGTGTCCCTCGACGCACGCTCATCTTCCGATTATGACTGCCCTTCAGCTTATGGCGTACAAATGTGCGGTAAAGCTTGGGCTTGATCCCGACAAGCCTCGGAATTTAGCAAAATCGGTTACGGTGGAGTGACGCACACACGCATAGTATGTCTATATCTTTATTCAGCAGGTGTGTGCCCGAGAATCCATCTTCGATGTATTCTCCTACGTTTGGCTTAAATCGTGAAACACGCATAGTATGTCTATACCTTTACTCAGCAGGTGTGTGCCCGAGAATCCATCTTCGATGTATTCTCCTACGTTTGGCTTAAGTCGCTGAAACACGCATAGTATGTCTATACCTTTACTCAGCCGGTGTGTGCCCGAGGCTGCCCCAAGTACAAAAGTTTTGATCCAACTTTTTCAAAAGTTGGCAGGGGTTGAGGGGACAGAGTCCCTCATCGACTTCTGATGAGGTCGAAATACCCAAGACTTCAGGAAAAGTTCCTTTTTTGCTTCTTTTTTCCTCGCTAAAGGAAAAAAGAAGAGCTTTATTACGCAAGAAACAATTTGCACTAGGACTCTGAAACACATATAGTATAACTATACAGCAATTCAGCCGGTGTGTGCCCGAGGCTGTTTGGGTGTTATGTTTAGATAATTCTTTTGCACGGATATTTTTCAGGTACATTTATAGCTGCACAGATTTTCTCTGTGCAGTTTTTTTATTAATGGGTTATCGGATTTAATAATTCCACTTGACTTTATCGACATTTGGAGTTATAATATAAAGTAGTATGTTTTTTCTTTTTATGAAAACAAAATATACTATGGGCAATTTTATAAGAAACAGGTACGAATCAAAGAAAAATTAAAGCAAAAAAACACTTAAAGGTTAAGAATTAATGCAAAAAAACACAATGAATAACAAAAGGGGGTGCGGGATGGATATCATCATTACAGCTGTTATCACCGGAATTGTCTGCCTCGGTGCAGGATTCTTCGGTGGAGTTATATACCGCAAAAAAGTTGCTGAAGCTGAAATAGGCTCAGCTGAAACACAGGCTCGCAAGATACTCGAAGACGGCATCAAGGCAGCCGAAACAAAGAAAAAAGAAGCTTTACTCGAAGCTAAAGAAGAAATCCTTAAGACTAAAAATGAATTTGAGCTTGAGCTCAAAGAACGCCGCAGCGAACTCACAAGACAGGAACGCCGCGCACAGACAAAGGAAGAAACACTCGACCGTAAGACTGAAGCTCTCGAAAAGAAAGACGAAGCTCTTACAAAGAAACTGAAAGAAACGACCGAACTCAACGAGCAGATCGAAAAGATCAAACAGGAACAGTTCGAAAATCTCCAGAAGATCGCAGGAATGACTGCGGAAGAAGCAACCGCTAAGCTCATCGCACAGCTTGAAGGTGAGATCAAGCACGAACAGGCTATGAAGATCACCGAGCTTGAAGCTCAGTTCAAGGAAGAAGCGGACGAAAAGGCAAGAGAGATCATCGCACTCGCAGTACAGAGATGCGCTGCAGATCATGTGTCTGAGATCACCGTCTCCGTAGTTCCTCTCCCGAGCGAAGAAATGAAAGGACGCATCATCGGCCGCGAAGGTCGTAACATACGTACGATCGAAACTCTCACAGGAGTTGATCTTATCATTGACGATACTCCGGAAGCTATCACAGTATCAAGCTTTGATCCCGTTCGCCGTGAAGTCGCAAGACTTGCTATCGAAAAGCTTATCTCAGACGGTCGTATTCATCCGACGAGAATCGAAGAAATGGTTGAAAAAGCCCGCAAGGAAGTTGATACAACTATCAAGCAAGCTGGTGAGAGAGCTACATTCGAAACTGCTATCCACGGTATCAATCCTGAGCTTGTCAAGCTCCTCGGCCGACTCAAATTCAGAACGAGTTACGGTCAGAACGTTCTCGCACATTCTATTGAAGTTGCACTTATCTCCGGCATGATCGCGGACGAGCTTGGTGTTGACAATACTCTCGCAAAGAGAGCAGGTCTTCTCCATGACATCGGTAAGGCTCTCACTCAGGAAGTTGAAGGCTCACACGTTCAGCTCGGTGTTGAAATTGCCCGTAAATACAAAGAATCCAAAGAAGTTATCCACGCTATCGAAGCGCACCACGGAGATGTCGAAGCTCAGACGATCACAGCTCTTATCGTACAGGCTGCTGACGCTATCTCAGCTGCACGTCCCGGCGCAAGACGCGAAAACATCGAAAACTACATCAAGAGACTCACAAAACTCGAAGAAATCGCTAACGAATTCGACGGTGTCGAAAAATCTTATGCTATCCAGGCGGGCCGCGAAATCCGCATAATGGTCAAGCCCGAGATCGTAGATGACGATCAAATGACTATCATCGCACGCGATGTTGTAAAGAAGATCGAGAGTGAACTTGAATATCCCGGACAGATCAAGGTCCACATAATCCGCGAAAGCCGCGCGATCGACTTCGCGAAGTAATTAAACTCGAAAACAACGCCATTTGGCTTCCCTATATACCGTATATCACATTTTTAGGTTATATTGCAGTCGAATAATGTTTTCAAAGAAAGCATCAGGCTGTTCACGATATCATTCAGATACCGCGGACAGCCTTTTTGTTGTTAAAATTCAATTCTGATCCCTTTGACAGCGGGATTTGATACACATTCACCCGTGTACGAAAACCTCGATCCGTGGCAGGGGCAGTCCCAGGTCTTGTCAACCGCATTCCATTCAAGCTCACATCCGAGATGCGGGCATTTCACACTCACATAATACCTCTTGCCGTCGCTGTCACGGTACACACCGCATTTTTGTCCGCCGTGAGTAATTATCATACCCTCATCTTCTCCGACATCCTCAGCGTTGTCCTTGACCTCTCTGAACATCCGCTTCATATTCCCCGCAACTGCAGATGACATATGCTCTGTGAAGCTACTGTCAAACATCATTTTCATCGACTTTCTCTTCGGTGAGAAAACATCTGAGTACCACATCTTCCCGCCTGTCAGCTCCTCCGCGAGAATGACCGCAGCTCCCGCTGAATTTGTCATTCCCCAAGCGGAATATCCGCAGGCGATATAAACTCCGGGATAAACCTCACCGACATACGGGATTCCGTCGTGAGTGTATGTGTCGTTGTTCGTCCATACGCTCTCGATCTCGCTGTCGGGAGCAAATTCCCGTACCTCGTCAGCCAGATGCTCTATCGTGTATTTGTGTCCCGCACCGCGATCCTTCATTCCGCTGACTATGATCGAATCATCTCCGTCACGTCTGAAGCCGACCTCAACATCCTCTCCGTACGCCATAACGTATGGGAATGAATCCCCCACGCCCTTCATCTTGACGGCGCACGAGGTCTTTCGCGGCAGCTTTACAGGGGCTGCAAAAAGCGGAACTGACAGAGGATAATTCGTTGCAATGACGATATTTCTGGCATCTATGCGATGCCCGCAAGAGTATAGCGTGCGGTGATCGACCAAGGTAACAGGGCTGTTCTCGTAAATTCGGAAGCTCGCTCTCTGACAGAATTTCTCGGAAAAATCAACAGGGTCGATCTGCCTTTGGTTCGGGATCAGCACAGCAGATCTTACTCCGAACGGAAGAGGGGTATCGTGTACCGTTCTGCACTCGATACCGCACATCGACATTGCGTTGTACTCCTGCGCGAGTCGGTGCGAACCGTATTTTGAGTAGAGATACATATCACGGAGTCCGTAATTCTTACCATAAATCGAATCAATAAATGATTCAAACATCCTCATTCCCGCAAGGTTTGCCGCAGCATATTTTCGCGCCGCCTCCTCAGATACCTTCTTTGAGATGCTTGAATATGCTCCTGAGTGTACGACCGTTACCTTCGCGGTACTCCGCCCTGTTTTACCCGATGCGATCTTCCCAGACTCGAGAAGTACAGTATCCATCCCCCTCTCCGAAAGAAGATGTGCCGTAAAAATCCCGCTCAACCCTCCGCCGATCACGGCACAATCACATTTCATATCTCCGTCAAGTGACGGATATTTTTTCTCTGACATAATGGCTGCTCCTTTTTGTTAACTTAGACCCAATGTTTTTACAGTATTATTCCCGAATATCCCGATTTTATTTCCCAAATCGAAGAAAAACGGCCGAAAAAATCACGAAATACGGCAAAATAATTTGATTTAGGTATTGCATTTATCCCGCCTTTATGGTACAATAGTAAGGCTAAGTTAATTTGATCGGGTTTTTGCTCCCGATAAAAATGTATAAATTCGGTAATACGGAGGCTAATTATGGAAATAGCTATCGGCATTGTTCTTATAATCGCAGCTTTATTCCTTGTTGTAGCAGTTCTTATGCAGTCCGGCAAGAGTCACAATCTCTCCGGTGCTATCGCAGGCGGAGCTGAAACATTCTTTGGTAAGGCTAAGGGCTCTACCATCGACAAGAAGCTTTCCAAGCTCACAACAATCGTTGCGATCGTATTTGTTATCCTTGTTCTCGTTTCCTATCTCACACAGGATATCGACACACAGACAACAGGCACAAATACAGGTAACACCAACATCAGCGACACTATCAAGGACGCAGTTGATGATGCAGCTAACTCTGATTCCGGTGATGAAGACAATTCTTCCGAATCCGGCGAAGGTTCAGACGAAGCTGAAGGTTGATCTGCAACAACTGATTATCAGAATTTACGCAAAGCGGAGCAAATTGTTCCGCTTTTTTGCTGTCTGTAATTATTCTCGGCACAAGGTGGAATAATAAACTCGACTATCGGAAATATCAAGGAGAAACACATTGGCAGGAAGAAAAAGCAAAGTCAAAAGAGACCGCGCTATTGCACGGGCAATGGGAAAATACAAATCGGACTCCCAACGTTCAGACAAAAAAAGCTCTTATCGTGGAAACAATCATTCCCGAACAGCTCGTAAATATTCAAATAAAAAATTCAGATATGATGACGAGATCACCCTCAGCGGAACATTCTCGTACAGCGGAAAGGGATTCGGATTTGTCGTACCGGACCGTGAGGTGTACGGCAGTGACGTGGGCGACATCTTCATCCCTCCTCGCAAAACTATGGGGGCTATGACAGGGGATACGGTCACAGTTACCGCTAAGCCCGACAGAAACGGACGGCTTGAGGGAGAAGTTATTCACGCAAGCTATTCCCTTGAAAGTGTTATCGGAACACTTTATGTGTGCGGCGGATACTCATACGTCATCCCCGACAACAAGCGATTGGGAATCATCGCATATGTTCCTGACAAGGATGTGGAAAATTCAGGTGCAAGAGACGGATACAAGGTGGAAGTCGAGCCGTCGGGTGAACCTTACTTCACACGCACAAGATCAATTACAGTACGCGGTCCGCACGATATGCCGTATTTTGATACTGTTGGCAGAATCTCCCGCGTATTCGGTGACAGCGTGAGCCGCGACGCCAATTACTCGGCGATCCTCCATTCACACGGTATCAGATGTACTTTTCCCGACTCTGTCCTGTCTCACGCAGAAGAGGTATCACGTGAGAAAATAAACGTCTCGGGCAGACGCGACCTCAGAGACAAGGTGATCTTCACGATCGACGGCGCGGGTGCGAAAGACCTTGACGACGCGATCTCGCTTGAGAAAAATGCGGACGGAAATTGGGAACTCGGTGTCCACATCGCAGATGTGTCACATTACGTTCGTCAGAACACTCCCACAGAGGAAGAAGCACGCCTTCGCGGAACAAGTATCTACTTCACCGACAAGGTGATCCCGATGCTCCCCGAGTACCTATCAAACGATGCGTGCTCACTCAACGCAGGGACTGACAAATACGCGCTGTCTGCAATAATCACTCTCGACAAAGACGGAAACCGTCTCGGAACAAGGATATTCAAGTCGGTAATCAACAGCAAAATCAGAGGCGTCTACTCCGAAGTCAACGACATTTTTGAAA
>SVUC01000041.1 GCA_015063455.1 Oscillospiraceae bacterium
ACCTTGTTTACTCCCGGAGGAAGCTCATCGCCGTTTTCGCGTGAGAATACCTTAACATCAACTACTGTACCGTTTTCGCCGTGAGGAACTCTGAGAGATGTATCACGGACTTCACGTGCTTTTTCACCGAAGATCGCGCGGAGAAGTCTTTCTTCAGCGGTGAGTTCTGTTTCACCCTTCGGAGTTACTTTACCAACGAGGATATCACCTGCGCGAACCTCAGTACCTTTCTTTACGATACCTTCGGGATCGAGATCCTTGAGAGCGTCGTCACCAACATTGGGGATTTCGCGTGTGATCTCTTCCGGTCCGAGCTTTGTATCTCTTGCTTCGTGAGAATATTCTTCAATGTGGATAGATGTATATACGTCGTCGCGTACAAGTCTTTCGTTGAGGAGTACGGCGTCTTCGTAGTTGTAACCTTCCCAAGTCATAAATCCGATGAGGGCGTTCTTACCGAGCGCGATCTCACCTTCGCTTGTGGAAGGACCGTCTGCGATGATCTGACCTGCTTCAACTCTCTCGCCCTGATTGATGATAGGACGCTGGTTTACGCAAGTACCCTGGTTAGATCTCTTGAACTTGATGAGACGGTAAGTGTCTTTATGACCGTCATCACAGTGGATAACGATCTCGTCAGCGGTAACGCTTTCAGCCCAACCGCCGTTTTCAGCGATAACAACAACGCCGGAGTCGATCGCAGCCTTGTATTCCATACCTGTTCCGACGATCGGGGAGTCTGTTGTGAGAAGCGGAACTGCCTGCTTCTGCATGTTTGAACCCATGAGCGCACGGGAGTTGTCATCGTTTTCAAGGAACGGGATGCACGCAGTCGCTACGGAAACGACCATCTTGGGAGATACGTCCATAAGGGAAACCTTAGCGGGATCGATCTCGATGATCTCGGAACGGTTGCGGGCAGTAACCTTCTTGTTTGCGAAGCACATATCATCGTCCAGCGGCTCGTTAGCCTGAGCAACGATGTAGTTGTCTTCGACATCTGCTGTCATATATTCGATCTCATTTGTAACTCTGTGACGAACAGTACCGTCTTCAAGAGTTTCGTGAACTACCTTGCGGTAAGGAGCTTCGATGAATCCGTATTCGGAGATCTTAGCGTAAGTTGCGAGGTAGGAGATAAGACCGATGTTCGGACCTTCGGGAGTCTCGATAGGACACATACGACCGTAGTGAGTGTAGTGTACGTCACGGACTTCGAAGGATGCTCTGTCTCTTGAAAGACCGCCGGGACCGAGCGCTGAGAGACGTCTCTTGTGAGTAAGCTCTGCGAGGGGGTTGTTCTGGTCCATGAACTGAGAAAGCGGAGAGCTTCCGAAGAATTCACGGATAGCTGTAACAACGGGGCGGATGTTGATAAGAGTCTGTGGAGAGAGGGACTCGTTGTCCTGAATGTTCATTCTCTCCTTGATGATCTTGTCCATACGAGCAAGACCGATTCTGAGCTGGTTCTGAAGGAGCTCACCTACGCTGCGGAGACGACGGTTGCCGAGGTGGTCGATGTCGTCTGTTGTTCCGATGTCGTGGGAGAGTGCGAGGAGGTAGTTGATCGAGGAGAGGATATCTTCTCTTGTGATGTGCTTGGGGCAGAGCTCAGCGATTCTGCGCTTAGCTTCAGCGCGAACAGCTTCTTCATCTCCGCCGCAGCTTTCAATGATCTCGTTGAGAACATCAAGACGGCACTTTTCCTTAACACCGGATGACTTGAGGTCATAACCGAGGATCTTTTCGGGATCAACTGCACCGTTTGAGAATACCTTGACCTCAGAGCCGTCTTCCATACGGAGATAAACCTCACATACACCTGCGTACTCGATTGCGAGAGCATCAGCCTGAGTGAGAGTGTATCCGTCTTCAAAGAGGAATTCGCCTGTGAGGGGGCTGATAACGGGACGTGCGAGAGTGTGACCGCCGATTCTTGCGCCGAGCGCGAGCTTCTTGTCATACTTGTGACGTCCTACGGGGTAAAGGTCGTATCTCTTGGGATCGAAGAAGAGACCGTTCATAAGGATCTCAGCAGATTCTACGATAGCAGGTTCGCCGGGACGGAGCTTTGTGTAGATCTCCTTGAGCGCTTCATCGCGGATCGAAGTTTTGTTTTCGATAGCGCGCTGTTCGCAGGTTTCTTTCTCGAGAGTTACGGAGAGCTTTGTTTCTGTACCGAATACTTCCTCAATTTCTTCTCTGGACTGGATACCGAGAGCGCGGATGAGGATAGTTACGGGAATCTTTCTGTTCTTGTCGATACGTACGAAGAAAATATCGTTCGCATCTGTTTCATATTCGAGCCAAGCTCCGCGGTAAGGGATAACAGTAGCTGTGTAGAGCTTCTTACCGGACTTGTCGATAGAACTGTCGTAGTAGATACCGGGGGATCTGACGAGCTGAGAAACGATTACACGTTCAGCACCGTTGATAACGAAAGTACCTTTTTCTGTCATGAGAGGGAAGTCTCCCATGAAAATTGAAGACTGCTTTACCTCGCCTGTGAGCTTGTTTGTGAGACGAACGTCCACTTTGAGAGGTGCGGCGTAGTTAACGTCTCTCTCTTTACATTCTTCAACAGGATATTTCGGGGTCGAGTCAAGCGAGTAACCGACGAAATCTATGAAAAGGTTGCCGGAATAGTCGGTTATAGGGGATACGTCCTCGAGGACTTCCATAAGTCCTTTTTCGAGGAACCAGTTGAATGATTCCTTCTGAACTTCAATGAGGCTTGGCATTTCAAGCGGTTCATTGATCTTGGAGAAACTCATTCGTATGTTTTTTCCTACCTTTTGAGGTTTGACCATCGAGCTATCACTCCATTCTAAAAACTTGTGCTTCTGCGGCGGTTTATGTTTCGCAAATCATGCTATTATATATAATAATAATGATGGTTTGACACAAACCGTCAGATTGGCGAAGCTATATCAGTATACGATTTTACCACGATTTACTCGCGAAGTCAAGAGAAAAACAAAAATGTCAATAACTTTTTGCGTGTTTTACATTTATACCGAAATAAGTTTACAATAAATTAAAATGTAAACATTCTGTAAATTTGACAATTCTTGAAAGAAAAAATTGAAAAAACTTTTCGTGAAACTATTGCCAAAAGGGACAGACTGTGATATAATATCAACGTATGCGCCGGATTTTTTCGGCAGCCATAAAATTTACAAGGCAGTCCTCTGCGACGCTCCGCACGAATGTCTTAATATTAAGGAAGGAGTCGACAAAATGAACAAACTCGACGCTTTTGCAAAAGAGCAGCTGAAGGAAAGTGTACCGTCCTTCAACGTTGGTGATACCATTCGCGTACACAACAAGATCAAAGAGGGTACAAGAGAAAGAATCCAGATGTTTGAAGGAACAGTTATCGCACGTCACGGCGGCGGTATCTCCGAAACATTCACTGTAAGACGTGTTGCTTACGGTTGTGGTGTTGAAAAGACATTCCCGATTCATTCTCCTCACGTTGAAGCTATCGACGTAATTCGCCGCGGTAAAGTTCGCCGCGCTAAGCTCTACTACCTCAGAGACAGAGTTGGTAAGGCTTCCAAGGTTAAGGAACTTATCTAAGTCAAGATACGAAAACAAAAGAAGCTTTTCCCGATCGGGATCAGCTTCTTTTTTCGTTTTACTTATTTTCTTTTTACGTGAGTAATGCTTCTTATCGTAAACACTTTTGCAACAACAGTCATCTTATCGATATCCTCTGTATCGTATGTGAAAGCTACTTGGTCAATACGTTTTGTGCCTGAGATGATTACGGGAACGCCCTCGCCCTCTACTACCTTGATGAGTTTGTAGTCCTTATCTCTCAGTTCAAGAGTTGTGCCGCCGTTATAGATGAGATATTCACCTGCTTTTGCGGTTATATTGAATTTGATATATTCATTTGTATTTCCGCTCCAGCAGTGATGGAACGCGGGATTTCTGATTTCACCTTCCTGAATGGGTGTGCCAACTCTGATACGACACTTGAGCGGAGTGTTTATGAAGCAGCAGTCTGTTACGAGAAGCTCGCCTTCAAGACCGTTTGCGGTAGTTGTGTAGTAAGGAAGCTCGTGCTTTTCCACGTTGAGCTCGTAAATATCCCAGCCGCCGTCGGTTTCTTCAAGATGCCAGTCGGAGTATTCGACTTTCATTTTTTCACGGATCTCGGCGGGAATGTCGCCGTTGTATCTCATGTCGTTCCAAATGCGAACATTTTCGAAGAACTGCTCGTGCAGACCGTGGTCGAATGTTGTGTCGTAAATGTACAGACCGAAACCTGCGTCAAATGCGATAGAACGTGACATCATACTTTCAAATGCTTCCGGGGAAGTAGCCTCGTGACGTCCTGTAGCGAGGTCTATCTCAAACTGACCGAGCATAGGTCTGACAAAGTTTCTTCTGAAGTAGTTCTGGTTGTTTACACGGCAGTTGTACATACCTCCGCGTCTTTCACTGTCCCACGCTTCGCCCCAGTTATAGTAAGTGTGAGCGTGCCAGCGGTAATGGGACGAGCCGGAAGCATCCGTGAGGAATTCCGATCCTGTTTTCTCAAAGCATCTGCGTACAAATTCTGAAAGAGCATATTCGCCGCGTCCGAGGTAGAAGCATCCTTCGATGCCGTCGAATGACATTCTTGTGATCTTTGAGTAGTTTACGAGGCTGCCGATTCTCTCGGAAATTTCACACATCATATCGAAATCGGGGAAGAGAACCTTGTAACCGTGTGACCACAGACGGCCTACCTCATCTCCTGCTTTGTGTGCAGATGCATATGTTCCGAACGCACCTCTGTTAAGCTCAGAGAGAACGAACTCACCTCCGTTTTCTGTGAATTTTTTGAATTCTATAAGCTCATCACCGATTCTTACTACATTGAGCGGGAGGTCTTCATTGAAATTATCTTTATCTGCGACAACAAGTCTGTCTGTGTTTTCACTGTCAATATCTTCGACGAGAGTTGTTTTGTAAGCTATCAGAAGTCTCTTGTCCGGGATTGGAGTAACGTACGGGTCATGCTGATGGATAAAATTTGTGAGAGTATGGAATCCGCAGGCGAGACCGAGGTCTTTCATGCGTGCGACGTAATTTTTCATACCGTCATCTCCGGGCTCGCCGATTTTGTTTTCGTCTATTTCAAAATGTCCCCAGCTCTTAAACGGTCTCTGATTGTAAATACATTTGAGTCCGGTCTTGAGTGTTGCATCAATAGCTTTTGGCATATTTTCAACTTTACATTTTGCCTGAATATATGACTGATTTGCAAGAGGAGATGTCTTTGCCCACTCTCCGTTAATTGTCGGATGCGGCAGACCTTCGGCAAGCTCGATCTTCTCGATGATCGGCATAAGATTATCGAAATCGCACGCAAACAGCGCTACTGAGCTGCCGATGGGAGATCTGTCTTCCTCGGGAATTTCAGATGCGATCGCATTTTTGATATTTTCGTAGTTGAATGTAATTTGCTCGGGCATATCCTCAACATAGCACTGGATTATCGTAGTGCCGTTTTTTGTGGGGAATGCACTCTTGTCAGGACCGGCAAAGAGAGATGGATCGTGTGCCATATCGTTCCCATTAGGATGAAGATCGGGAAGACTTTCCGGGAAGCAGCCGATTGTTTTCGGATTGAGAGACTGCATACAAACGGCTTTCTTGAAATCGTGAGCGAGAGCGAGTTCTTCTGCAAATTCCGGGAGATCAATTTCATAAGGACCGTATGTGAAATAACGTCCGCCTGCGAAATCAACTATTGTCAGCTTGAGATAATCTCCGCAGTCGGTCACTTTAAGATCAACGTGACCGCATTCAAATTCAACATGAACAGTGTCACCGTTTGTTTTTGACGATAACGGAGCGAACAGCTTGTCATCTTTTATCATGTGTCCGATCGGCTGATTATTCAGAAGCATTTCGCCGCGGAATTCGAGAGACATTCTTCCGTTTTGGGTAATGAGTTTCATATTCCCCTCCTTGAATAAGTAGTTTAATTATACAATCATCATATTATTTTTTGTTTTTTATAACAGCGCGGCACAAAATGAGTCCGACTATCATCAGTATCGGGAAAGCCGCCGCCGAGAGAAGTCCGAGACTTATGTTATCCCCGAGAACCGATGAAACTGCACCGACAATGTACGGGCCCGAGGCGCATCCTGTGTCTCCTGCAAGAGCGAGGAGTGCGAACATTGCAGTACCGCCGCGTGGGCATTTTTCACTTGCGAGGCTGAATGTACCGGGCCACATCGCTGCTACCGAGATTCCGCAGATCCCGCATCCAAGGAGAGATATGATCGGAATTGGTGAGAGAGATGCCAAAAGATAACTGAAGATGCACAGAACTGCACATCCGCCGAGGTATTTTGTGAGATCAATACGCCCGCCGAACTTTGCGTGGAAAATACGGGACGATCCCATAAGAACTGCAAAGAAGCAAGGTCCTGCAAGATCCCCGATCGTTTTGCTCACACCCAGTCCTTTTTCCGCAAAAGCGGATGCCCATTGACTCATTGACAGCTCAGATGCTCCTGAGCAGACCATAATGAGTGCAAGGATCCAGAATATCTTCGATTTCAGAAGCTCTGACACACTCATGGTTTTTCCTTCACCGTCGAGGGTGTTTAGCGGAACGAGTGCGAAATAAAATACGTTGAACAGAGGGATAAGCGCCCAGAGACACGCAACGATCTTCCACGAATCTATTCCGAGGACAGAGAACAGGAGAGTCGAGAGTGCGACGACCGCCACAGACCCCCAGCAGTAGAATGAATGAAGAATACTCATTGCGGCCTTTTTGTCGTCTCCGGGGCATGCTTCAACGATCGGGCTGATGAGAACCTCAATGAGTCCGCCGCCGATGCCGTAGATCATAACCGATACCGCAATACCTGCGTATGCCGACGGCATAAGATCGGGAAGGATCGCAAGACTGACGAGTCCGCAGGCGGCAAAAATGTGCGCCGCAATTATGGGAATACGGTATCCTGTCTTTGAGACAAATTTCGCCGCGATCAGATCGACTGTGATCTGAATGATAAAGTTGATCGACACGAGGAGTCCGATTTGTCCGAGAGGTATCCCGTATACTGTATGAAAAGTGACGAACAGCAGCGGGGCGAAATTGTTCACGATCGCCTGAGTTATGTATCCGATGTAGCTCGCCATTACTGTATGTTTGAAGCTTGATATTTTTTTCATTTTTGTGAATTTTATAAAATGAATTTTTATGGGAATGTAAAATTCAATAATTTGTTCATATCATACCACACATTTCTCTTGTTGTCAATAAAAAACTAAAAAAGCCGTATTCATAATGTACGTGAATACGGCTTTGATTTTTAATTTGCGATCAGATGAATGACAGCACCATAACTGCTATAACGATCACGGGAAGTACGAATGTCATATAAGGACGGATCCAGCGGGGGAGCTTGAGTCCGTTTCCTGTGTTTACCTCGGAGTAGAAGTTGTCCCATCCCCAACCGTATCTTGTTGTACAGAAGAGAATGTAGACTATGCTTCCGAGGGGAAGAAGCAGATTTGATACGATCTTATCTTCAAGGTCAAGGAATCCGAGACCGAGAACGGTTATATCAGACCAGATGTTGACGCTGAAAACAGCGGGAAGCGCAAGTACGATCAAAAGAACAATATTTATTGCGGCGATCTTTCGTCTGCTGAGATTTGTCAGCTCAAGCCAGAACGACATAATGTTTTCGAAAACCGCAATAACGGTTGAATATGCCGCAAAGATCATAAACAGGAAGAAGAGACATCCTATCAGACGACCGCCGGGCATTGTGTTGAAGATAGAGGAGAGGGTTGTAAACAGGAATTTTGCACTTGCTGAGGACTCTCCAAGTGCAGCTCCGTTTGTGAATGTGAAGTATGCGGGGAAAATGATAAGTCCCGATGTGAGTGCAATGAATGTGTCAAGCGTGGTGATGGTGACAGCTTCTCCGAGGAGAGAACGGTCTTTTCCGATATAGCTTCCGAAAATTGCGATCGAGCCGATACCTGTACTGAGAGTGAAGAACGACTGTCCCATAGCCGCGGATATCGTTGTGACAATACCTGAGTCTGCAATCTTATCAACGGAAGGGATGAGATAGAATTTGAGACCTTCGACAGCTCCGTCGAGAGTACAGCAGTATACGGCGAGTCCGACGATGAGAAGGAAAAGGAGCATCATCATATATTTTGTGATCCTCTCAACGCCTTTCTGAAGTCCAAGGGAGCAGACGAGGAAGCAGGCGAGAATTGTGAAGACAGTACCGCCGAGGATGAGCCATACGTTGCTGACGGTTTCACCGAAGTGCGTGCCGAGATCAGCGATAGATTCTATCGTGGTAATACTTCCTGTGAGGTACTTGCCGAAATAAAGAAGCATCCAGCCTGCGATGGTGGTATAGAACATCATGAGAAGATAGTTGCCTGCAATGCCTACATACTTCATCAAATGCCATTTCTGACCTTTTTTCTCAAGTGCATCGAATGAGGATGCGATACTTCTCTGACTTGCACGTCCTACAGCAAGCTCCGCACACATAACGGGAAGTCCGAGAATAATGAGGAATGCGATATAGATGAGCACAAAAAGTCCGCCGCCGTACGCGCCGGTTATGATCGGGAAACGGTAAACATTGCCAAGCCCAATCGCACATCCCGCTGAGATCAGAATAAATCCGAGACGGGATGAGAATTTTTCTCTCTGGTTCATAATAGATCCTTTCAAAATTAAATTGTCAGATTTTTAACAAGACGTATTAATTATACATATTATTTTTCATTTTGTCAATTTATATAATACTTTTCTTTACTTTTTTGAAAATAAAAGCAGCCGAAAGTTATGATTCGGGTTCTTGGGGATAGTTTAGAGTGTATGTTACCTACCGACAGGAAAGGGACGGAGAAATTGAACGTTCTCTGTCCTATTTTTTGACAATCATCGGTTTTGTGAAGGGAAACAAACGGGAGGGGCATGCTCCTCCCGCGTTATGTTAATTAACAAGCATAGCAAACGTAATGAAGTACACTCCCACAAAATGATCTGAAACAACACACAAAAACCGTAGGGGCAAACTTTGTTCGCTCCCTACGGAGATCAATATAAGTTTTAAGTTTTATATCATTAATCAATGCATACGAAGTACTTCATTTGTGAGCGCAAATACAAAAAACGGCATACCTCTTTCGAGATATACCGTATTATTGAAGAACTGTCATTTAGGATATAACCAGAAACTCTCGGTCTCTCGGTCGTTTCCTTGTGCTTTAATATGTTACAGAAATTATTTTCTGCCCATTGAACGGCGGAATTTCTTCTCTCGTCTGCCTGCGTTGATCAGTACATAAAGTATTGAGAGGACAACAACTGAAATTACCGTACCTCTGAAAAATCTGCCCTCTGAGAAGCTGCGAACGGCATCGAGGAAGTACAAAAATTCGCTTCTGGTAATACTTGATGTCGTAATGAGCGGACAGCTTCCGAGGATATCATCCCCAAGCAGAACGGTGATCGTACCGACCTCCTGTCCCGCTTCAACGGGAGCATCAAGTGAATCCTCGAATGTGTTGTAGCTGTATCTGATATCCTTTGATACATTAACTGTAGTCGGAAGGTAGACCGTTATGTCTTCCGACGGAACAAGTGTCACATAGTCGAGGGTTGAGGAAAGATTTACGGGGAGCTCGCAGATCATTTTTTTTGAAGAAAGAACGTTCGTGTAGTCGTAAGACTTGAACGCCCACTCGAACAGGTTTATCGCGTTTTCGTAATTGTACATCACGCCGTCGATCTTTTCAGCTTCAAGAATTACAGCAAGATATGTAAGGGAGCGTTCCGCATCCTCCGCTATTCCGCACAGTGCGTATCCGCCTTGAGTTGTAGTACCTGCGTTCATTCCGACAGCTTTGCTGTAGTAATAATCTACGTTGTAGAATTTTGAGATCAGGCAATTTCTGTTGTAGATGTTTCGGTAGTCACTCATATTTGTGGCTTCCATAACGTATTTCGGCGTAGATGTGATCTCAATAAATCCGGGGATGGAGTAGGCGTATTTTGCTATCGTCGCGGTGTCGCGCGCAGTTGTGATCATTCCGTTGTCGTGCATTCCCGTCGGGTTCGTGTAGTAGGTGTTGTACGCACCGATCCAACCCGCTTTTTCGTTCATCATCTTTACAAACTCTGCGGTACTTCCCGCTGTTCCGTGTGCGAGGATGATCGCCGCATCGTTCGCGGAGTTGACGAGCATACAGTAGAGCATCTGCTCGACCGTTACGATCTCACCGACCTTGAAGCCGATCTGATTTCCCGCAACTTCATCAAGCATCTCCTCAGTTACCGCGATCCGTGTGTCGAGCCTTCCTTTGAATTCCTCAAACGCCACGATCGCCGTCATGATCTTGACGGTAGAGGTGGGATACACACGCTCGGTTGAGTTTTGTTCGAAGAGTACCTGATCGTTCTCGAAATTGTAGAGATATACTGCGTGAGCATTCTCGACTGTCGGGAGGGAGGGGAGATTTCCCTCTTCTCCGTCGGCAAAAACATAGTTTACCGCGAGAAGCTGAACTGCTGCAATGACAGCGAGCAGAGCAGATATGATCCGATACTTTTTGTGATTATTTTTTATCATTTTGTTTTTCGGCAAAAGCCGCAAGGCTTATTTTTGCCTTCTCCTCATCAATTCTTACTTGTTCCGATAATTCCTCAACTGACGGGAATTTTTTCTCGCCGCGAAGATATTCGAAGAAAGATGTCTTGACCTCGGTTCCGTAAAGGTCCCCCGAGAATCCAATGATGTAGGTTTCTACAGTTACGTCATTTTTGTCGCTGTTGACGGTCGGACGGTGACCGATATTGCATACTCCGTCGAATGTACAGCTCTGACCGTCGAGGATGAAGCTGACGGTGCAGCTGTAAACTCCTCGTGGCGGAGTAACCTTATCCTCAGGAAAATGCTGGTTGATCGTCGGCATACCGAGCCGCCGTCCGAGCTTTTTTCCGTGGAGCACCTCTGAGGTGAAGGAATACTGCCTGCCGAGGCGTTCAGCCGCCCCGATCATATCTCCGGAGCTTACGAGAGAACGGATCAGGGTAGACGAGATCGTGCTTCCGTTGTGCGATTTTGAAGTGACAACGCGGAGGGTTATTCCGTGAAGCTTTGCAAGCTTTGCGAGATCGTCCGTGCCGCACGCTGCCATTTTTCCGAATTTGAAATTTGATCCGCAGATCACAGCTTTAGGCGAGAGGGAAGAAATGTGCTTCTCAAAGAATTCCTCACCCGTGAGGGATCTTATCTCCTCGAAATTGTGGAAAATAATGTAGTCCGCGCCGAGATCCGCAAAAATTCTGCATTTTTCGAGGTTTGTTGTAAGGATCCCACTTTCTGCCGATACCTTCGGGATGTGATCGAATGTCAGAACAACGATCGGAGCAGAATCGGAAATTTTTCGCGCCTCATCTATCAGCGCACGGTGACCGAGATGAACTCCGTCAAAGTATCCGAGTAAAAAAATCGCGTCGGTGGGAACGCCGTCCGTGTGTGCGAATCGGCAGACAGACGCAAGAGAGAGTATTTGCATGATTTACCTGCAATTTCTTTGATTTTTATTATGTATCGGTGAAGAACTCACCATATTTTCAGCGCAAATACGGGACAGACCTTTGTGCAGTATCCGCATCTGACACATTTTGAGTCGTCAGCCTCAGCCCGAAGCAAGATTATGCTGTCATCTTTGACGCGCGGCACAAAATCTGATGAAAAATCGTAATCTGAGGTATAGTCGCCCTCAACTTCCACAAGCCTTAGCGCCCCCTCACCACATCTCTCGACGCAGGCACCACATCCCTCACAGTATTCTTCGACGTGAAGAACTCTTTTCTTTGATTCGAGACGTTCCTTGTCGGTCGGGGAAAAATGACCTTCGCACAGGAATCGGATGTTTGCGTCAACTTCTTCAAACGACTGCATTCCGACAGCGACAGAGTCAATAAACGGCTTTTCAAGTACGAATTTCAGCGCATCCTCAGCTGATGCACAGAGATGACCGCCGCCGAGCGCTTTCATTGCGAATATTCCTATTCCCGTATCATGAGCGTCCTGAAGAACTGATGCCATATCACACTCATCACCGTCAGCAATGCCGATACCCGCCATATTGTAAAGCGGATGGCAGACGTCGGGAGTAAAACCTTCGTTTTTCAGTCTGATAAGTCCTCTGACGAGGTTGACGTGATGCGTGGACGCACCTACCGCCTTGATTATACCTTTTTCGCGGCATTCAAAGAGGTATTCGAGCGCTTCCATATGTCCTCGGAGAGTTTCGTAGCTTTCCTGCTCGTGAAGCATAAAAATGTCGATCACGTCCCTGCCGCACTCTCGTCGAGCTTCCTCAACTGCCGCGATGGCAAGCTCCCTCGAATATGCATAGGTTTTTGTTGAGAGCACGATATCCTCGGGATGCGCGCACTTTTTCAGCGCAAGATTTATGATATCATAGTTTTCGTAATACTGAGCTGTGTCAATAAAATTGAGCCCGCTGTCGAACGCATATGCGAGCACTGACGCCGCCGTGTCAAGTGGGAGCGCACCCTGCATTTTTGACACAGTAAGAGAACCCACGGCGAGCCGTGATACTGCGGGAAGCCGTGGGGATAAAATTACTTTGGGGATTTCGCGTGTCATCACAGACCGAGATATTCTGTAAGAAGCGCCGCCATCAGCTCATCACGGTCGATACGGCGGATAAGTCCGCGCGCATTTTTGTAGTTTGTAATATAAGTCGGGTCTTCGGTGAGTACATATCCGACGAGCTGATTGATCGGATTGTATCCCTTTTCACTGAGAGCATCATATACTGCACGAAGAAGCATTTTTCTCTCGCGGTCGCGTTCTTCTTCGCGGATTGAGAATGTTATGGTTTTGTCCATTTCGTTTTTCATGCTGTTTAAGCGCCTCCAATCGGATTAGTTTTAATTCTGAACACACAACTCAGTCCAAAAGTTTTGATCAAACTTTTTCAAAAGTTTGTAGGGTCAAGGAGACAAAATCCCTTGTCGAGCTCGCAAGCTCGAAACACCCAAGACGCTCGAAAGAGTTCTCTTTTTGCTTCTTTTTCTCTCGATAAAGAGAAAAAGGCGAGCGTCAAGTTGAATTCAATTCAATGGTATCTCAATAAATCGGGTACTTTTCGCAGAGCTTTGTTACTTCAGCGCGGATGTAATCCTTTTTGCCCTCAAAGTCTTTTGCAGCAAGACCGATAAGATGTGCAAGAGTTTTCATATCTTCCTCAACAAGTCCGCGGCTTGTTACAGCGGGAGTACCGATTCTGATACCGCTTGTAACGAACGGAGACTGAGGATCATTCGGGATAGCATTCTTGTTTACTGTGATGAGAACTTCATCAAGTCTGTGCTCGAATTCCTTACCTGTCAGATCGAACGGTCTGAGGTCGCAGAGCATAAGGTGGTTGTCAGTACCGCCGGAGACGAGATTGAAGCCTTCTGCGAGGAGTCCTTCTGCGAGAGCTGCTGCGTTCTTTACGATCTGCTCCTGATAAGCCTTGAACTCGGGCTTCAGTGCTTCACCGAAGGAAACTGCCTTAGCAGCGATGATGTGCATAAGAGGACCACCCTGAGATCCGGGGAAGATCGCCTTGTCGATAGCCTTTGCAAGCTCTTCTCTGCACATGATCATACCACCGCGAGGTCCGCGGAGAGTCTTGTGAGTTGTTGTTGTAACAACGTCAGCGTACGGTACGGGAGACGGATGAAGACCTGTTGCAACAAGACCTGCGATATGCGCGATGTCTACCATAAAGTACGCGCCGTTTTCGTGAGCGATCTTGCCGATACGCTCGAAATCAATGATTCTCGGATAAGCGGATGCACCGGCAACGATAAGCTTGGGGTGGTGTTCCTTTGTGAGTCTTTCGAGCTCGTCATAATCGAGAATACCGTTGTCGTCAACTCCGTAAGGAATGAAGTTGTAGTTCTTACCTGACATATTGACGGGGCTTCCGTGTGTGAGGTGTCCGCCGCACGCGAGGCTCATGCCGAGAACGGTGTCGCCGTTTTCAAGAAGAGCAAAGTACACAGCCATATTAGCCTGCGCACCGCTGTGGGGCTGTACGTTTACATGATCGCATCCGAATAATTTTTTTGCTCTTTCAATGGCAATGTTTTCTGCTTTGTCGACTACCTGACATCCGCCGTAGTAACGCTTTGCGGGATAACCTTCAGCATATTTGTTTGTGAGAGGGCTTCCCATAGCGAGCATTACAGCCTCGGATACTACGTTTTCAGATGCGATAAGCTCAATACCGCCGCGCTGTCTTGCGAGCTCTTCTGCTACTACCTCTCCGATCTCAGAATCAAATTCCGAGAGAGCCTTTATTGTTTCATCAATTTTAATTGCCATTTCTTATTCCTCCGCGAGTTTTTGTATGGTTTTTGATTTATAAAAAATTCTTCATAATACTATTATATCAGCAATAAATCAAAATTGCAATAGTTTTTGGCGTGTTATTTTATGCTGTAATATGCCTCTGATGTGCATCTTTTACAGTGTATGTTCAACTGTGGACTACTTAGGCGAAATATCGAAATAAAAAATGAAAAAACTTTTAATGTTATGGGAACTAAAAGTTAATAACATTATGCGTTATTATAACATTTTGAGAAAAAATGTCTATTTTGCAATGTTATGGGCTTTGAATACAAAAAAAATTATGTATGCTATTGACAATATATGCAGTTTAGTGATATAATTTATATAGACTGTGTTGCCGATTTGCGTTCACGGGGAAATTAAGGGCTGCGGAGGAATAATATGCCGTCATATAACAGATTGCTTGTAGCCTCTGCTAAAGGCGGAGTGGGAAAAAGTACTACCGCCCTCGGACTTGCGGTATCTTACGCCGCACTTGATAAGAATGTCATTCTCCTTGATCTCGATGTAAACAGCCGCAGTCTTGATATACTTACCGGATGCGAAGACAGAGCCGTTTTTGACCTCGGTGACATTTTGGATAATGATATCGATCGAGTAGTGATAAAAGACGTTGGTGGGTGCAAAAATCTGTCGCTTATAAAGGCGTGCACCTCAGACAGACTGTCATCTCTCGCCGCTGAAAAAGATTTCAGCACAGAATGTGTCATCAGAAAAACGGTTGAAAAGATCATATCGGATACGAGATACGATATTGTGATCTGCGATACGGGCGGCGGAATAGAGATCGCCTCGTCAGTCGCTGATCTCTTCGGACTTGCTCTTGTCACATCTGAACAGAGCCAGACATCTCTGCGTGCAGCAGAGTATGCCGGAGAAAAGCTCGTGCAGTCGGGAAGCGGTGCTGTGCGGCTTGTGATATGTTCGTTTGATCTGAACGCAGTAAAAAAAGAAAAACGCGCGGGAGTAGTTGAGATGATCGACTCAAGTTCACTTCGATGCGTGGGAGTTGTCCCGTTTGATAAGAAGCTTCAATCGGTGCAGGACAAAGGTACGCTCCCCGGCAGAGAATCTCTCGCACAGACGGCGTACGGAAATATTGCCAGAAGAATTATGGGGTATGACATACCTCTCTTCTCGGGAATGAGATCCCTTGAGAAGAAAAAACGCTTCGCATTCTGAATTAAGCAAAATAAAAAGACCAAGAACAACTGTATATGAAAGGAACGTATAATATGGATATTGCACTTATCGCGGACGACACCAAAAAGGAGCTTATGACACAATTCTGTATCGCTTATTGCGGGATCTTATCGAAACACCACATCTGCGCAACAAGTACCACAGGAAAATATGTGTCTGAGGCAACCGGGCTTGAGATCGAAAAGCTTCTCTCAGGTTCGCATGGCGGAGCCCAGCAGATAACGTCAAGAATTTCATATAATGAGATCGACGTTTTGCTGTATTTCCGCAGCACATCTCCTAACCATGTATTTGATGAAAATGAATACAATCTCCTTCGTATGTGTGATGTTCATAACGTACCTATGGCAACAAATATCGCTACGGCGGAAGTCCTCATCTGCGCTCTCGATCACGGAGATCTCGATTGGAGAGAGATCGTAAATCCCAGATCGGATTACAACAGACGCAGACGCGGTCTCACATATTGATGACTGCTTGACTCTATGAAATTAAAAAACGTCTCGGCTCAAGAACGGATTATTCCGACAGATCAGATCCGAGGCGTTTTTAAGTTGAAAAAATATAAGAAACTGTCAGGAAATTTGCATGATAAAACTTTTGTGTATCGGAGACGTCGTTGGAAGTGAGGGCGTTTCGTATTTTGAAAACAATATAAAAGAGCTGATCGGGAAGTATAGCGCTGATGCAGTTATCGTAAACGGTGAGAATTCAGCAGACGGAAACGGTATCTCACGCGCATCGGCAGAAAGACTCTATGACGCAGGCGCTGATGTTATCACAGGTGGAAACCACACCTTCAGACAGAGAGATGTGTATTCACTTCTTGACGATGCGGAATACCTCGTCAGACCTGCCAACTATCCGCCGGAGGCTCCCGGAATGGGATATCTTATAGCGGACGTCAAAGGGTATAAAATGCTCGTCATAAACGTGCTCGGATGCGTGTATATGGATCCTATGAACCCGCCTCACGATACAGTCGAGAGAATTCTCAGAGCAGAGAAGGGCAGATACGATTTTGCAGTTTGCGATATTCACGCGGAGGCAACATCGGAAAAGCTGTTTTTTGCGAGATATTTCGACGGTCGCATAGCCGCAGTATTCGGAACTCATACGCACGTTCAGACCGCTGATGCTCAGGTCCTCCCGGGAGGTACGGGATACATCACCGATGCGGGAATGTGCGGCTCACACAACGGTATTCTCGGCGTGAAGACCGAATCTATCATTCATAAATTCACCGTCAAGACTCCGATACGCTTTGAACCTGCCTCAGGCGGAACAAAAATGTGCGGCGTTTATTTTGAAATAGACGAAAAAACAGGAAAGTGTACAAAAGCCACGCGTGTTGAGGCGTGATTCTGTGCACGCTCGACAAAAAACGATTTTTTGTGTTCAGAATATTCCGGTTGAATTATTGCCTGTGACGTGATATAATGTCAATATACCGATAAATCGGAGAATTTTTTGATTTGAAAATAAACCGAAAAATAAAGATATATGTAATAATTATGATATCTCTGGCGGCGATCCTCACATCGTGCAGCGGAGATGTGGGCGAAAAAGCAAAAAATTATTTCTCGGAATTCAAAAGCTGGGCTGAGAGACAGATATTTCTTATCCAGGCTGAATACGACGAAATAATGCAGTTTTTCGATGACGGCTTTTCGGCTGCAATGACACCGACAGAGCCCGTCAGATCAGCGTGTGCGGATCAACGTGTGCATCCTACGCTCAGATATATTGCTCACACAGAGATCATTGAATCGGTCTACAATAAGGCTGAGGATGGACTTGTGATCTACAATCCCGGAGACCCGGAGACAGCGTATGCGCGAAATACCGTACCAATTACCGAATCCGAACGCTTCGGATATACGGTGGTCCCGAGGTCAGCGCAGAACGACTTTGAATCTGTACGAAAGAGCTTTTCTTCGGCTGGGATCAAAATATCCCTTGAGTACAGAACGAATACTGCTCCCGCGGGAGATGTGTTCGCAATAAGCTTTGCGGGGCTTTCGGATAATGATGCCTTTTACGTCAATCCCGATGTGGAAGTTAAGCTGTATGTAAGTGACCGTAAAGCAGCCGTGATGGAGACAGATCTTACCAAAAACAACGTTGTGTATCTCACATACGATGACGGACCTACCGCGTCGAACACAACAGCACTCCTCGATATACTTGATTCGTACGGAGTAAAGGCATCGTTCTTCCTTATGGGAGAGTCGATCAAAAAATATCCTGCCGCTGCTGAGGAGATAGTTCTCCGAGGTCACGGCATAGGATGCCATTCTGTTACACACGTTTATGAGAATATTTATTCTTCAACTGCCGCGCTTGAGAGCGAGATATTGCTGTGGGAGGAGATCGTGTCATCCGCAGGAGTGACTCTGCCGCACAGAATGTTCCGTTATCCCGGCGGATCTGTCGGGAAATATCTGACAGACGCAAAACGTGACGATATGAACAGTATGCTGTCGTCAAGGGGATATAAGATCTTCGACTGGAACGTGGTCACAAATGATGCAATTCTCTATATGCGTGAAGAAAACGAGAATACTTACGATTACATAAAGGCAAACTTTATTGAAACGTTCGAAGCACGTCTCAGAGAGACTGACGGGAAGGAGGGCGCGCCGATCATCATTCTGATGCACGAGACCGTTGACGAAACGGTGCATCTTACCGGATGGTTGATCGAATACCTTGTGAACCGCGGGTTTACCTTTGGCGCACTGCAGGAGCTTGAATCCTCGTGGACGTTTCGTGAAGGCGAGTGAAGATTTGATACAACACGAGCCTTTCCGGAAAGAAGTTAACATTACATTGTAGAGGAGAGACGTGTTCGCCCCTACGTTTATCCAAACAAATATCGGCAGAAGTATTGCTTACTCTGCCGATATTTGTTATAATGGAAGTGTGTAGTATGGCGGGAACTTGCTCCCGCTGTAACGGCAAACAATAATTTAACATAGGAAGGTTTTGTTTATGAAAAAAATATTAGTCGCATTTTTGTTTGTGTTAATTGGTTTTTTCACTCCTACGTTCGTTGAAGTATTTGATGAAATTTATTTTGAGATCTTTATGTTTTTACCTTATGTTGGGATCCCGCTTGCAATTTGGGGAATGTTTGAGAAAAAATAAGATATACCGATTCCAATTTGCCGAAAATAACAGAACGCAGACGTGTGAAATGCGCCCCAAAAGTTAGACGATATGATATAATAAATCATAACGCCAAACAGGGGGTGCATTCTTCATGCCTAAGGGAAAGCCGAACAAAAGATACACAGGAGAATTCAAACAGATGGTT
>SVUC01000042.1 GCA_015063455.1 Oscillospiraceae bacterium
CAGAAAAGCAAAACTAAAAGGCTTGCCGCCTGCTATTTACAGACAACAAGCCCTTTCGGTAGCTTGAACAGTTTTTGTCCTATATTTTTGTCTAACTTTTTGGGGTCAGTTCATTTTGTGATGTGGTTTTTCTTTTTTGGGGGAAATATTAACAAAAAGTTAATTGTATGGATTTCTGTAAAAGCATATTGACTTATTAATCTGTTTATGGTAATTTAAAGTAACAACGTAATAAATATATTACAAGATGGAGGAAATTATGTCAAACGCACCTGCGGCAGACTACGCAGTTATAATTATTGAAGCATTGGCAGACTCACCGTCACTTATGGGCCTTGCCGATATCAGCCATATCACAGGAATAAACAAGAATGCGATATCAAGAGTTCTTACCACTCTTGTTGAACGAGGATGGGTATATCAGGACGGTCTCAAGTATCAGCTCACCCTGAAACCGTTCAGAGTTGCAAGTGGTGCACTTAGCAGAATCACGTTCAATACAGCGGCGCAGCCGTCACTTGCAAAGCTGTGGGAGAGAACAGGGGACAGCTGTTATATTGGTGTACTCCACTCTGATTCCGTGCTGTACCTCGGTCATATGGATTCGGTAAGAGATTTGAAGATCGCGGGCCGTGTCGGCGGATCGTATCCTCTTGCGACATCTGCTCCCGGAAAAGTTCTTCTCTCTTATATGGATGAAGAAATGAGATGGAAATATTACTCATCTCTTGGCTGGAATGAGAATGAGATAACAGCACTCGAAGATAAGCTCAGCGAAATACGCGAGAGAGGATGGGCAACCGATATCGAGGAATACGGGCCGGGCATTATTTGCTTCGCCGCGCCTGTGTTCGATATGTGCGGAAAAGTTGTCGGAACAATAGGAATGTCAACCTCGACCGTATACTGCGATACTGAAACGATGATAAATGTACAGGGCAAAGAGGTTCTCGCAGCAGCAAGAGAAATATCAGAAAAGCTCGGCGCTGTGATTTAAAAAGAAAAGACAGAGGTGTTTATGAAAGCATTTGCGGTTTATAAGGATGGAAAGTGCGGTATAGTTGATGTTCCCGTACCTGCGTACGGTGAATATGAGGCGCTTGTGAAAATGATCTCGTGCGGCGTATGCAACGGGACAGATATGAAGATTATCCACGGGAAATTCAAGGGGATTGACGAGTATCCCGCACTTCTCGGACATGAAGGAGTGGGCGAGGTGGTTGAACTCGGATCAAAGGTTAAGCATTTGAAGATCGGTGACCGTGTTCTCCTTCCGTTTATCGGAGATGTTCCTGACGGATACAGCTCCGCTTGGGGTACATACGCGGAATACAACGTAGTTACCGATGCTCAGTCAATGCTTGATGACGGACTTGAGCCGGACGATTTCGCTTACGCACAGCAAAAGATTCCTTCTTCAATTGATCCGGTCGATGCTGCAATGATCGTAACCTTCCGCGAGGTCTACAGCACAATGGGGATATTCGGATTTGAAGGAGGAAAGAGCCTTGCGATCCTCGGTCTCGGACCTGTCGGACTCAGCTTCGTAAAATTTGCGAAGCTTATTGGAATGGGGCCGGTTATCGCAATGGATATAGATGACGAAAAGCTCGCTCTCGCAAAAGAGCTCGGAGCTGATTACACCCTCAACACGAAAGGTGTCCTTATTCCCGAGGCTGTTCGACAGGTCATCCCCGATGGAGTTGATTTTGCACTTGACGCGGTTGGTGTCACAAGCTTTATCGGTGACGGCATGGCAATTATCAAGCCGGACGCAAAGGTTTGTGTGTACGGTATCTCAGAGAAAATGACCGCACCTCTCGATTGGTCACAGAATCCGTACAATTGGACACTTCAGTTCAATCAGTTCCCGCAGAAGAAGCTTGAAGGCGCGTGCCACGAGCGGATCATCAAGTGGATAGAGGAAGGGGAGCTTGATCCTTCATTCTTCGTTTCTCACAGAATCCCGTTCTGTGAAATGGGACGTGCGTTTGAGATGATAGAAGCAAAAGAAAAAATGCTGAAGATGGTAGTACAGTTTTGACAACGAAAAGGAGATAACTTGTTATGATCGAACCGAAGCTTTTTGCAGTAATGCCCGAATACGTTACAACCCCCGACGGAATGGCAATAGATTCTGAAGGAAACCTCATTCTCGCGTGTCCCAACTACGCAGGAGGAGCTCCCGGTTGCATCGTGAAGATCTATAAAGATCGAAACATCAGAAAATGGTTTGACGTTCCCGTGAGAGATGACACAAAAATTGCCGCCCCGATGGGTATAGCGTTCGGACCCGACGGAGATCTCTATGTTTGCGACAACCAGGGATGGTCCGGAAAGGATGAGCTGATGTACAAGGGACGTATTCTCAGACTTCGCATTGACGGTGATACCATTGTAAAGACCACTGTCGTTGCCGACAATATGGAGCATCCGAACGGAATGAGAATCAGAGACGGATACGTTTACGTTACACAGAGCAGCCTCTCAAAAGTATCAGATCCAAGCGGCAAGCTCGTATCTTGCGTTTATCGTTTTGCGCTCGACGATGAGGGAATCGGCGTCACAAATACACTTGAAGATAAAAACATCCTCACAACGTTTATTACGGAAAATCCTGCGTGCCAGTACGGAGTCGACGGAATTGAATTCGATAAGAACGGCGATCTTCTTGTCGGAAATTTCGGTGACGGCGCCGTATGGCGTGTGAAGTTCAATGACGATCTCACCGTTAAGGAGCAGTTCGTTTGGGCGCAGGATCCTGCTGAGCTGAAGAGCACAGACGGTATGATTATGACAGATGACGGAAATCTCTACATTGCGGATTTCTGTGACAACGCTGTTGTCCGGGTTTCACCCGACGGCACTGTAACCCGTATAGCACAGAGTCCCGACTGCGACGGACTTGACGGAGGACTCGATCAGCCCGGTGAGCCGATATTCTGGAACGGAAGTCTCGTTCTCTCCTGCTTCGACCTTGTAACAGACGAGACAAAGGTTAATACAGCTCACGAGCTTCCCGCAACTCTTTCCGAGATCATTCTTTAATAATGTTGAGGTACAATATGAAAAAATATACTGTTGAAGAACTTGCGTATATGGTAGACCACACTCAGCTTGCGGCATACGCAATGCCAGAGGCATTCGAAAAGCTTTGCAAGGAGGCGGTAGAATATGGTTTCCATATGGTAGCTATCAACTCCGTACAGACTGAGTTCTGTGCTAAGCTTCTCAAGGGTACGGGCGTACATGTTGGTGCTGCAATTGCGTTCCCCCTTGGGCAGTGTACGATAAAAACCAAAATGTTCGAAACCGCTGACGCAATTGAGAACGGCGCTGATGAGATTGACTATGTTCTCAATATTCCACGTCTTATCGCAGGAGACAGAGACTATATCCGACGTGAAATGGAAGAGATAGTTGGAATCTGCCGTGAGGCAGGAGTTATCTCAAAGGTTATTTTCGAGAACTGCTACCTCGCAAAAGATCAGATCGTGACAGCGGCTGAGATCGCGCGTGAGGTTCGCCCAGATTTCATCAAGACATCAACCGGCTTTGGTACAGGCGGTGCAACTGTTGAAGATGTTGCTCTCATGAAGAAAACTGTCGGAGATCTTGTAAAAGTAAAAGCCGCAGGTGGTATCCGTACTCCCGAGACAATGCTTGCTATGGTTGAAGCGGGCGCTGAGAGAATCGGTACAAGTTCCGGCGTTAAAATTATTGATATTCTTCGCGGAAAAGAAAACAACAGTGTGTCTGCAGACTATTAATTTATGGAAAACGAAAAATGTACAGGTATAATTACCCAGATACAGCGATGTTCCGTGCACGACGGACCGGGAATACGTTCGACAGTTTTTTTGAAAGGGTGTAATCTGCGCTGTATATGGTGCCATAATCCCGAGACATATTCGGGGAAAATCGAGCTCCAGCATTTTGCGGCCAAATGTACTCTATGCGGCAGATGCGTTGACGCCTGCCCGGAGCACGCAAGAGAGATTGATGGCGGCGGTATCATATACAAAAATGAGCTCTGTAGCCATTGCTTCACTTGCGAGAGAAATTGTCTGAACAGCGCACTTCAGGTGTGCGGCAAGGAATACACGGTAGATGAGCTTTGCGGTATTCTTGTGAGGGATAAAAAATATTACGACAAATCAGGCGGAGGTGTAACATTCTCGGGCGGTGAGCCGCTTCTTCAGCATGAATATGTTTTTGAGTGTGCCCGTCGGCTTCAGGAAGAAGGAGTCTCCTCAGCCGTTGAGACAGCGTCAAACGTTCCGGAATCTGTGATCCGAGAGTCAGTCAAGCATTTCTCACACTTTATGTGTGATATAAAAGCAATTGACCCGACTCTTCATAAATCCCTCACAGGCGTGACAAACGAGAGGATACTCGATAACATCAGACTTCTTGCATCTCTCGGCACAAACATTCTTGTCAGAATTCCCGTAGCGATGGGACTGAACGGCACAGATGAAAACATAGCAGCGACAGCGCGCTTTATGAAAGAAAACGGCCTTGAACAAATTGAACTTCTGAAACTGCACGATTTGTCTGAGCATAAATATAATTCACTCGGACTTCCAATAACACACCCGTCTGGAACAGAGCCTACGGACAGTGATATCGAGAGATTTTATACAATAATAAAGGATATCCTTGGAGAACGTATGACACGGGGATTTAAGAAATAACAAAAAGGAGATTATTATGAACAAACTTGAAAAGAGCAGACTTATGCTTGACGAAACGGTTGATACTCTCAGAAACAAACCTCTTCGCAGTACATATATGGAAAAGCTCCAGCTTAACAAAAAGGCTATCGATCTTTATGTAAAAGAAGGAGTTCCGCAGCCGCTCAGATTCGGTTATGCTGTATCTTATATGCTTGAGAACTGCTCTGTTCCCGTAAAGGAACACGATATCCTTGTCGGACGTTTTGTGGAAATTCTTCCGAACGAGGAAGAAGAGGCGTGGCTTGACAGCTTCATAGGGCAATGGGGTGCGAGAAATATAACAAACTTCCTTTACGATATGGGACATGTCACATTTTATTGGGAAGAAGCTCTTCAGCTCGGCATTTCCGGATATATCAAAAAGTGTGATGCCGAATTTGAAAAACGTCTTAAAGAAGGAGCTGATATGAGAAATCTTATGTTCCTTCAGGGAATGGGAATGATATACCGCGCTTACAGACGATACATTGTCAGATACGCCGAAGCGTGTGAAGCGGCAGGAATGACAGAAGCGGCTGAAATGTGCCGCAACCTTGCTGACAATCCGCCGTCAACATTCATGGAAGGGATGCAGTTCATCCTCTTTATCACAAGCATTTTCTCAATCTATACTGCACATATGAACGCAACACTTTGCTGCGGAAGAGTAGACGATCTTCTCCGTCCTTATTACGAAAAGGATATCGCTGAAGGCAGACTTACAAGAGAAGAGGCAGGTGCTATCATTGACGACTTCAACTGCAAGTCCGCAATAATCCTCGGCAGAGGTGAGCATCAGATGAGTGGTTGGACTGCATCTGATGGATATGACACGGGCTGGTACCGTAACCCAATGTACGACTCTCCGACATACGTAATTATCGGTGGTTATTCTAACAAAGAGGGAAGAAATCCTCTCACAAAGCTCTTCCTTGAGAGAATCCACCCCAGACTTGAGAACCCCGTATATGTATATCGCCGCACAAAAGACTGTCCCGATGATGAATGGACTCTCGCGTGCGATAAACTCAGACAGAACTCTACACTTCTCATTTACAACGATGAAGTTGTAGTAAATGCATTTAAGCAGGCAGGAATTCCTCACGAAGATGCAGTTAACTATACTATCCATGGATGTAACTGGCCGGATCTCGGAGGTAAGAGTCTTAACATATTGGAGATTGGCGGACCTATCCCCAGACGTTTGTATAACACTATCTTTGACTTGGACGGTAATCTGACACAGAATTTCACTTCTATTGATGAAATTTATAAGAAGTACGAGGACGGTTTCCGTGCAGAAGTAAAGACCGCTTTTGAAAAATACAGACAGTCGAGAAAATCAGATAAAGGCGCAGTTGTTGGACAGGTGAGAAGCTGTGACTGCTTCATGGAAGGTACTATAGACAATGCAGTTGATTGCGGTCGTACCGTTTCATATAAGCTCGTGCTCAATCTTCTCCGTCACGTTGGAACAGCGGCAGATATGATGGCATCACTTGAAGCAAACGTATTCGGCGGAGACGATCCGATTACGCTTGAGAAAATGGCAGAGGCACTCCGCGCTGACTTTGTAGGATATGAAGATATTCTCAAGAGATGTAAGAATGCGCCTAAGTACGGCAGAGATGACGACAGAGCAGACCGTCATGCATACCGTCTTATGAAGATACTCTCCGATGTTGCAGCAGAAGAAGCTGTAAACCCGGAAACCGGCGAGAAAGATGTTTACGTGGTTGACGTAACCATTGCAGATACAAACCATCTTGTTTGTGACAAGGATATTCCAGCAACTCCCGACGGACGTCACGCAAATGAAGAACTTTCCGAAAACCTTGCTACCACAAAGGGAACAACGGAATCTGTGACTGCACTGCTCAATTCTGTAACAAAAATCGACTTCGGAAGATGTACCGCAGGCGCTATGAACGTTCGTATGCCGAAGAATATGGTAAGTGGTGACGAAGGTCTTGAAACAATTAAGATGCTCTTTGAAACATACTTTGAAGACGGCGGTATGCAGCTTCAGCTCAGCGTTGCCGATACTGCAGAGCTCAGAGATGCGCAGGTGAATCCCGAAAATTATCCCGATCTTATGGTTCGTATCACAGGTTACAGCGCAGTATTCGTAGATATGTGTCCGAAGGCTCAGGAAGAAATTATCAAGAGAGACGAGGTTTCGTGATCAGGCGCGGATCAATTAAATGTTATGGAAGTTAATATGAATTACACAAAAAAAGATAAAAGCAGTCTTTTGCTCAGGGAAACGGTAGAATCTCTAAGAAACAAGCCGGTAAAAAGTACATTTATGGAGCGGCTGATTCTAAGTGATCGCGCCACAGACTTATATGGCGGTCTTTCTCAGCCGATCAAGTTAGGTTTTTGCCATCAATACGTTTTGGAAAACGTAAGCTGTCCCGTTAAACCGTACGATATTCTTCTCGGACGTTTTGAAGAACACGTACCGACTGAAGAGGAAGAAGAGATCATTAATGAGATCCATGCCAAGCATGATGAGATACATATGTATATGGTTGATATGGGTCACTGTACGTTCGATTGGGAAACGATCGTGAAACTGGGATTACCGGGACTTATAGAGGATGCTGAGCGTAGGATTCAGAAACAACTTGCAAACGGCGGTGAGGCCAAACGTGTCATTTTTTTGAGAGGAATGAGTCTTGTTTATCAGGCATATCTCAGATTTATTGAAAGATATGCCGACGCGGCAGAAGAAGCAGGACTTTGCGATGCGGCAGAAGTTTGCAGGAATCTTGTGAAGGGTGCTCCTGCTACATTCCGCGAAGCCATACAGCTCGTTCTGTTCATCGCCAATATTTTCTCGGTTTATTCCGCAAGAAATAATGCGACACTTTGCTGCGGAAGAGTGGATGAGTATCTTCTTCCGTTCTACCAAAGAGATATAGAATCAGGAATACTCACACGTGAGGATGCGGGATATATAATAGACGATTTCAACTGTAAGATCGCGCTTCTGACAGGAAGAGGCGAGCATCAGATGAGTTACAAGAGTGAGTTTGCGACAGGTTGGTTCCGCAATCCGATGTACGATTCGCCTACATATGTTATAATAGGCGGATATACCATATCGGGTGAATACAGAGAAAATCCTCTCACAAAGCTGTTCCTTGAAAGATTGTATCCGAGGCTTGAGAATCCGCTGTATGTTTTCCGAAGAACAAAAAATACAACGGAGGACTTGTGGACTATAGTTTGTGATAAGCTCAGACAGAACTCCACGCTTCTCGTATATAATGACGAGACTGTGATTCCCGCAATGCTGAGATCCGGTGTAAAAGCAGCTGATGCGAACAATTATACGATCCACGGATGTAATTGGCCCGATATTCACGGAGCAAGCTTCTATTACGGGGCATCTGGCGGACCGATTCCCGGGTATATTATGAACGCTTTGTTTGACGACAACGGAAGATTCATAAAAGAATTCGGAGCAATTGATGAGATGTACGAGCTGATCGGTCAGTGTTGGCGGAATTATCTGAAAAGTGAATTTGCCGAACTGAGAGAATTTATGCGTGGACGTAAAGAGACACCTCCCGATATACTGAGGACATTTGAATGCTTCTCGCGCGGATCAAGAGAGTGCGCGACATCAATGATGTATTGTGCCGAATATCTCATGAGGTATGTAACGATCAGAAATATCGGTACGGCTGCGGATATGATGGCGGCGATGGAAGAGATGCTGTTTGGAGATGATCCTGTGTCATTTGACCGTCTCGCAGACGCTTTGTGGGAGAATTTTGAAGGATTTGAAGATATTCTTAAGCGATGCAGGAGTGCACCGAAATACGGACAGGACGACGATAGAGCCGATCGGCATGCAGTACGCCTTATGAATCTGTTTACCGATATCGTTTATGAGGAAAGCTTTGATTCCGAGACAGGAGTACAGGATATTTGTGCCCTTTGTGTGACCACGACAGATATGGATCACATATATCAGGGTGGGCGTATGGATGCTACTCCGGACGGAAGACGCGCTCACGCTGATTTGTCCGAAAATTTGTCTCCGTCACGAAATGTATCCGAATCAGCAACCGCCCTTCTCAATTCTGTTTCAAAACTGCCGCTCGACCGTTTTTCAGCGGGAGCTTTCAATGTGCGTATGCCGAAGAACTTTGTCAGCGGAGACGCCGGACTTGAGAATCTGAAAATACTTCTGGGAACATATTTTGAGGATGGCGGAATGCAGGTTCAGATCAGCGTTGCAGATACAAAAGAACTGAGAGATGCTCAGAAAAATCCCGACAATTACAGAGATCTTATGGTTAGAATCACGGGATACAGCGCGTTGTTCGTCGATATGATTGATCATGCACAGGAAGAAATAATAAAACGTGACGAGATGTCATAAACAATTTTTTCATAAAACTGTTGACTGTATAACGGAAAAAATGTATAATGTTTATGTTAACTAAAAAAATTTCTAAGGAGAATTTTACTATGACAAAACCCATTCAGGTAGGTCTTATTGGTCTTGGCAGAGCAGGCAACGGTATGCATCGCGTTGAGCTCGATATGAGACAGAATATGTATCATTTTGCTGCTGTATGCGATATTATCGAAGAACGTACTGTTCCGTTTGTTGAAGCATACGGAAGCCACGCTTACACAAAGATCGAAGATCTTCTCGCTGATCCCGAGGTTGAACTTGTATCTATCGCTACACGTTCATGCGACCACTATAAGCACGCAAAGATGGCTCTTCTCGCAGGAAAGAGCGTGTTCCTTGAGAAGCCGTTCGCTATGTCTTACGAACAGGCTCTTGAGCTTGTCAAGCTCGGAAGTCAGCCTGCAGGTCCTCACCTTTATATCAGACACAATCGCCGTTTTGAAAGCGGTTTCAATAAAGCAATGGAGATCATTAATTCCGGTATTCTCGGCGACGTTTATGAAATAAAGCGCAGAGTACACAATTATCAGAGACGTAATGACTGGCAGACTATATCTGAATTTGGTGGTGGTCAGCTTCTTAACTGGGGTCCTCACATCATTGACCAGTCTCTTAGATTCTGCGGCGGCGATTACACTGAAATGTACTCAAACATCAAGCATGTTGCAGCTGCCGGTGACTGTGAAGACCACATCAAGATCGTATTCACAGGTGTTAACGGACGTGTTGTAGATATGGAGATTTCCGGAGGTGTAGCAATTTCCGACCCTGCATACAGTATCTATGGTTCAAAGGGATCTTTGGTTGAGATAGGCGGTAAATTCCACCTCAAGTATCTCGATCCTAATGTGGAACTTACAAAAATTACCGCAGATCCTTCAACACCCGGTACCGGTGCAAGTTTTGGTAATGCAGAAACTCTCCCGTGGATAGAAGAAGACGTAGAATTCTACGATGAAGAAAACGGTGCATACGTTTGCGACGGTACATATCTCATCTGGGATGCTCTTTACGAGACGATCAGATTCGGAAAAGCATTCCCCGTTAAGCTTGACGAAGCTGCTAAGGTTATCGAAGTTATCGAAAAGGTAAAGAAGAATACCGTATTTGAAAACAAGTTTTGATTAACTCCAAATCCCCTTTTTGGGTAGGGAACGGCACTATCGACATCCGGAAATAATAAAATTCCCCTGCATCACCGAGATAATGTGACGCAGGGGATATTTGTTTTGTGTGTATACAACCATCGGTTATGCCGGTGGAGGAAAGCTTTAGCATAAAGGCTCCCTCCGGGAGGGAGCTGTCACCGCAGGTGACTGAGGGAGAGTGCGTTAACGGAACAATATATCAATATTATACGTTCCGCGGGCTCCTTCCATCGCAAGCGGTCCCCCTTCCTCCCGGAGGAAGGCTATGTTAACCGATTTTTCGATTATATTGCATCATATGCAATTGGTGGACTATTTCAGTACGTCTTAAGGCGCAGCTAGTCCTATGCCCTTCTAGGGCTTGTGCATACCACCGGTTTTACTGGTGATTTTGATTTTTGACATTTGTCGTTATAGATCTTCTGCGAGTGTTTTCCTCTTTTTCCATATTCCAGAGAGGAAATATATCATTCCAGGAATCGCGCATCCGTAAGCCGCAACGCCGTACCCGAGAACGAAGCCGTAAAATCCCCAGCCGAGATAGATACCGCAGAGCCAGCTCAGTCCAATGCGGAGAACAACGCCGTCAAGAAGTGCGAGGACCATACTCAGCGATGCGTTCCCGATCCCTTGAATGAATGCACCCGTTCCGCGCATGATCGCAAGTGCAGGGAACATCCACAGGATTGCGCGGATAAATGTGCCTGACATTTCGTGGACAAGCACGTCGTCGGAGAACAGCATAAACATCTGCTTTCCGAAGAATATGTAGAGAATCATAAAAACGATCGTGAAGATCACAGAGTACATCCAAGCAAAGTGAACGATTTTGCAGCTTCTTTTTTCCTGATGCGCCGCAATGTTCTGGCTTATCATCGGCATAGCGGCGAATTGAATTCCCTGCGAGATCTTGTTGATAATATCGTCGATTCTCACACCAACGCCGAATGTAGCAGACGCAACAACGCTGACATCGTTTACCATAGAGTTTACGTACATCATTGAGAGATTGATGCATCCGGATTGTATCGCCATCGGAGTTCCGAGGGAGAAAATCATCTTTGTGTAGTGGCCGTTTATGATAAAGCTATCTTTTTTGAAGTCAAATCCGAAAGCCTCTTTGTTTCGGTAAAGATAGAAAAGTGAGAAGAGAAACGAGACAGCCTGTCCAATGATCGTAGCCCACGCGGCTCCCGCAACTCCCCACCCCAAAATACCTGTGAAAAGAAGGTCGAGCACAAGGTTTACGGCTGACGCAATTGCGATGAACAGAAACGGCCTCTTTGAGTCACCCATACCTCTGAGAACTGCGGAGACCATATTGTATCCTGCAGTGAAGATCAGCCCTGCACCGCAGATAATGAGGTAATCAAGTGCCATTTCATAAGATTCATCGGGGATATTCATAACATCCATGATCCAGATACGCGATACAAGAATGATGCCTGACAAAACGAGAGACATGATCATGATGAGGGAAAATAGCGTACCGATAATATTGTTCATTTCTTTGCGCTTTTTTGCACCGATCGCCTGAGAGATCAGAACCTGCCCTGCGTTCGAGAAACCGAGACAGATCATTGTTACGAAATTCAAAATCAAGCTGCTCTGCGAAACTGCTGACAGACCGGGAGTACCGACGTAGTGTCCCACGATTATCATATCAATAGTGCTGTACAGTACCTGGAGCGCGTTTGACGCCATAAACGGAAGTGATAATAAAAGCAGCTGGCGCGGGATATTACCTTGAGTGAAATCTTTTGACAGACTTGATGTTTTCACGAAAATTGATCTCCTGTCATAAATTTGTCAGTTAAAGATATAAAATAACAGACTTCTCTAATTATACCACATTTTTCGATAATTCTCAAGTGAGGGGGGATAATATCCTGTTTGTATTTTGGCATAGAAATATTCATAAATATACTGTATACTGAATTCAGATAGGAATTTTTAAGGGGATTTTGGCGAAAGAAACAAGGGAGGATGAATCTATGAAAAAAAAGGAAAAGATTACATTAGGCACAGTTGTGGCAACGTCAATTGGTGCAATTTTTTGGATTGTTGTTTCTTGCTTTTACTTTGAAACTCTAGCTAATACTACAGCACTCATCATGATGATATGTTTTGCAATTTCTTGGAGCATTGATGCGATTTTTAAGATTGTAAAGTATCTAAAACAAGAAAAATAAAAGGAGGATGAATCTGTGAAAAAATTATCGGTTTTGATTTTTCTTTTGACAGTATCCATATTTTTTGTGGGGTGTAATGGTATCAAGCCAAATGCTAGTGACAGCGACTCAAACGAGAAGAACATTTCTATTGGTGATGAAAGCAGCGATATCACCGAAGATAAAGATGTTGGTGCAGACAATTCAAACCAAAAGATTTTAACATTAGCCGAAGTTTATCAATGTACCAAAGAGGAATTAGATGAAAAACTCATTGGCATTTTACGCGAAGATTTGTTGTCTGTTTGGGGTGAACCTGACGGTATTCTTTCCGGCTTCTGGGGGGAGATATGGAAAGTAGATAAGGAAATAAGTGAATCTGTCATCGTCTATTATAACAATGATGGACGGGTTGAAGAAATCAAGATAAAAAACCTATCTTAGTAAAAAGGGACGGGATATCTGAAAACAAAAAACTCCAATGCCGCAGCATTGGAGCATTTTGTTTTGTGTCTATACAACCATCGGTTATACTGGCGGAGGAAGGCTATGTTAACCAAATTTTCGCTTGTAGTGCATCATATGCGATTGGCGGACTAATTCAGTACGTCTTAAGTAGCAGCTACTCCTATGCCCTACTATGACTTGTGTATACTACCAGTTTCACTGGTGGTTTTGTTTTTATAATCAAACGAGACGACGTCCGCCGCGCCATACACCGTGAACATTGATGTCGTCATCAAAGAGAACAAGGTCTGCGTCGTAGCCTGCTGAGATACGTCCCTTGCGGTCAGCAATACCGAGCTCTCTTGCGGGATTGACGGTGAGCATCGTCACAACCTCGTGCAGCGGGAGACCTGCCTGCTTTGTCATAACTCTGACAAGGCGGTCTGTGGTAGCAACGCTTCCCGCGAATGAGATTCCGTCGGGCATATGCGCGATTCCATCGAATACCTGAACGAGCTGACCTCTTGTAAGGCTTCCGAGGAGATAGTCACCGTCGGGCATACCCGCTCCGCGCATTGCGTCGGTCACGAGAACCATACGGTCCTTGCCCTTTGTCTTGTAAATGAGCTGAAGAAGCGGAATCGGCAGATGAATACCGTCGGCGATTACTTCAACACAGATCTCATCGTGGAGAAGGGAAGCTTCAAGGAGTCCGAGAACACGGTGACCCTGCTCTCGAATGATAGTTGACATACTGCTGTAAAGATGAGTTGCCATTGTGTAACCCGATTCGATTGCGGCAACAACGTCGGAGTAACGTGCAGAGCTGTGACCTGCAGAGAAGATGATACCTGAATCCTTGAGACTTGCACACATTTCAGCCGCGCCCTCAAGCTCGGGAGCGACAGTCCAGATCTTAAGCGCGCCTTCAGCCATTCTGATGATATCTTTCCAGCTTCCATCGGAGGGTAGCTTCATATATTCGAGGTCCTGTGCGCCTGCCATTTCAGCGGAGATGTACGGGCCTTCAAGGTGCATTCCGAGAAGATCGGGGAGTTCAGTAGCTTTTGCGGATGCTTTTACTCGTCTGTAAGCCGCGAATGCGTCACCGAGCTCTTCCATTTCAGCGGTAAGAGTTGTGGGAACGCAGGATGTTGTACCGTGCTTGAGGTGAGTTTCAAGACCGCCGATGAACGCTTCTTCTGTAGCATCCATAAAGTCGTGACCGCCGCCGCCGTGAACGTGCAGATCTATAAATCCTGCTGAGAGGTACATTCCTTCACCGTCAACGTACTCGTCAACTGCGATCAGAGGAGCGATACCGTCGGTATATACAGCCTCGATCTTACCGTCACGGATAAGAACTGAAGAATTATTAATAGTTTTGCCGGGAGTAATAATTTCAACATTTGTAATAAGAGTTCTCATAAGCTCCTCCTTATAATGTTACGCCGTCTTTGAAGATTGAGATTCCGCGCATACCGTTCTTTTCGTTGTTGGTGTAAGCTTCACCGGATGCGAGAGCCATTATGTACTCAAACAGATCTTTTCCGCAAGCCGCGATATCACCTGTTTCGCAGATCACGCCTGCATTGAAGTCGATCCAATGCGGCTTTTTCTCAGCGAGAGGTGTGTTTGAAGATACCTTTACTGTTGGTACGGGGCATCCGAACGGAGTACCGCGTCCTGTCGTAAAAATAACGAGCTGTGCTCCCGATACTGCGAGTGCGGTTGATGCAACAAGGTCATTTCCGGGTGCGGAGAGAAGATTGAGTCCCGCTTTGCGTACCCCCTGACCGTAGGTGAGTACATCCTTTACTGCAGCTGAACCGGATTTCTGTGTACATCCGAGAGACTTGTCTTCGAGAGTTGTGATACCGCCCTTTTTGTTTCCGGGGGAGGGATTTTCGTAAACTGTCTGACCGTATCTGATGAAATATGACTTGAAATCATTGATGAGAGACACGGTTTTATTGTAGATATCTTCGCTTTCTGCGCGCTCCATAAGGAGAGTTTCAGCGCCGAACATTTCGGGAACTTCGGTAAGGATAGTGCTTCCGCCGCATCCGATGAGCATATCGGAGAACACACCAACGGTGGGGTTAGCGGTGATTCCTGAGAATCCGTCAGATCCGCCGCATTTGAGTCCGACGATCAGCTTGTCGGCAGATACTTCTTCGCGCTTATCCTGAGCTGCCTGTGCACAGAGATCGCGGAGAATATCGAGAGCAACGTCGATTTCGTTGTCAACATCCTGACAGTTGAGGAATTTGATCCTCGTCTCGTCGATGTAACGACCGTCCTCTTCAAGTACCTTGCGGAATGAATCTATCTGATTGTTTTCGCATCCGAGACCGAGTACGAGAACACCGCCTGCATTCGGATGGAGAGTCAGCCCTGCGAGTGCAAGCTGAGTATTTTTGTGGTCATCTCCGAGCTGTGAGCATCCGAACGGATGAGTGAAAGCGTACACGCCGTCAACTGAACCTGAAACAAACTCGGAAGCTTTCTTTGCGAGAACTTCTGCAGTTTCATTTACACATCCGACTGTGGGGATGATCCAGATCTCGTTTCTGATACCGACACGTCCGTCAGCACGTACAAATCCCTTGAAGGTAGCTTTACCTTCGGGAAGTGCGGGAATCTCGATGGGAGAGTATGAATACTCAAGGAGTCCGTCGAGATTTGTTTTCATTGTGTGAGTGTGAACCCACGCACCGGGTGCAATATCTGATGTAGCGTGACCGATAGGATTGTTGTATTTGCGAACAGTCTCACCCTCTGCGATCTGCTTCAGGGCGAACTTGTGACCTGCGGGAATGTCCTCGACGAGAGTGACGCCGCAAACTTCTGTTCCCGCTTTGAGATCAACAAGCGCAACCGCTACATTGTCGTTTGGAGTAATTTTTATAAATTCCATAATTACCTCGATTTATGCATTCACCGCGAGACGCATAGCCTCACGAGAGCCGTTTTCTTTGATAACGGAGTACCACTTCATAACAGTTTCGGAGAAACCGGGGATCGCGGTGAGATCCTGTCCCCAGAAATCCTCTTTTGCGGCGAGTCTTACGGGGAGATCGTCTGCACCGTTGTTCTCTGCGAAGAACTCGATAACCTCGGCAGAATCGAGGATCGTGTAAATCTGCTCTGCACCGTCAACTGTGCGTGAGCCTGTGAAGCCGTCAGCAGTTTTCTTGCCTGTGCTGTAGAACGCACAGAGAGTTGCGAATGACATTGTCAGGCAAGTCGGGAGCTTGCCGTTCGCCTTGAAGCTATCAAGAAGGCTCGGGAGAACGCGTGCTTTCCACTTGGAGATTGAATTGAGGCAGATGGAGATGAGAGCGTGGTCAATAAAGGGATTCTCGAATCTTTCACATACTGCTGCAGCAAATGCGGCAACATCTTCCTTCGGGAGAGTGAGAGTCGGAAGGATTTCTTCATAAATGCAAGTATCAATGAACTTGCGGATATCAGCGTCAGCCATACAATCGCGGACAATGTCCTGACCTGCAATGAATGCTGCAGGAACAAACGATGTGTGTGCTCCGTTGAGGATACGAACCTTGCGTTCGCGGTAAGGACGCTGATTGTCGGTGAAAATTACTGGAAGATCAGCTTTGTTCAGAGGGAGAGTTGCCTCAGCTCTTGCGGGATCGTCAGCCTCGATTACCCAGAGACCGAACGGCTCGCAGATGTCAACAAGGCGGTCCTCATATCCGAGCTGATCGGCGATCTGCTTCTGTTCTTCGGAAGTTTTTGGATAACCTGTTACGATTCTGTCGACGAGGGTACTGCAGAACATACAGGACGACTCAACCCACTTGATGAATTCGTCTCCGAGCCCCCACACTTCAGCGAGACGGAGAACGCAGGAGCGAAGCTTTTTGCCGTTGTCTTCAATCAGCTCAACGGGATAGATAACAAGACCCTTGGAGCTGTCGCCGCCGAAGGCTTTGAATCTTTCAAAGAGGAAGCGTGTGAGCTTGCCGGGATATGTAGCGGGCGGAGCTGCATCAAATTTATCATTTTCGTCAAGTGTGATGCCGGCTTCTGTGGTGTTTGATACAACAGCTTCGAGTGTTTCGCAGGATGCGTAGGAGAGGAAACGCTCGAAATCGCGGTAAACGGAGAAAACGTCAGATACAGAGGAGACAACACGGCAGTCATTTACAACCTGCCCCTGTTCTTTACCGCGGAGAAGCACGGTGTAGTTGAAGTTCTGCTCTGCGAATGCGGGATTCAAGGGAAAATCGATCGGCTGAACGATAGCAACGGATCCGTTGTAAACGCCTTTTTCATTTGCGATATCTACCATATAATCCACAAAAGCGCGGAGGAAGTTACCTTCACCGAACTGCAGGATCTTTACGGGACGTTCATTTTTGTTTGTGATAGAGTTCATAACTACTCCTTTTAAGAAAGATCTATAAAAAACGAAATCGGGCTGCCGCACCACTTAATGAAAAAGTAAATACGACAGCCCCATGTATTATGACCGTCGCCGGTCAATTATAAATTACATACGAGTGAGAGTGTAGTCACAGCCGGGAGCAGGGAGGATCTTGCTCTCGTCAACCTTGCTGAAGGAATCTTCGTCAACGAAGAGTGTGAAGTCAGCGTGTCCCTTCATGATCGTAGCAGGGATAAGGTTTGTCTTGTCATTTTCGAGAGTCTTCTGAACTGCATCAGCCTTAACAGCGTAAGGAACGCAGGAAACGATCTTCTTGCACTGAAGGATCTGGTAAACGGTCATAGAAACAGCCTGCTTCGGAACGTCATCAATTGTAGCAAACCAGCCTTCACCAACCTGCTGCTTCTTGCAGGTTTCGTTGAGGTCAACAACTATGTAAGCTTCCTTTGTGTCGAAGTCAGCCGGCGGATCGTTGAACGCGATGTGAGCGTTTTCACCGATACCGATGAGACCAACGTCGATGGGAGCACTGCGGAGATTTTCTGTGAGGGCTGCGATACCCTCGCGTGTACCATCAACGAGATAAGCTGCCTTAAGCGGAATCTTCTGAATGAAGCGTTCCTTGAGATACTTGCGGAAGCTTGCAATATGAGTTTCAGGGAGATCAACGTATTCGTCGAGGTGGAACATTACAACCTTGGACCAGTCAACATCCATTTCAATGAGGGGCTCGAGAGTTGTGAGCTGAGAAGCGCCTGTTGAGAGAACGATTCTTGCCTCTCCCTTTTCAGCGATAGCTTCGTTGATCATAGCGGCAACAGCTTTTGCTGCGTTGATACCGAGTGCTTTTGAATCTTTACTTACGATAATCTGCATAAATATATCCTTTCTGCTGTTGATAAGCAGCATCAATTTTCTGTTCCTACTAATTATAGCAAAAAATATATGAAGTGTCAATATTTTGGGACAAACAATACTGTTATAGTAAAGTAAAATATCTGAATTGATGTCTGCAATTTTTCGATTAAAGTAAAAGATGATATTTACAAGGGAGAGGAAAGTGTGTTATAATTAATTAGATTAATTCAGCACAACATCAAGGAGAATAAATATGGAATTTGAAAGATTCAATTATCCTGAAGAAGCGGGTATTCCGTCATCAGCGCTTATCAGATTTCACAAGCTGATCGCAAGAAGCGGCAGATGCCTGCACGGATTTATGGTTCTGAGATATGGAAAGATCGTACACGAGGCATATTGGGATCCGATTGACGAGAACTTCAGACATCGCCTTTATTCTGCATCGAAATCAATCACCTCATTGGCAATCGGTAAACTCGTGACTGAAGGAAAGATCACGGTAAACGATAAGATCGCAGATTACTTCCCCGATTTTGCCGCAATGAACCCGTCTCCTCTTCTGATGAAAGCGAAGATCCGTGATCTTCTTATGATGGCGACAATGAACTTTATGATAGACCGCGATGAGGACAAAGAGCAGAGATGGATCGAGGATTTCTTCACCCGCGAAGCGAATCATATGCCCGGCGCATTTTTCGATTACAAC
>SVUC01000043.1 GCA_015063455.1 Oscillospiraceae bacterium
GTTTTTCATAAGGTAAGCTGCTACGAAGTGGAGTCTGTCGATATTTTCTCTTAAGATCTGCATAGCGTCATCGTAAGCTTTTGTAACGATGTTCTTTACTTCGCTGTCGATGATAGCAGCAGTCTCTTCAGAGTAATTCTTTGTCTGATTGAAGTCACGGCCGAGGAATACTTCATCACTTGAAGATTCACTTCCGTAGAGGATCGGACCGAGCTTATCGGACATACCGTACTTGGTTACCATATGACGTGCGATGGAGGAAGCGCGCTGAATATCGTTAGATGCACCTGTTGAGATATCACCGAGGATAAGAGCTTCAGATGCGCGTCCGCCGAGGAGTGTTACGATCTCGCTCTCCATCATACTGCGTGACATATATGATTTGTCTTCCTTCGGGAAGGAGAGTGTATATCCGCCTGCGCGACCTGCGGGGATGATCGAGATCTGATGAACGGGATCATCGGGCTGACGTATCCACGTTGTGATCGCGTGACCAGCCTCGTGGTAAGCTGTGAGCTTCTTTTCAGCTTCGCTGATAACCTTAGATTTCTTTGCGGGACCGACAATGACCTTGATCATTGCTTCTTCAAGATCGTTCATACCGATGAGGTGCTTGCCCTTACGAGCCGCAAGAAGTGCAGCTTCATTGAGAAGGTTAGCAAGCTCAGCACCTGTGAAGCCTACTGTTGTCTTTGCGATAACGGAGAGATCAACGTCAGCTTCGAACGGCTTGTTGCGTGCATGAACCTTGAGAATATCTTCTCTGCCTTTTACGTCCGGAGGATTCATTGTGACCTGTCTGTCGAAACGGCCGGGTCTGAGAAGTGCGGGGTCAAGAATATCGGGACGGTTTGTGGCCGCCATAACGATGATACCTTCGCTTGAACCGAAGCCGTCCATTTCAACGAGGATCTGGTTGAGAGTCTGTTCACGTTCATCGTGACCGCCGCCGAGACCTGCGCCTCTGTGACGTCCAACTGCGTCAATTTCATCAATGAAGATAATAGCAGCGGGATTTTTCTTTGCTGTATCGAAGAGATCGCGTACTCTGGAAGCACCGACACCGACGTACATTTCAACGAAATCAGAACCGGAGATCGAATAGAAGGGAACACCCGCCTCACCTGCAACAGCTTTTGCGATGAGAGTTTTACCTGTTCCGGGAGGGCCTACGAGAAGCACACCGTGCGGGATCTTTGCACCGAGCTTTGTGAAGTATCCGGGATTTCTGAGAAATTCAACGATTTCTTCAAGCTCTGCCTTTTCTTCGTCAGCACCGGCAACATCCTTGAAGTATACTTTTGCTTTATCAGCTGTAACGAGCTTAGCCTTAGCTCTGCCGACCGAGTTGATCTTTGAGCCTTTGCCGCCCGCCTGATTCATAACGAACATCCACATTGCGATCATGAGAACGATCACGATAACATATGGGATGAGGGAGACCCACCACGGCACGTTGTACGGCGGCGGATAGTCATAATCGGTTATGATTCCCCTTGCGTGCTGTTCAGCAATTGTATCGCCGAGATCTCTTATGAACAAGTCAAGGCTTCTCAGACGGTAGGTGTGAATAACTTCACCTTCTGTGCCGTCCTGAAGAGTGACTGTGACTGCCATTGTTAAGTTGTTTTCTTCATCGACTTCAAAACGCTTTACCTGTTCGGTTTTGAAAAGCTCAACAACATCACTGTAAACGAGCTTCTCCTGAGGGATAGAGCTCCAGAGAGATGCTGTTGATATAAGAATTATGCCGATGAGAACGATGTAGAATATAGCTACCTTAAATCCGTTCTTCATTATCTCCTCCTTGGGTGACTTGGATAGTTATTTCGTATATACCTCTGGCTTCAGAATACCAATATAGGGAAGCGCACGGTACTGTTCGTCGTAATCGAGACCGTAACCGACTACGAATTCATCGGGGATCTCTGTTCCGCGGTAATCGGGATTAAAATCAACCTCACGTCTTGACGGCTTGTCGAGAAGTGTACAGGTTTTTACCGATTTAGCACCTGCAACCTTAAGATATTCAACGAGGTAAGAAAGAGTACGACCACTGTCGATTATATCTTCAACAACAACGATGTCGCAGTCTGAGAGATCATTTCTGTGAAGATCGAGCAGAATATTGATCTTTCCCGAAGAAGTTGTTCCCGATTTGTATGACGAAACCTTCATAAAATCGATCTCCACCGGAATAGTAACTTTTTTCATAAGATCTCCCATGAAAACAACGCTTCCTTTCAGGATGCAGAGAAGGAGCAGGTGACGCGAGTCCCTATAATCGCGGCTGATTTCTGCTGCAATTCTTTCTGTCAGCTTGTCGATTTCTTCGGGAGAGATCAGTATTTCCTTAATGTCATGATCCAAGACTGATGTAAATGCCATGATGACCTCCGTGGGTTTTCATTGATATTATCTTGTTGATTCTGCGGTTATGATTAAAATGTCACCGTCGCATCCGTGAAGCGCGGACATGCCGTCTCGCGGCGGAAATGACGGTATCCACACGATTCCATCGTCGTCCGAAATGATCGGGAGAGAGTCTTTTTCGTGCGAGGTGAGTTTTCTGTCACACAGAAGCTTTTTAACTTTGTGATTCATTCCGCCGAAACGGTAAACGTCACCGTTTTCGCGGTGTCTGATACTCAATGTACCCTTTATTTTACCAAAACACAAAACAGCTTGTGTTGATAATTTGTAAATATTTTCTTCTTTATTATTGTCGATGCTGTCAGTTCGGTGATTTTTGTGATGAACAAGTGAAAACCTGACTGTACAGGTGTCATCTCTGTATATTTCTCCGTCATTCGGATAACTGAACAGAACACCTTCAGTTCTCTCTTTTACTTGATCTTCAGGTGAAAAACCAACTCTCTTTCGGTCTGCAAAAAAGGCAACTCCGCCCGGCAGAGAAAGTGTGATCTCACCCTCAGATCCTGCGATACATGAAAGTATTTTTGATATATGGGTCTCAGCGAGTGACGCGCCGCAATCGGATTTTTTGGCATTTGCATAAAGATGCCTCAGAATACGGGAAGAGAGCGCCGTGTGAAGACCGCTTATATCCTCGCGGCTGATCGACGTGTCGCCGTCAGAGAAATATTTTCTGCATTCAGATTCAATATAATCGTCGTCCTGCCGAAGAAGTGAAGTGAGACGCGAGGCTGATACCTCCGGCGACTGACATATTTTTTTCATTTCCGGAACCACAGCGTGACGTATGTGGTTTCTCGTGTAATCGGTGTCTTTGTTTGTTGAATCCACAACATACGGAATGGAGCTTTCTTTACACCAATTTCTGATGTTCTCAGACGAATCACGGATAAGGGGACGAACAAAACGTCCGTCTCTTACAGGAGAGATCCCTCCGAGACCACGTGAGCCAGAGCCTCTGAGCATATTGAAAATGACGGTTTCGAGGTTGTCGTCAGCGTTGTGTGCGGTAGCGATTGCTGCTCCGTCGAATCTTCCCGTGATGATCTCTGAGATCTCATCGAATAGAGAATATCTTATCTTCCGCGCGGCTTCCTCAAGCCCGATACTGTTCTCTTTGGCGTATGCGGGAACATCAACCCGCCTGACGAACAACTCAATTCCGAGCTCGTCACAGGTCCTGCGGCAGAAATCCTCGTCAGCGTCTGCCTCATCTCCGCGAATCATATGGTTTACGTGTAGTGCACACAGTCTGATTCCGTTATCTCTGCACCACGGTATCATCAGATGAAGAAGGCACGAAGAATCAGCCCCACCGGAGTAACCGATGATAACCGTACCGTGCTCACGCATAGTTCTGCCGATCGATCCGTTTTCGAAATTTTCAGTTGTATGTTCAAAAGATAAAGATGTCGGCATTATGCTGCTCTCCGTTTATTTTTTGCAATAAAATCATCAGTCATACACAAATGAAGGGAAAACTTTTGCGAAAATAAGAGCAAATATAAGATATGCAAAAACTCCTCCGAGAATGTGCTCTATCATTATCGGAACAGCGTGATATGCTTCAAGTGCCGAGGATGAATCAATCATCATATTGGCTGTGAAGCAGAATATGTAAAATGCTGTGAAAGTCAGGAGTGTCATGACCGCGCGAGTTATCACTGAGAAGAAGCGCGGCAATGAAACAGAAGATGTTTTCATAGTTACTGTTTCTTTCTTTGATTACGTTTTAATATAATTATACAATAATAGAACAACATAATCAAGCGGTAATGTAAGGCAGAAAACACCCTTAGAATATTATACCACATTCCGACCTGTGTTTGCAATATCTGAAACGATTTATGTAAAACAAAACGGACCTCTCTGTGAGCGATCCGTTTTTTTAGATAAATCAGTACAATTTGTTGAATTTTGTCACGTATTCTGATATAATCTTGATGTACGCTTAAAGCTGATTTCCCGTGAGACTTCCCGCGAGGGCTGCTCCGATTACTGTACCGAATGCGGAATTTTTCGGAATGATGAAATTCATATCGAACATTTTGTTGAGTGTTTCGAAAACTCCGCATGCCTGGTAGACTCCCGAGAGGTTTCCTGTGAGTACAACATCGCGGATTCCGTAATTGCGGGCAGCGAATATCGAGACCATACCGATCGTTTCAAATACCATATTGATAATGCCGAGGGCAATGTCTGCATTGGTTGCGAGATCGCTCACACTTCCGAAGTTTGATGCGGTCATAATGTCTCCGAAGCCGGGAACGATATCTTGCTTGGTAATGTCGCTGATCTTGAGGTCAACTCTGTCGAGAGAACCTTCTTTTGCGAGATCGGAAATGTGATTGACGTTATCCATTCCGAGAAGCTTTTTTGAAAGTCCGACGAGAGTACCGCCGCCGACTCCTGTACCGCCGAGATATTTCGGATCGTTTCCGCGCTCTGCATACACAAGTGCAGTACCTGTTCCGCAGCTTGTTATGATTCCGCGTTCAAGTCCCGAGAGATAAAGTCCGCCAAGACCGATCGACTTGAATTCTTCAATTTTTTCGCACGGAAGATCGTAGATCGGCTTTGACATATATGATGCTCCGGCACCCGTAACCATAACCTTTGATATGTCGGAGAGGGAATAGCCGTTTACGTCGAGGAATTTTCCGAATGCTCCGTAGATAGATGTGATAGGATCTGTCGCGCGAACGAAAAGGGGCTCAATAAGCTTTTGTTCTGCGGGAGATTTTGCGTTTGTCAGATCAAATCCGACGATTTTGGTTGTGCTTCCGCCTATATCTATACCGATTATTATTTTCTTGGACATTTTGCTCTCCATAAATTCTGACAATATTTACAACAATAACAGTATATCACGGTATCCGCAAAAAATCAAGTGCGGATATGGATAATATTTCCCTCGCAGATTTATATAGGCTTTGCCGAAAATAACCGAAAGGATATAATAAATGCTTACAGAAAAAGATAGTACAAAAACAAAAGAGATCCTCGATTCGAAAAAACTCTATATTTTTGATATGGACGGAACAATATATCTCGGTAAGAATCCGTTCGATTTTGCCGTGAGGTATATTAACAAACTGAGAGGATCGGGCAGACGTGTGCTGTTTTTTACGAACAACGCATCACACGATCCGAAATTCTATATAGAAAAGCTCACCCGTCTCGGTTTCTCACCCACAGCTGACGAGATCTGTACCTCGGGAAATGTGACTGCTGCTTTCATTACACGAAAGAGAGCGGGGAAGAAGGTGTACCTTCTCGGAACGGCCGAGCTTTACAGACAGTTCAAAGAATACGGCATTGATATGGTGTGTGATGAGAACGGGGTGCCAGACGGACGTGAGGCTGATATTGTTGTAACAAGCTTTGACACAACATTGAATTACGAGAAACTGACCGTCGCGTGCGATTTTATCAGATACGGTGCGGAATATCTCTGTACCCATCCCGATTACAATTGCCCGACAGAAACGGGATTTATCCCCGACAGCGGGGCGATCGCGGCGTGTGTAGCTGCATCAACGGGAGTCCTTCCGACGTATTTCGGAAAACCTTATCCGGAAACCGCTGAGATGATCTGCGAGATCACGGGTGAGAAAAAAGAAGATATGCTGATCTTCGGCGACCGTCTTTATACCGACATCGCAACAGGAAAAAGACACGGCATCACCGCTTGCCTTGTTCTCACCGGAGAAACAAAGACTTCTGATGTGGATGCCGCGTCAGAGGAGGAGAAGCCCGACATAATGCTCGATTCTCTTGCTTCCGCCGAGAAGCTGATGTTCGGCTGATCACGTTATCCGAGTATTTCTTCGATAAGATGATCTGCGAAGATCTCTGCTCCGAGCTTTGCCTCGTCAAGAGTTGATGCACACGATCCCACCTCAAGAAGAAGCGATCCGTCGCGGTATTGTTCATTGAACGATGCACTTCGCAGATTTATGTCTCTCATAAGATTCGGATATGAGAGGGTTATGTTCGCTTGGATCCTTGATGCGAGAGAGAGATTGTTGCGCCATGTTGTGTGACCCGAGCCGCCGTGATCTGTGCCAATTACAAACATAAGCTGAGCGGCGCGAATTCCGCCTATTGAAGCTGTCGGCGCGTAGTATTCGCCGTCTGCTGTTTCAATAGAATCGCGGTGTATGTCGATTATGTATGATACAGACGGATATACCGCGAGAGTTTTTTTGATCTCAAGTGAGGCATTATAGTAAGCGAGGGTGAAGTCGTCTGCGTCGAACATTGTCTCGCAGTGGATGGTATTGATTCCTGCAGCACGGAGTTTTTTCGCAATAAGTCTGCCGATCTCGACAACATTGCGTGAGGTGTCCTCAGTTCGATAACCGCTGTCCGCAGAATCACTGTATCCCTCAGTGCCGTGAGTATGCAGGAGAAGGACAAGAGGGGCACTCTCCCCGTATTCCGAGTACAGCTCATCCGCTTTCAGTATTGTCCGAGGGGAGCGCAGGATCTCTTTCATATCGGGAAGATAAGGTGTCTCATTTGTGATGTTCAGCTTGATGTCGTATATCTCGGAGGGCGGATATTCGGATCTATCCGACTCGGAGGGTGACGAGGAATCCTGTTCGCTGTCTGAAAGATCGGCGTCTGATTCACTATCCGATGTGTCGCGATCGGCAGGTGTATCTGTGGATTTTATCTCATTGATGGAATCTCCCGATCCGAATACTGTTGCGAGAAGTGATTGTGTGATCTTTGAGAGAACTTCATCACGACTCAAATCTTTTGTTAAATTGACTGCTCCGATGATTACACTTGTGAGAAAGATCACAGATGAAAGTATCATCATTGAATACAGAGCAATTTTTTTGAAATCAATATGAAAAGCAGGTTCTTCTTCAATGAGTTCCTGTTTTTCTTCTTTTGTATCTTCAGTTTCTTCGGCTTCAGTATCTGTTCCGATAATTTGCTCGTCCGCGGTAATCGTTTGGGCGGGTACGATGTCTTCTTTAAGATCACCGTCTGCTTCGGCTTCAACGACGATGATGGCGGATTCATTTTCGGAATTTACGGATGTTTTCTCGTCGTTCATTTGTTTCTCCTTGTATAAATCATATTATCATTCGGATAATAGCCCTATATAAAATAATATGACTGTGCAGTAGCTGAGTATTACATATCAGAGATCATTTCCGAGAAATGCACGGTTAAGCCCTCCTGCTATCACAGAAGAATAGAGCTCTATCTCCCTGTCGCAGTCGGACGGGGATACGAGAAGAACCTCACCGCTTGTGTCACATCCGCATAAGATGTCACTTCTGATGACAGTAGGGACACCGACCGATATTATGGGACAGGGCATAGTGGAGAGGCTGATCTCACTTGAGGAATGAGAAAATGCTGATCCGGGTTTCATTCCCATATCGGTGATCTGGATTACCCCGCAGAGTCTTTCAGGGGATGCGGCAGAGAGGGCGTCAGCGGTGACTATCAACTCAGCTCGTACGAGTTTTGCGTTTTCTCTGATAACCGAGGCGGAATCTATTCCCGTCTTTGCGGCAATCCCGGGGCTTATGGCAAATACGGATGGCAGAACATCAGAGTCGCCCGTTACCGCGATTTTTTCGAAAACAGCGGGACCCAGCGAATCGGCGGTAAGCTTGGGGTTTCCGATCCCGCAGAACAGAATCCTTCTCTCGCGGCACAGCCCGAGTTTTTTCATATATCCGGATACACTCAGAAATACTGCCTCGGACAGCCGTGCTGTATTACTTCTGGAGAGGCGTGACAATCTTCCGCAAACAATGGTGTTATACGAAAAACCTGTCGAGAAAGACTCGATCACAGTGTACCCCGCGAGCGTTTTTTTTGAGTGTATCGGGGAATGAACGGAAGTGGAAAGCTCTGCGTTTTTTTCTTCGATTATGAGATCGTATGATGATTTTTTCAATTATGTTTCCTTTGGAATAGCGAATAACAGAACAAAATCTGCTGTTTTAATGTATTATCCCCATTTCTTATGGCATTTAGTGAGAAAACAACAATATTTTGGTGTTTAATTTGCACAAAAAATAGTTCTAAAATTGTGCAACAAGATGAATCTTCTGTATTTGGCAAAAGTAGATGTTGATTATCTTGAAAAAAAGTGTTATAATGTGGTGAGTTAAATTATATTCGTATCACTACGCTTTGTTTACGAAAGCACGAGGAGGAATTACCGAACCATGAAAAAGGTGTTAGCACTTATTCTTGCACTGACAACATTTGCATCTGTTATGGTAGGATGCACAACTCTTGAAAAGGATCCTGCAACAGGAGACTATGACAAAGGTGCAATTATCGATATGTATCTCACAACAGAGATATACAATTTTGACCCTCAGCTCAGCATTACTGATGATGCTATGCTTAAGGTGTTCAATCTTATCTACGAAGGCCTTACAACACTTAACGAAAAGGGTAAGTGGCAGAAGGCGGCTATGCTCGAATATACTATCGAACAGGATGACGAAGAAGGCTTCTCCATTCTTGTTGAACTCAAGAACTCCAGCTGGAGTGACGGTCGAAGCGTTCAGGCTGCTGACTATGTATACGCATGGAAGAGACTTCTTGACCCCAGCGTAACAAATGAAGCTGCATCTCTTCTCTATGATATCAAGAATGCACGTCTTGTAAAGATGGGTGATGCTTCTATCGATGACCTCGGTATTGCGGCTGTTGATACATATACTCTTCAGATCGAATTTGAAGAAAAGATCGACCTCGATCTCTTCTTTGAAAACTGCTCTTCCGTAGCACTCGTTCCTCTCCGTGAAGATATCATTACAAGATATGGCGAAGATGTTTGGGCGCAGAAGTCAACTTCCGTTGTTGCAAGCGGTCCCTTCACAGTTAAGGAAGTTATCTACGGCACAACTCTCAGACTTGAGAGATCTGCTTACTACAACGTAGACAGACGTGACAGAAACGATCTTAAGAAGCTTACTGTATTTGATAAGTTTGTAATTCCTTACAGACTCCTTACAAAGTACAGCGTTGGTGATTCCGAAGCTCAGCTTGCTGCTTATGAATCTGATGCAATGTTCTATAACGGAGAAATTCCGCTTTCCAAGAGAGCTGAATATAAGGACGACGTTGTTCTCAGCGATATGATGATAACACATTCCTATATGTTCAACACAAATAATCCTCTCTTCGAAAAGGCAGAGGTTCGCCGTGCACTTTCTCTCGCGATCGACAGAACAGAAGTTGTAAATATCATCACATATGCTAAGCCCGCAACAGGTCTTATTCCTTACAAGGTATTTGATACCAAGTCCGGCACATCCTTCAGAGAGGTTGGCGGAAATATCCTTTCCGAAACTGCAAATGTTTCCGAAGCTAAGAGCCTTCTCTCCTCCGCAGGTGTATCAGGCGGTTCGTTCGATCTCGCAGTTCGTGATAACGAAGTTGATATCGCAGTTGCAGAATACGTTGCAGGTGTTTGGAAGCAGCTCGGATTCAATGTAACAGTTGATGTTGTTGAAGTTACAGTAAACGAAGAGGATGACACAATTTACGTTGATAACTTCCAGAAGAAGTATGATGCGGGTGAATTTGATGTTATCGCTATCGATATGACAATGCTTTCTGCAGACGCGTTCTCTGCTCTTGCTCAGTATTCTCCCAAGTTCTCTGGAAACGGCGTTGATATGTACTCCGATACATATGACGTATTCGGTCACATCTCCGGTTACAGCAACGAAGAATATGACGCTCTTATCGAATCTGCATACGCAGAAAAGGATAGAGCTACACGAGCTGCAATTCTTCACCAGGCTGAAGAAAAGCTTCTCGAAGATATGCCTATTATTCCTGTTGCATTCCTTCAGGATGCATATATCGCATCCGGTGAGCTCTCTAAGATCAAGAGCACATACTATGCAACAAGAGACTTCAGAGATACAAAGCTCAAGGACTATATGACATACAAGGCTGCTACAGATACATCTGCAGAGCAGTAAAAATCAGCACAAATCAAAATAAACTGAAACGGGGAGCCCAAAACTTCCCGTTTTATTTCCCCCGTAAAATTCAAACGCAAATTATATTTGCTGAACGGAGATAATTATGCCGGAAACATTCCATTCACCTCAGCAGGTGAAAGTGTTTATTTTATATCTGCTTGAAAAAGTTGGTTATCCACTCGACTACAACGATCTCGCGACGATCGTGATCAGAGATGGGTTTGTCGATTACTTTGATTTTGTCACCTATTTTCACGAGCTTCTTGAGGCAGGACATATCAGCAGATTGAGTAAAGAATCGGAAGATGAAAATACTCCGCCACCTCCGCACGATCTCGATACGTACACCGTGACAGAAACGGGCAGAATGATCGCCAAGGGGCTTGCAGATGACCTTCTCTTAGCAGCGGTGCGTGAAAAAAGTTATATCAGCGCAATGAGACACCTTTCGCTTGAGAAGAGAGGGGCAATAGTCAATCACGATATTGAGCAGGTTGGAGACGGAAGTTATATTTTCCATTGTTCAATAAAGGACCGCGACGGCCTTGCATTCGATCTTGACCTGAGAGCCGATTCATTTATGCAGGTTTCAAGAATGCGAATGAACTTTGAAGATAAGCCCGATGTGGTTTACCGCGGTATCGTTGCACTTGTCACAGGAAACGTGAATTATCTGTTTGATAAATAAAAATCAGCGTCCGAAATTAACGGGCGCTTTTTTCATTAGGTGAATTTTATACAATCCAAATATGGTGAATAAAGAAAGAATAAACACAAACGAGTGGTATCTTGACAAAAAACACAGAAAAACTATGTTTGATTGGTATATTTTTCACAATAAGATTGTGAGAAAATTTGAAAATAATTAAATTTTTTTTGCAACTCTATTGACAAACCAATCTTTTGTGGTATAATGTACATAGACAAAATATATTTCTTTTTGGAGTTGGCATATTTGGATAACGAAGTACCTTCTTTGCTTAAACGAATCAGACAATCTGACGAAAGTGCATTTGTCATTCTCGCCAAAACATACGAAGGTGTTATCGAATCGGCTGTAAAAAGTTTTGCCCCCTCATTTGATATCGTGAAGGGAAATGAAAACGAGTTTTGCGGTCTTGATGATTTGAGACAATATGCAATGATCGCTCTTTATCGCGCTGCTAATACATATAACGAAGAGGATAAAGGGAAAAAGGTCAGCTTTGGACTTTATGCAAAGATCTGTATAAACAACGCGCTGATATCAGCTCTCAGAAAGTATCGAACTGAAAAAAAACGTCGGGATGCGGCTCGTACTCTTGCACGTTCTGAAAAAACAGTCTCCGATCCGCTTGGAAATGTGATAGATTCCGAGGGCAGAGGTGAGATGCTCAGACAGATTGCGAATATTTTGTCGGCATACGAAAAAGAAGTATTTGAGTATTATATTATAGGCAAGTCCGCACATGAGATCGCTGAAAGACTTGGGACAGATGAAAAGTCGGTCAGTAACGCTGTATACAGAATTAAAGTTAAGATTAAAGGACTTCTGAAAAATTAATATCGTATTTTATTCTCCTGTGGGAGATTAGAATAAATACGCCCGAACAGCTTAACTCAAGAGCGTTGTCAAAGGTAACGGTGTGAGTCCGCCGAGGGCAAATTCATTAACCAAATTTTTTAAGCGAGGAAAGAGTAATGTACGAGGACAAGACATTAAAATGCAAAGAATGCGGTAACGATTTCGTATTCACAGCAGGCGAACAGGAATTCTATGCAGAAAAGGGCTTCCAGAATGAACCCCAGAGATGCAAGGCTTGCCGTGATAAGAGAAAGAATGCTACTCGTGAACAGAAGGAAATGTTCGAAACAACATGCGCTAACTGCGGTGGTGTTGCTAAGGTTCCCTTCCAGCCCACAAGTGACAGACCTGTATACTGCAGCGAATGCTTTGCTGCTATGAAGCAGAACTGATTCGAGAGAATCACTGAGTAATTTTACCTGAGATTAACGCTCAAAGATTACACCTGATATGGTGTTGGGGTAACCCCATAGAGCCGTATCGTTATCTTTCAGTATTGGCTGTGTAATGCGCGGCTCGATAATCGACAGAAATAATGACTCGAAATCGAGGAATATGGCAAAAAAACGTCATATTCCTTGTTTTTTTCGTTATTTTTTCATTTTTTACAACTATTTGTTGAAAATAAATATGTACAAATTCAAAAAAGTGTGTTATAATGATTATGTGTATAATATAACGGCGAATTGTGCTTATATGTTGTTGCCGGTATATAGGTTAATAATCCGATTTGGCAGTAGGTGCTATGGAACAAAGATATAATAAGAAGAACAACGGCAAAAACATCAGACGTGATAACAACCGTGACGGTGTACGCAGTAATTCAAACAAAAATCAAAGACCGCGTGAGCCGATTCCCGAAAATCTTGTGGTAGGCCGCAACGCTGTGTCGGAGCTTGTCAGATCAGGCGCGCCTGTAGACAAGATCCTTGTTGCAGGTCGTGAGGGCTCGGTCGTCAAGATCATCGGAGAGGCAAAAAAAGCGGGTATTCCGGTTGTTGATTCGACAAACGAATCTCTTGACAGACTCTCCCGCGGGGAACATCACCAGGGAATTGCCGCAATGGTTGCCGAGAAGGCATATTCAACAGTTGATGAAATTCTCGAGATCGCACGAGAACGTGGTGAAAGACCTCTCATCGTTGTGTGCGACGGAATTGAAGATCCGCATAATCTCGGTGCTGTTATCAGATCAGCCGAATGCTGCGGAGCTCATGGTGTGATAATCCCCGAGAGACGTGCGTGCGGACTCACTCCTGCGGTATCAAAAGCATCAGCGGGAGCAATTATGCATATGGCTGTCGCAAAGGTCGGGAATATTGCTGAGACTATTGAGAAGCTCAAGGAAAACAATGTCTGGACATTTGCCGCAGAGGCAGACGGACAGGATCTCTATGAGACCGATTTCAGATGCGGGTGTGCTGTCGTGCTCGGAGGAGAGGACAGCGGCGTATCAAGACTTGTCCGTGAGAGATGTGACTATACAGTATCTATTCCGATGTACGGAAACGTTAACTCACTCAATGTATCGTGTGCAGCATCTGTGATCCTTTGCCACGTTGCCCGTATGCAGAGAGTGTGACGTGAAATATAAAATCAAACATCATATAAAATACAAAATGAGGCATCCGAGACGGGTGCGCTCAAAAAATGCGGATATATTCGCAGGCAGTGACGCTGCGAATAACCAAGATTTATCTGAAAATAAAGCGTATGAAAGGAAAGACAATGAGCCTCGGCTTCATGTCAATGTACTTATTATGGCTAAAGATAGAAACAATAACAAGAAAAACGGAAGCCTTTCAGCCGGAAATCTTTTCGGTAAGCTTTCCAAAAAGAGAGAACAGGATGTTTTTGAGGATGAAGAAGAATTCATTGAAGAAGGCGATGCCTTGATGGACGATTCTGCAATTGATGTAACAAGCGGCGGTCAGAGCGACGATTCTGACAGCGATCTTGACATCAATGAGCTTCTCCGAAAATATCTTCCCGAGCTTGAAAATGAGGATGATTCCGCAGAAGAGGAAGAATCGGTTGGAGTTTTGTCACGTATCAAGAAGTCTGCATCTGATGAGATCTACGATGAAGATGATCTTAACGGAAATGGAATTCCGGACGATGACGAGAAGCTGATCGACGCACTTGATTCTGCTTTCGGTACAAAACCTGAAAAGAAAGCACCGAGATTCAATCTTTTTGCGTCAAAAAATAAGAAGATGTATCCCGATGACGAGATCATAAGCGAGTATGACCTTGAGGAAGACGAGTATGACGAATACGACGAGTCTGAAGAGGAGTACTACGAATCTCAGGATGAAGAATATGCAGATGAAGGCTTAGAGTTTGAAGAACCCGAAAAGAAGAAAAAAGGGTTCGACTTCTTTGGCTTATTCGGAAAGAAGCGTCGTGAAGAAGACGAGATGGCATACCTCGAAGAAGACAGTGAAGAAGATATGCCCGACGATTACGACGAGTCTTATGAAGAAAATGATGAGTCTTACACCGAAGATGGAGAGCAGACCGCTTCACCTGTAAGGGCTGGATCTGAAGAAAATACCGCCGATGGATCTGAGGATCTCGAGACCGCAGCTGCAGCAGAAATGCTTGAAGAAGGCGAAGAAGAGTACAATCTCGAAGAAATAGATCCTGATGCTGAATTCGACCCCACAGATATTAACCTTATGGTGGCGTTTGGCCTTGACGGTGAAGAAAATCACAAGTCAGGCAAGGCGAAGGAATTTGGTGACCGTCTTGAGTCGCACCAGATCGAGCATACTAAGCAGGTAAGACTTGACAGACCTGAATTCGTTGACAAGACACAGACTCCCGAGATTCGCAAGACATTCAAAAAACGTGAGCTTGGTCTTTGGATCAGACTCGGCCTTTGCGCTGTGTTCTCAATTCTTCTTTTGATCTTTGAAAATATCACAGTATTTACAAATCTCTTTACAGGTTCTCCTATGCAGTTCGGTGGAGCGTTTGACCCTGCAGTTTATCCTGTTGTTTACATAATGGTAAGCTTGCAGCTTATGCTTCTCGCGTGCGTATGTGCATTTGATGAGATCGTTTACGGATTTAAGTGCATTTTCCGCGGTGTTCCGAAGGCTGAAAGTATGACTTCAGTTATGGTAGTCGTTGGTATCATTTATTCCGTGATCCTTTGCAGAGTATGCAAGGCCCCGAACGAGCCTGTGATGTTCAACTTCGCAGTAGCTCTTTCCGCACTTCTAACTCTCATTTATGCTGTATATAATAATAAGCGTGAGATGATGAACTTCCGCGTGGTTGCAAACAAAAAGGCTAAGCATATCGTCCGCAGACTTTGCGATGAAGAATCTGAATGCGAATATAAGGCATTTGCTGATAATGATGACGTATGCGACGTTATGAAGATCGAAACAACAGGCTTCATCGACGGATTCTTCGCAAGACTTGAAAAGCCAGACAGAACCACAAACTTGTTCATGACATTTGCAATGGGTGTTTCCGCTGTGCTCGCTGTAATCTTCGGTATTATTATGGGTATCAAGGGTGGAAATGCTTCAATGGTATGGAGAGTTATCTACGGTGCATTCCTCATTGTTGCGCCTATGTCTATCTACATAACATTCTCATATCCTTTCTACCGTGCAAATCTCGTTGCTAAGGAATATGACAGCGCGATCATCGGAGACGCATCACTTGATGAGTATTCCAACGCATCTATCATCAGTTTTGATGATAAAAATGTATTCCCGTCTTATTCCGTAAAGGTTCAGAATATCAGAATCTACAATAACGCAAGAATTGACCGTGTCCTCTATTATGCAGCATCAGCATTCGCTTATGCAGGCGGTCCTCTTCAGGATGTGTTTGAGGTTGCGACAAAGGATATGGGCAACTCAAGTGACGTTAAGATCTACGACACAGAGGCGGGCTTCCTGGCAACTCAGGTAGACGGTGTCAATATTATCTTCGGAAGCGCGGATGCTCTTACTCAGAGAGGTCTTGAAATTCCCGAAAGCGCTCTCAAAGATGACGTTGATCTGTCAGACGAGCTCTCAATTATGTATATGTTCAGAGAAAGTAAGCTCGTTGCAAAAATGTACATTAAGTATGTAATGGATGCAGATATCGACCTTATTCTGAAGCAGTTCTCAGGAAGCGGACTTTATGTTTGCGTTCGTACATATGACCCCAATATTGATGAAAGAATGATAGCAAGAAAAGCGGGAATGAAGAGAATGCCTCTTAAGATCGTTCGTTATGCAAGTGCAGAAGAAGTCGGTGCATACGAAGCGAAGGCTGACAGCGGTCTTGTAACCTGCGGATCACCCAAGTCACTTCTCCAGGTTATCTCATACTGCGGAAAGGTTCTTCATACAAAGAAGACAAATATCGCTCTCAGCGTTCTCTCTGTTCTGATCGGAGTTGCAATACTTGCCCTTCTCGTTCTTTCAAATTCAATTGACTCGCTCACCTCACTGTTTATTGCAATTTATCAGCTTATTTGGCTGATTCCTATGGTGATCTCGTCAAAGATGTTTATCAGATAATTTTTAGTGCAATAATAATATAAGGAGCTACGGGAGAAAAACGAAAAATTTCTCCCGTATTTTTTTGTAATGAGAGAAGATATTCGAAGTTTTATTACAAATGTTCAAAAGCCCGGACGTTATACGGGTGGAGAAACGGGAAGTGTTTATAAGAATCTCGATGAAGTAAAAATGCGTGTTGCTTTCTGCTTCCCGGACACTTACGAGATAGGTATGTCTAATCTCGGAATGAGAATTCTGTATGACTGCTTCAACAATGTCGACGGCGTGTGGTGTGAGAGAGTTTACGCTCCGTGGATCGACATGGAAGAAGAAATGCGTAAACGCTCGATTCCCCTGTTCACTCACGAAAGCGGAGACTCTGTGGGAGACTTTGATGTTGTCGCATTCACAATGCAGTATGAGCTTTGTTACACAACTATGCTGAATATGATCGACCTCGCAGGTATTCCGATCAAACGTGCAGATCGAGGTGAGGATGCCCCGATTATCCTTGCAGGCGGACCGTGTTCATATAATCCCGAGCCAGTGGCAGATTTTGTTGACGTTTTTTCAATCGGTGAAGGCGAAGAGGCTTTGCCCGAATTTGCACGTCTTTATGTCGAGATGAAAGAAAACGGAACATATACGAAGCGCGATTTCCTCTACCGAGTTGCAACAGAGCTTAAGGGCTTCTATGTTCCGATGTTTTACGCAATCTCTTATAATGACGACGGAACAATAGCATCAATCACAACTGCAGACGAGCGTATTCCGAAGGTCGTCGAAAAACGGATCGTCGAAGATCTTGACAAATGTTATGTCCCTGTTAATCCCGTTATGCCAAACATTGAGACTGTCCACGACAGAGTTACAATCGAGGTGTTCAGAGGATGTATCAGAGGATGCAGATTCTGTCAGGCAGGTATGGTGTGCCGACCTGTCAGAGAAAAATCTCCCGAAACTCTCGACTGTATCGCTAAAACAATGATTGAGAACAGCGGATACGATGAAATTTCACTTTCATCCCTGTCGATCAGCGACTACACAAAGATCAGCGAGCTGACAGACAAGCTTCTTGATTGGACAAACGAGAAAATGATAAACCTCTCTCTCCCGTCAATGAGAGCTGACAGCTTTACCAAAGAGCTGATGGACAAGATATCTACCGTACGTTCAAGTACGCTCACATTCGCTCCCGAGGCGGGAACAGCGAGACTCAGAGATGTAATTAATAAAAATATCACCGAGGAAGAGATCCTTCGTGCCGCAGGAGTGGCATATTCCGCGGGAAAAAATCAAGTAAAGCTGTATTTTATGAACGGATTGCCCGGTGAGACATATGAAGATATCGAGGGAATCTCATCACTTGCAAAAAACGTGGTTGAGGAGTATTACCGCACACCTAACCGCAATAAAGCTCGTCAGCCGCAGGTGACTCTGTCTGTTGCGTGTTTTATCCCGAAACCGCATACGCCGTTCCAGTGGGAGAGACAGAATACTATAGAAGAATTGACAGAAAAACAGGCCTTCCTTTCCTCAAAGATCACAGACCGCAAGGTGAGATATAACTATCATGATGCAAAGGTGTCACGCCTTGAAGCTGTGTTTGCGAGAGGTGACAGACGTCTTTCGGCTGCACTTGAGGAAGCTGTAAAACGCGGAATAAAATTTGATGCGTGGGAAACAGAGTTTGACTATGATGCGTGGATGGAAGTGTTCCGTGATGTTGGAATAGATCCCGATTTCTATGCAAACAGAACGATCCCCGATGACGAAATACTTCCGTGGGATATGATCTCCGCAGGAGTGACAAAAGAGTTCCTTCTTTCAGAAAGACACAAGGCTCAGGCAGCGATGGCAACACCTTCGTGCAAGGAGAAATGCTCTGCCTGCGGCGCAAATCGTCTTGTTGATAAAAAATTCTGCCGCTGGTGCCCCGGTCATCCCGAGTCATCTGACAGCGCAGGAATGATCACATCTGATAAAGTTATCGAAAAAATTACCGATAACGCACCTGCTAAAGGTTCGATCAAGCCCGCACGTCAGATCCGTGTAAGATTCCGCAAGTTTGGCGCAATGCTGTATATCTCGCATCTTGATCTTGCAAAAACTCTTACGCGTGCAATTGTTAAGTCCGGTCTTCCCGTGTATTACACAGAGGGCTTCAACCCGATCCCGAAGCTCGTTTTTGCAACACCGCTGTCAGTAGGATGCGGAGGAGAGTGTGAGGTGCTTGATATCAGACTTATGAAATCTGTGTCAAATGCCGAGATTGTCGAGAAACTCAGTACGGCCATGCCGA
>SVUC01000044.1 GCA_015063455.1 Oscillospiraceae bacterium
ATTTATCGAGCAGAACAAATGAGCCCCGACAGACCTTCAAAAATCTGTCGGGGTATTTATTTGTTTTCTGCGAATCAATTTATAAATCGTATAGTCAACAGATTTGTAATTTCCCCGCTAAGAACATTGCCCCTTACTCCATCCTTTTTATTTTGTTGTAATATTATGCATATGTATAGAAGAAGATATTCGATGAGCGCTTTTCTTCTAAAGTAACAACAAAACCGTCTTTCACTAAGTCTTTTCCGGAGACTCTCCAAGTCTGTTCGTTGTTTGCATCGGTGAATGTGTATGTGCAGTTTTCATCAACATTACCGAGAGAGAAACAAGCGGTTTTGTAGGGAGAAGAAGCACGGCGGAATACCTGAACCATACCGTCTGATTTTGATGGACGGTCAAACTGACAGGCAGCCCAAATATCGTCTTGTGATCCAATCTCTGTAAGAGGATAGAAATCCTCATCCATATATTCGCGAACTTTGATAAATTCCGTAAGATATTTCTTCATCCATTCGATTTTTTCGGAATCGTCTCCGAATGTTTCTCTTGCAGTCCAAGCGTGCTGGAAATTCATTCCGGGACTATATGTACTGCGGAGACGGTACGTGTCGTAGATTCTTCCTGTTCCGTTACCGGAATAAGGAAGCCACAGATTGTGATCGAGATGATGACACTGTACTGCTGTTGAAGGGAAGTTTGCGGAACATGTCAGGTCACTTCTCCACAGAGGAACACTGCGACGCAGGGTTTCAATATCAATGCGACAGCCACCGGAGGCACAGTTATCAATCAACATATTTGGGAATCTTTCGAGAAGTGTGTCCCACAGACGATACAAACCTTCGATGTGTTTGATTTCAGAAATCCCTTTTCTATCTTCTGCATCGTTGTATTGCCACACAGGGAGAGGATTGAAGTTGAAGTCCTGACGGTAACAATCGATTCCAAGTTCTCTTATCTGGGTTGAAAGGAGTTCAAGGCAATAGTTCCACGCTTCAGGATCACCCAAATTCAAAATGTATACGGTTCCATCCGGATAATCACACTTAAAGAAATATTCAGGATGTTCTTTTACAATGGGCATATGACTGAAAACTCTTTCAGGTTCAAACCAAAGAAGGAATTTCATTCCGCCATCGTGAATAGTTTTTAAAATATCTTTTAGTTGACCCGGATGAACCTTTGGACTTACACTCCAGTCTCCCGTATAACACCACGAACCTCCTTCATATTCATCAGGTGTTGGAAGGGTATCAGGACCATACCAACCGGCATCCATCCAGACATATTCAACAGGTATGTTGTTATCTTGGTACACTTTGATTCGATCGAACACTATATCAGAATGCATACCGCCCCAAAAACCGGCTGAAAGAGGACATTTTTTCTCACGTCCTTCTTTACCGATCAAAGAATAATGGTTTCTGACAAGAGACCGCCACTGATTCTGTGATGCTACTACAGATCCTTCATATGGCATAATAACAACAGAAGATGTGCGAATTTTTTCTCCCGGAAGAAGTCTAAAGTGGGTATCTTCAATTTTAGAATTAAATTCTATCGTATCTTCAGTACGTGAAACACGGGCATTCCATTGACCTGTCCAACCAACTGCAAAAATATATCCGCGGCCTTTTTTGTGAATATTGAAAAATGGTACTGTGTCATAACTGCTTCTGCCGAGGTACGACGCAAAATCCATATGTTTCCCGGGGAGAAGAGGTGTGACTGTTGGAGCAAAGTTTCTGTATGAATGGAGCAGAGTTTGTTCAGCACGATTCGGCATATATGAAGTCCATGCAGGCGGATCTTCATATTCCATTGGCAAAGAAACACTGCAGTCCCAAAGCTCTGAAATAATCTTGCTGGAGGTGTCAGAGGTGTTTTCCCACCAGTTTACCCATTCATACGCACTGTCTTTTTTCTCGGCAATATTGGTAATTTTCAAACCGTCTTTCATAGTATAGACGGTAGTTAAGGTATTACCTGACTCTGTTTGTTCTACTGTATAATCACATTCAGAAAAAGGAACACCGTCATAGAGAAAGTCGAAACGTTTTTGAGACTTTAAGAAATCCATATCTTTGCCTACGTTTTAGTTTTTATCAGAGGTTATAATACTTATCAAATTCTGCGGGATGCGGGATCTTGGAGAGTTCCATACATTCTGCTCTCTTTGTCTTGATGAGGTTTTTGATAAGCTCTTCGGGGAATACACCGCCTGCTGTGAGATAATCGTGGTCAGCTTCGAGGGCATCGAGTGCTTCATCAAGGGAAGTGGGAAGATGACGGAGCTTAGCCTTTTCTTCATCGCTGAGATGATAGAGGTTAACGTCATACGGGCCCCAACCGTTTGCGTGAGGATCGATCTTGTTTTTTACACCGTCGAGACCTGCCATAAGGATCGCAGCATAGCAGAAATACGGGTTGCAGGTTGCATCAGGATTGCGGAGTTCAAAGCGTCTCTTGTCGGGAGATTTTGCGTAAGCTGGAATACGGATAACAGCGCTGCGGTTAGATGTAGCATATCCTACTGTTACGGGAGCTTCAAATCCGGGAACAAGACGCTTGAAGGAGTTTGTGCTGGGATTTGTGATAGCGCAAAGAGATGCGATGTGCTTGAGAAGACCGCCCATAAAGTAGTGAGCAGTTTCGCTGAGGTGAGCGTAACCGTTGTCATCGGAGAATACAGGCTGTCCATCCTTCATAAGAAGCATATGAACGTGCATACCGCTTCCTGCTTCGCCGTAGATCGGCTTGGGCATAAATGTTGCGGTCTTGCCGTACTTGAGCGCTGTGTTGTGGATGATGTATTTGATCATCATTGTAGCGTCGGCCATGTGGACAACTTCACCAAGCTGGGGCTCGATCTCAAACTGACCGGAAGCAGCAACCTCGGGGTGATGGTAATTGATTTCGATACCTGCATCTTTCATATGGAGACACATTTCACTGCGGCACTCGTAAGATACATCAAACGGCTTAGCAATGTGATAATTTTTCTGCTTGGGAACGATAACGCCAAGACCGTTGTTTGCGCTGTTCCAATAAGACTGCTTTGCATCAACAGATGCTGCGATGCAGTCACTTTCAACACTCCAATTTACTTCATCGAAGAGGTAGAATTCAAATTCGGGAAGAATAAGCATTGTATCAGCAACACCCGCAGACTTCATATGCTCAACAGCGGCGCGAACGATATTGCGCGGATACTGAGGAAGCGGACGATTCTCGGGAGAATCGATGATCATTGCGTTACCTGTCATTGAGAGTGTGGGAATCTCGCAGAAGGGATCGATCACAGCTGTGTCAGGATCGGGAATGAATACCATGTCACTCTTTTCAACTACAGCATAACCGTAGTTGGAAGCATCAAAGCCGATGCCGCTTTTCATTGTTTCTTCAGAAAAGTTTTCGGCAGGGATCGTGACGTGTCTGTACTGACCGTTGATGTCGACCATTTTGAAGTCGACCATCTTAATGTTGTTCTGTTCGATAATTTCTAAAATTTCCTTGATGCTTTTTGACATAGAATTAGTCCTCCGAATACAAAATAAAATTTTTTACTAAATTATATCAGATTTTTTGAAATGCGTCAATGACCTATTAGGCTGAGGAGGTGTTAATTTACAACAAATCCTGCCGGAAGCTTCCAGGATGAATTTGAATAGTAGAATGTAACGCTCGTCATAAGGTATTCATCCTTGTAGTACATACAGGATGAACTTCCGCCGTCGAGGTTTGCAGCATTTACTGCACCGTATTCGATCATAACATTGATGAGATCCGATGCGGAGGCACCAAGGTGACCTGATTTTCCTCGTCCGTCTGTAACGAAGAGCAATACTGTACCGTCAGCTCGCTGTCCGATTGCGGTACGGGGATTGAGTCCGCTTCCCATACCGTTCATTTCGCGAGCTTCACCGTTGATAACAAGCTGAACAAAATGGTTGTTTGCGTCACTTGATTCTTCCTGGAAGGTAACAGCGTCTCTGATCTTCTTTTCAATGATAAGCTTTTCTACTTCAGCGGCGTTCATTGTTGAAACGTCAATGATCTGAAGAATGTTGTCCTCAGTGAATCCAATCAGCACAAGCCCCGGGAACTGCTGAGGTTCATTATACTGGATCTGTCCGTGTGATACAACAACACCGAACGGCATACCGCCGGAGTTGTTCATAGAATTATAGAGACCACCGTTGATACCGCCGATCGCCCCGGCCGATTTAACAAGTTCGTCGAGAGTTATTCCTTGATCTCGCCACGGATAAATCGTTGCCAAACTTACACGGGACGGGTCTTTTACGACCATCATCGTACCGTAGAATGTAGAGCCGGATACCTCGTGAATTTCAATGTCTTCAGTATTTCCGTCACCCTCAGTACCGGGCATACTGATGTTTCCAGATGCACCGATGTGGATAAGATCTGTGTCGACTTCTTCGTTTAGATCTTTCATTGAGTTTTTGTCAACGATCTCTTGTATCTCATCTGCCGAGAGGAACCAGGATGCAAGGAATTTGAGCTGACCTGTCTCGAGAATCGTGGTTACGAACATCTGCTGAGCAGCGGGGAAGGCTGATGAGCAGATCATATTGAGAGATAGAAGCAAGGTTGCCGCTACAGCGATTACAAATGTGAGGACAAATGCGGCACACTTTCCGACAACTTTTGCAATCTTGATACCCATAGATTCTTTTTTCTTCTTCTGAGGAGGACGTTTTTGAGGATTAGCTGATGTCCTCTGCGTACATATTCTGACCTGCTGTCCTGAATTTGACAGATGAGGAGTTGCGGACTGCGGACGAGGTCTCGGCTGACCGTTGTTTTCAGCATGAGTCATTGTCTGTCTTCTCTGCGTGTTCTGCTGTGAGGACTGAGGAGCCTGTAGCCTCTGCTGAGGAGGATTGTGTATGCCTTGGGATGTTTGCGGCCTTCTCTGACCCTGCTGAGTCCCTGCGGATGAGGGCTGCGGGCGTCGCTGAGGTGTCTGAGCAGATGAAGCAGCGCGGATCCTCTTCTGAAGCTCCTCGGCAGAAACAGATTTTGTCTGCTGTCTGAGCTGAGGATTCTGACGCTCGGGATTTGTGCGGTTTTCTGAGCTTATGCCTGAGGAGAAGCTCGTTCTGTTCTGTCCTGCAGGAGATGGCGTCGGATCAACTCTGCGCGGCTGGTTATTCTGCTGATTCATATTATTCTGCATTTCCGACAATCTCCTTCATACTTGCAATTCTCCATGTGAGTGAATCTGTGCTGCTTGACGGGTCGTCATACTTTACAAAGTAAAAACGCTCGTTCATATTATCAACCATAGGACCGGATGACAGGATCATATGCTTGTTGAAGAAAATATCAACAGAGAAGCAATTATCTGTCAGCATAACGAAATTACTTACGGATTCGTCTGTAAACGGTGGATTTCCGAGAGTATGGATACTTGTAAAGGTAATATCAATACTTGTGGAGTATTTTCTGGCGATGTCATACTGATACGATGAGGGGATAAGGTGTTGTGCTATATCATAGAATCCGTATGAGGTTCCCGCAAGATCCTTTGATACAAAGAGACTCCATTTTTCCGCGATTGCGAGGACATCTATTTCAGATGCGATGTCTGACGGAACAGTGTCTACCCCTTCAAGAGCAGTCAGATCAAGTGTGTGGAGTGTTTTATCCCACTCTATTGTCTCACCGTACATATCCTTAATTGTGATGTCTGCGTTATCCTTGAGGACAGCGATGTTGTATTTCATAAGCTTGGGCAGACCGGATGTATATTCTGCGAAATGCTGGTATTCTTCGTTGTCTGAGATAGTATATGCACCCTCGGGAACTTTTTGTCCGTCAACTGTTACTGTATGTCTGTCGGTGGTATTGAGAGTCAGGTATGTGAGAGGGAGAGTGTTACCGCCCTCATAATTAACTGTATTCCCGAACATATCGGATATTATTACTTCAGGCTTTGTGAGGAGTCTGATGTCATACGAAATGTAACCGGATTCATTTGGTTCTCCTGTCTGAACCTCGCCGTTGAGTTTAACCTCGAGAGTTGAGGGGAGGGTAAGAGTATAATCGTAAATTACGGGAATGATACGCTTGCCTTTGATCGAATATTCAGCCTCAACCCCGTTGCTGTCAAGAATTCTGAGATTCGGCGGGAAATAAAGACCTTCGATCGAATATTTGGTCTGAGATTCAACAATGTCGGAAACATCAGAGAAAACAAGCTCAATTCCATTAACTGTTACCGAAAAATCGGAGGGAACTGTAAGTGTGTAATCCTGAGATGCAAAAATGGGGAGGATCTCTTTGATCTTCCACTCGCGCCATGTGAATACAGCAAGCTTAGAAACAGGCTCCCCTACGGCCTTGAGTGTAACCTCACCGAGTATCATGCCGTTATTTTTGATGCTGTACACAAGTTCATCTTCTTCGTGAAGACCTGCCTTAGTGGAGAACTCGACACTGTCAGAAGAAATGAGCTTTTTGTATTCTTCCTTGATATCAAGGTCAGATTCGAATTTTCCCGCAACAAGAGGAGATGCAAATTTATCCCAAAGAGCACCGCTTTCAGCCTCTGATGCGAGTGCGGAAATGGCGACTTTTACCTGAATCTCGGGCTGAGCGTTTTCATACGTTTTCAGCAGAGAGCGAACATACAGCACAGCCATTGTTGACAGTATTGCGAGAATTAAAATATAAATAATAAGAATAAGAGGGAAATAACTGTGTTTTTTTCTCATTTTTATACGTTTTCCTTAATTGAGATAATTTACGAATTGAATACCCATTTGTGCTGAACTCTGAAGCTTACAAAGAAGATGAGAACCCACAAAACTGTATTGATCAGAGCAGCGAGAGGGGGGATGACGCCGAGTACTACACCGGATAAGTAGAATAAAACAGATGCGGCAACTGACTGAAGCAGCGCAAACGCAAAAAACTTTGCGAGGCTTGACGAGCGGATCTTTTTGTCAAACACAAGATTTGCGTTGACGATGTAATGAACGGCGGCAGCGAGAACTCCGCCAACAGCAGTAGGAACGATCAATCCCGCGATCGCAGGGAGAACTGATCCTGCAAAGTAACCGATCAGCGAGCTTACGATACCGTATACTGCTGCTGAAGCGATAAAGCTGACGAGGAATTTGATGAGAAGAGAATATATCCTGATGCTGTCGCGCACGACTCGGAAATGAGATGAGGAATTCTCTCCGATGTAAACAGTAGATATCTTTACTTCATCAAGAGGAAGATTTTTGCGGTTTATGAGATATAGCATATTTGTCTCAAACTCATATCTGTCACCGTCTGCTGTTGCGATCACAGGGATATCTTTGGTGGGAAACGCTCTCAGACCTGTCTGCGTGTCTGTTATCTTCATTCCGAAGAACAGGCGGAACACAGTACGGGTGATCTTGTTACCCGCTTTACTTCTCGGGGGAACAGTAGGATCGGAAAAATCTCGTACACCGAGTACGGTACTTCCGCTTTCAGCCATTTTTTCACCAACGGCTTTAATGTCGCACACAAGATGCTGACCGTCTGCATCGGCTGTAACAACGCCTGCATTGTTTGGACGATTTTTTAAAAAATAATCGAATGCGGTCTTGAGCGCAGCACCTTTTCCGCGATTTACCTCGTGACGAAGCAGTGTGCATTCTGGTATTTTTTTAACTTCATCGAAAACAGGCTCGAATTTCTCTCCGCTTCCGTCATTAACCACGAGGATGTCATCAAGTCCCGCCTCAACGAGACCGCTGATCGTTTTGAGTAATTCGTGATCAGGCTTATATGCGGGGATTATCACTGTATATTTCTTATCCATAGAAGGCTCCGTTGTTTAATTCTCAATATTTACTCGATCGGTGCTTTATCTGTTTGTACGTCTCTTGTGTTTTTTGCGTGCTCTGTTTACCGATATTCCTTGAATTACGATCACAGCCGCTACCGCAACGCAGAACAAAACCACAGCGGCAATCAAAAGTGTCTTATCCTCTGAAGGCTTTGCTTTATCGTCGGGATCCTTTTTGCTGTCGTCCGGATCTTTAGTCAGTGTGTCGGGCTCGTCAGGCTCTGTTACACTCTGAGATGTATCACTTGTGTCAGACTCAACCGGGTCGGTTTCTGATGTGTCGGGATCTGTCTCGGGCGGGATCGGTTCTGTCTCAGGTGGGGTGTTAGCCTCTTCTTCAGCGTGACGCACAGCATATGTTTTGATATTTTCAAACATATCTCCGCCAACCACGTCGTAGCCGACCGATGTCTGATACAGACCATAGTAGCAAGGAGAATATCCGTTGATCTGCGTAGCTTTTGTGATCGGAGCTGAATCAGAACCGTAGATCCACTTGTAGAACCAGGTCCAATGCTGTGATTTGTGGTATGAGAAGCCGTGCTGAGTCATCTCAAACGCTGTTTTGCCGCCGAAGGATTCGAGGGGAACGTCGAGATCGAGTACGAGCTGATTTTCTGAATAGAGGTGCAGATAAGTTTTCTCGGGAGTCCAAGTTCCCCAATGCTCAGCACTTGAAGGATACTGTGTGGGATCTGAAGATATCTCAAGGACTTTTCTGAGCGTATCGGTACAGAGAATATGTGTTCCGTGACCGTACTCGCCGTTTATATCGTGGGATACGACAACGAGTGGCTTGAATCTTCTGATACATTCGATCATATATTCCGAAAAATCATCTCTTGTTACACCGACGGATGCAAAGGTTGATACCGCGCCGTCAAGAGATTCTGAATAAAGATCGGGGAAATCTGACATTACAGGATAGTTCTTTACCCCTACTGCCCAAAGACCGTTTAACTGTTCATGAGGTCTCGTGTGGTTGTACTGTCCGTAAACCTCAAAATGCTGTACGATGTAAGCAACCTGCACCGAATATCCTCGCTCTCCTGCGTAAAGGGGAAGAATACCCGCGAAAAAGAGCTGTTCATCATCAGAATGTGACGAGAACAGAAGAAGATCTGCTTCATTGCACGGCGGCTGCCATACTTGGACCCAATCAGGAATATCACCTTCCGAGAAAGCGTATATATCCGCGATCACAGTACCTGCAGGGAAGGAGAGCGTGACGGACTTAACATCGTTTCCGAAAATAGACGATACATCAACATATTCGTGAAGGAATCCGTTTGCTCCGCAGAGCGCACTGCTGCCGGTCAAATTGTCGGTAATACTCCATTCCTCCGGGATAAGATCGAAAACTACATATAAAAACTGTATATGATCGTTTCTCGAAACAGTTACAGATGCATTTTCAGATGCACCCGAATAAGATGTGTATGAAGAATCTGCCAGATTCTGAGGTGCGTCAAATCCCACAGAGGATATCTTAGCACCTTCGTAAACAGCGTCTGCAGCACCTATATAAGTTGATAACAGGAGCACGGTCAATGATACTAATAAAGCCGGAAAAAATCTTTTATAAAACATATTAAAAAATATACTACCCTATTATAATTATGTATGTATTTTACCATTAATTAATATAAAAATCAATAGATAAGAGGTGATACGGTAAAAATTCTCAATTTTTATGATAAAATGACATAGTTTATTTACGAGGCTTGCATGTCATTGCGTACACATCAAAGTCCTGCTTGTTTTTTGGTGATCCGACGATACTGAGTAGGGCTCAGACAATATGTTTTTCGGAACATTTTGCAGAAATATTGTGTGTCGTCATAACCTACCATAGTAGCAATTTCGGAGATTGAGAGAGAAGTTTCGGTAAGTTGTTTTGCGGCGAGAGAAAGTCTGTAACGGTTTATATAGACTATTGGTGAGACGCCGAAATTCTTCTTGAATACAGAATGAAAATTTGACACAGACATATGAATATTATTGGCAAGGTCATTGATGCGTATATCACTCTTGTAATTTTTTTCGATATATTCGAGAGTTTTGTGTATAGATTCATTTTCCGATCTTTTTGAATGGGACGCGAGTGACAACAAAAATTTCATAATACGATAATATGAACTGTAATTGTCAAATATATCGTCTGTTGAAAACAGCTCGTCAAAAAGCGAATTGAGCTCGTTACATCTTTCTTTTGGAACTATGGTAGGAAAATCATACAGAAAATCCGGACGGTATACACCGTTTATGACAACATCAAGAAAGACCCAGCGGCACGCCATCTGACCTGTTGCATGGTTTATGTGATGGACAATTTCCTGCTGCACCCCCGCAGGCGCAATAAAAAAACCGCCTGTTCCGGTATTTTCAAGCTTATTCCCGCCGAGGCCTATCTCATAGTACCCGTCTACCGCCTGTACTATTGAGATATACGGTAAAACTTTTATATGCTTCAGCTTATCAATATTTGTAAAAGCCATATTGCTTTTACTTTTTGACAGAAACTCGACAGTTATAATCGTATCGAAATTCATTTTTGATCACCTCAGTAGTATTGTACACTTTTTTAGTAGTAATGTCAATTGAATTCAGTAGAATAATACTGTAAAATATAGATTGAATAAGTATAGGACGGAGGTAATTTCAATGGAATTTTACACACAAAATAATATGTCCAGACCGATTCGTCTTTCGGAGAGCACAAGACAGTTTGCCTACGATTCTCTGAACCACAAATACGGACTTGACACAAAAAAGACAGACTCTATTGTTTTCGACGATCTCGAGAATTATTATCAAATGTCAAAGATCGACATATATGATGCGATCATTACTCGAATCGCGAGTGATGCTCCTATCAGAATTTGTGAAAATGAGCGTCTCAGCGGTGCGGCTACTCTTGGTATGGCAATCAGACATTTTGTTCCCGCGACACGTAACGGTGAGCCTATGGTTTTTGGCGTCAGCCATTTGACATTGGATTTCGACACCGTAGTCAAATACGGACTTGATCACATCAGAGCAAAGGTCAATGAATATTACGAAAAATACCGTGGAAGCGAAAAAGAAAGATTTATGCAGAGCTGTGTAACTTGTCTTGATGCTTTTGATGTATGGCACAAGCGTTACCTCGACGCTCTCGCGGGAATGCCGGGATATGAAGCGAATTACAAGAACCTTCTCAATGTTCCTCACAAGCCGGCATCGAACTTCTACGAAGCAGTACAGAGCATTTGGTTTATGTTTGCATTCCAAAGAGTTTGCGGAACATGGCCCGGAATCGGACGTATAGACCAGATCCTCGGAGGATATCTGAAGAAAGATCTCGCTGATGGCACACTCACCCTTGACGAAGCGCGTGAGATCCTTGCACACCTCTTCATCAAGGGATGTGAATGGGTAGCAGGCGGAGACTACGGAAGCGGAGATGCTCAGCATTATCAGAATATTGTTCTTGCAGGTATCGACGAAGACGGAAACGAAGTAACAAATGAGGTTACATATCTTGTCCTCGACATTCTTGAAGAGCTTGGTATCAGTGATTTCCCGACATCTGTACGCTTGAACAAAAATACAGACGAAAAGCTTCTCAGACGTGTTGCTGAAGTAATGCGATTCGGCGGCGGTATTCTTGCGGTATACAACGAGGAAGTTGTAATTGATGCTTTCGTTAAGGAAGGATACGATCTTCGCGAGGCGCGTAAGTTCGCAAACGACGGCTGCTGGGAAGTACAGATCCCGGGTAAGACATACTTCTCTTACACACCCTTTGACTCGTTGAAGATACTTCAGACTGAGACATTGCACGGTTATGAAGAAGGCTGTGATTACCCCGATTATGAGTCACTCTTTGAGCAGTACATAGTTGATCTTGCAAAAGAGGTTGATTCGATTTACAATATGAACTGTGGCTGGATATTTGAAGATGGATATGCCGACGGTAATTGGAAGTGTAAAAAATTAGGTGCGAGTACCGTTCCTTCTCTGTTTGAGGGCGGTTGTATTGAAAAAGGTATTTCGTACAATGAATGCGGACCGGTTTATATGCGTATATCTCCTCACATTGGCGGACTTGCCGATGTTACAAATAGCCTTTACGCTATCAAGAAGCTTGTTTATGAAGAAAAGAAGCTGACTCTTCCCGAATTCTTGAAGATTCTCAAAAATAACTGGGAAGGCGAGGAAGTTCTCCGCAGATATGTTCAGAACAAATACAGCTATTATGGAAACGACAACGATGAAGTCGATTCTATCGCTGTCGAGATTCTGAAGAGATTTGCTGAGATTTGCAAGTCCTACGGCGAAAAATCACCGTTTGAGTTTATCCCCGGTATCAGCACATTCGGACGTCAGCTTGAATGGTCTCCTCACAGACTTGCTGTTCCTCACGGAAGATTTGCACATGAGATTCTCGCCGCTAACTGCTCGCCTACCCCCGGAAGTGACAAGGACGGCGCATCCGCAATTGTCAAGTCCTACTGCAAACCGGATCATACAGAGATCTCCTGCGGCTCGGCTCTCGATATCAAGCTCCTTCCCAGTAACGTGGAGGGTGAGAACGGTCTTAATACTCTTGTTGCGCTTATGCGCGGATTTGTTACTCTCGGCGGATTCTTTATGCAGCCTGATGTAGCTGATGCAGCGATCCTCAGAGAAGCACAGAAGCATCCCGAGGATTATCAGACATTGTCTGTCAGAGTTTCGGGATGGAATGCAAGATTTGTTACTCTTAACAAAGATTGGCAGCAGATGATCATCGAGCAGAATGAAAAATAAAATCGAAACAAAGCTGAACGTGACCGAAATACAGCGCTTCTGTATGCACGACGGTCCAGGGATCAGAACAACGGTCTTTCTCAAGGGGTGTCCCCTCAGATGTGCGTGGTGTCACAATCCCGAAACACAGAAATCTAAAAGCGAGTTGCTTTATTATACTTCAAAGTGTATAATGTGCGGTATTTGCGGCGAGATCTGTGAATTTGGCGTACATAACATATCTGACGAGCACACGATCGACAGGGGAAAATGTATCGCTTGCGGAAGCTGTGCGCGAGAGTGCCCAACTGCAGCTCTTGAGATATGCGGCAGCGAATACTCGATCGACGAGATAATCGCAGAGGTTGAAAAGGACCGCGCCTTCTACGGTACAACAGGCGGAATTACGGTCTCGGGCGGCGAGCCTCTTGTGCAGGACAAAGCTGTTGCAGAACTGCTTGAGGCGTGCAAAGATGCGGGATATAATACCGCAGTTGAGACTTGCGGATATTTTTCTGTAGAACACCTTGAAGATATCGTTCGCAATACTGACCTTTTCCTCTGGGACATCAAGGATACAGACGATGAGCGGCATGTGAGAAACACGGGAGTGTCGAACAAGAAGATCCTCGAAAATCTTTTTCTTGCAGACAGCCTTGGTGCGAAAACACTTCTCAGATGTATTGTCGTAAACGGGGAGAATACCGTTGATGAGCATTTTCGCAGGGTCGGTGAAATTGCTTTGTCGCTGAAGAACTGTATAGGTGTTGAGCTTCTTCCGTACCACGCATATGGAGGTACAAAGGCTACATTCATCGGACTCGACGACAACGGACGACGTGACTGGATACCGACTGACGAGCAAATTGACTCAGCAAAAGAGATACTTCGCTCGGCAGGAGTGACAGTAGTTTAATTTCAATATTCAGAGCAGGATACCGAACTACGCGGTGTCCTGTTTTTTTGAGTACACACTACAGGATAATCTATAGCTTCAATTCTTTGATATATAATAAAAAACATAAAATTATAACAAATCTTGCGATTCCTATTTACAAATTAATTAAAATAGGGTAAAATATATTAGATAAAATGTATGTACGGAGGATTGCCGTATGGCTGAATGCAGATTTAAGAGAGTTCTTCTCAAATTATCCGGCGAAGCGATCGCCAAAAAAGATGATGAAAATAAAGTTGACGAAATTTTTGACCCCGAGATCATTGATCGCATCGCAGACGTTGTCAAACGTCTTGTTGATGACGGAATACAGGTCGGTATCGTAATCGGCGCCGGAAATATTTGGAGAGGCGCGTACGGTAAGGGAGTTAAAAGAGCGAGAGCTGACCAGATGGGTATGCTCGGTACTATGATCAACTGCCTTAGACTTGAGGATGCGATCGAAAAGAAAAATTGCCCTGTTACCGTAATGTCCCCGATAAATATGAACAGCTTTGCTGAACAGTACGATTTCAGAAAAGCTATAGCGCATCTCAATGACGGTATGGTCGTTATTTTTGGTGCCGGAACAGGTATTCCGTTCGTTACAACAGACACAACAGTTGTTGTAAGAGCTTCTGAGATCGACGCGGACGTTATTCTTATGGCAAAGAATATCGACGGAATTTACACCAGAGATCCCCGCGACGAGAACGGTGAGATCGACAGATCTGTTCCGAGATACAAAGTTGTATCTTATGATGAATGTCTCGTAAAGGGACTTCACGCAACAGACGTTTCCGCTTCCGCAATCGCAAAAGAGCAGAAGATGGATATGTATGTGTTTGCACTGTCAGATCCTGAAAATATCATCAAAGTCGTAAAAGGCGAGGAGATCGGAACACTCGTTACACATAAAAGCGATACAGAACCTCAGTTCCACTGATAAAACGAAAATTATAAATACTAAATATTAAGGAGACGAAATTATGAAACTCGATACCAAAGAATATGAATCCAAAATGAAAAAGACCATTGAAGTATATAAGGAAGAGCTTTCTCTGATCCGTGCGGGCAGAGCCAACACAGCAGTTTTCAATAAAGTTACTGTTGACTACTACGGAGTTCCCACTGCTATTCCTCAGATGGCTGAAGTTAAGGTAACTGACCCCAGAACTGTTATGATCTCTCCCTGGGACGCTTCCACAATTAAAAATATCGAAAAGGCTATCCTTGCTTCCGATATCGGAATCACTCCCGTAAACGACGGTAAGACTCTCCGCCTTGCATTCCCTCAGCTTACAGAGGAAAGACGTAAGGAGATCAAGAAGGGCATCTCAAAGCAGAGCGAAGATGCAAAGGTTGCTATTCGTAACATCAGACGTGATGCTAATGATAAGAGCAAGGCTATGAAGAAGAACAGCGAAATGACCGAAGATGAACAGAAGCAGTCAGATAAGACTATTCAGGATATGACAGATAAGTTCATCAAGGAGATCGAAACTATCACAGCCGCTAAAGAAAAGGAAATCATGGAGATCTGACATCATCGGCAAAACCGAACAGTCAGATATGTACGTGCGCCCGGTGATATACGGTAAAACGTCTATGGCTGGGCGCTTACATTGTATTTTATGAAAATTGGTGGATTATGACATTACCGAATGATATGAGCATAACCGAGATCGTTGAGAAAAGCGGACTCAAACATATTGCGTTCATCATGGATGGGAACGGAAGATGGGCGAGAGAGCGTTCTCTCCCGAGAGAAGCAGGACACAAAAAAGGTGCGGAAACTTTTAAGCAGATCGTCCGTTACTGTAAAAAAATCGGGATAGATTGCTGTACCGTATACGCTTTTTCAACCGAGAACATCAAAAGACCGCGTCACGAGGTAGAGGCAATTTTCAGCCTTCTTCTCGCGTATATCGAGGAAGCTTCCGATGAGAAAGATATAGAATTCAGGTTTATCGGAGAGCCGGCCCAGCTTACCGAGAACATCGGAAGGAAGACAAAAGCCCTCGAGGATGAGACCCGTGGCCGCCCGTACAGACTCAATATCGCACTCAACTACGGGGGACGTGCCGAGATCGTAAATGCTGTAAATGAGCTTCTGCGAGATGGACGTGAAAGTATTACAGAGGACGATATTTCCTCAAAGCTTTATACCAAAGGATGTCCCGATCCCGATCTGATCGTAAGAACAGGAAATGAAACGAGAGTTTCAAACTTCCTTTTGTGGCAGTGCGCTTATTCGGAGTTCTATTTCTCGGAAAAAATGTGGCCCGATTTTTCCGCCTCGGATGTTGATCTCGCTGTCAGAGATTTTGCGGGAAGAAGCAGAAGATGGGGCGGACTTGACAAAAAATGAAAATAAGTAAACGGAAGTATTCGTTATGTTAAAGAGAACAATAACAGCAATCTGTGCGATAGCAATATTTATTCCAATCTGCTATTTTTCCGATACTGTGATCTTTCCCGCTGCAATGGCGATAGTTGCAACAGTGGGTGCGTATGAGATGCTTGGATGCGTTGGATGCAGAAAGAATTATTTGATATCTGTTCCGTCGTGTATCCTTACGCTGCTTATGCCACTCGTCCCGATTTTTACTGAGGCTAAAGTGGTAGAGATCCAGTTTGCACTTTGCGTGGTTTATCAAATATTCGTTTTTTCAGCTGTTGTATTTTCGCGCGGTAAAATTGATTTTAAGGATGCATCCGCTGCTTTCACAGGTGTATTTTATGTAGCTGTCACTTTCACTTGTATCAGTAATCTTACAAGCCTGGGAAGATATACATATCTCCTTGTTTTCATCGGACCTTGGGTAAGTGATACATTTGCGTATTTTTGCGGAAGACTGTTCGGTCGTCATAAGCTTATTCCCGAAGTCTCCCCAAAGAAAACTGTTGAGGGAAGCGTAGGCGGAATCGTATTTGGAGCGGTATCATTTGTTGTTTATGCACTCATAATCAAAAGCTTCTTCAATGATGCGGTAACACCGAATTATGTGGTTCTCGCTGTTCTCGGTGCGGTTGTTTCCGTTGTTTCGCAGATAGGGGATCTCACCGCATCTGCAATCAAGCGAAGATATAATATCAAAGATTACGGTACTGTATTCCCGGGACACGGCGGTGTACTTGACAGATTTGACAGCGTAATGCTTACAGCACCATTACTTTACATTATAACTCAGCTTCCTTTCCTTGAAGGTATGCTGATCTGATCCGGAGTTTTTAATGATTAATTTATCTCCAAATCGGGATTTTTGCCCGAAAAAAGCGGCAGTTCTCGGTTCAACAGGATCTGTCGGAACGCAGACTATTGACGTGATTCGTGAGCTCGGACTTGAGGTTTCTCTTCTCACAGCGGGTGAGAACACATCTATGCTTGCTGAACAGATAAGAGAATTCTCACCACGTCTCGTTTCAGTCACAAGCGAGGCGGCTGCCAAAAGATTGCGAGAGGAGCTCTCAGCTGAGTACCTTCCCGAGATAATCGTGGATGAAAATGAGCTTTTTGACGCTATTGAAAAAACAGATGCCGATATAATTTTTCACTCAGTAGGCGGACTTGCAGGACTCGGACACGCTCTTGCGGCAGCGAGATCGGGTAAAAGAGTCGGAATGGCGAACAAAGAAGCGATCATCTCCGCGGGGGATATGATTTTCGATATTATGAATCAGTCGGGCGGCGAGATGATACCCGTTGACAGTGAGCATTGCGCGGTGTACAGATGCCTCGAGAACAGAGATCCGGCTGATCTCAAAAAGATCATTCTTACAGCGTCAGGCGGACCGTTTTACAATAAAACGCGTGATGACTTGAAAAATGTGACGGCAGCCGATGCGCTGGCTCACCCAACCTGGAAAATGGGTAAGAAGATAACAGTAGATTCTGCCACTCTCATGAATAAGGGTTTTGAGATAATTGAGGCTGTAAGGCTTTTCGGTGTTGATGAAAGTAAAGTCGACGTTGTGATACACCGTCAAAGTATAATTCATTCAATGATCGAATATAATGATAACACTTTTATGGCGCAGATGGGACGTCCCGATATGCGTGACTGCATAAGGTACGCGGCAACCGCGCCAAGATCTGCTGAAGTGTCGTACGGAGAGCTGGATCTTGTATCAGTTGCATCTCTCACCTTTGACAGACCTGATACAAATGCGTTTACTCTTCTTGATTCCGCAAGACACGCTATAAGACTTGGCGGAACTGCTCCCGCATCTCTGATCGCGGCAGATGAAGAGGCGGTAGACGCTTTCCTTCACGACAGAATCGGTTTCAACGATATTTCAGATATTGTTGAGAGAACACTTGAATCTGTAGAAGTTATTGAAGAAATCTCCCGCGAAGCTCTTGAGTACGCTACACTCGGAGCAAGAATGACAGTAGGGGAACTGATCAAAAAAATCTAATTTGAAAAAGGGTGTGATATTATCAACCTTTGGT
>SVUC01000045.1 GCA_015063455.1 Oscillospiraceae bacterium
AGCTCAAGGTCGCACCCGAGCATTGCGCGCCGAACGTGCTGTCGCATATGGGTAAGCCGACGATCGAGGCGTACGACAAATTCCGCGAAAAATATATGCGGCTCTCGGCTGAGTGCGGAAAAGAGCAGTATCTTGTCCCGTATCTTATGTCATCCCACCCGGGCAGTACGATGGATGACGCCGCGCACCTCGCCCTTTACACAAAGAAGATCGGACTCGCGCCGGAACAGGTGCAGGACTTCTATCCCACCCCGGGTACCGCGTCAACTGTTATGTATTACACAGGGATAGATCCGTTCACGGGCAAAAAAGTGTATACCGCAACAGATTACCACGAAAAGCAGCTCCAGAGAGCACTCCTTCAGTGGAGACATCCCGAAAATCGCCGCAAGATCTATGAAGCGATGAACTATTGCTCCGAGGAAGGTGTGAAGGATCTGCGAGAGCTTCTCGGAATGCCGCGCGAGGAGAGAGTGAAAGAAGAAAAAACGCCGACTCGCGAGAAGAGTCGACAGAATCGCGGGGAAAGATACGATAAAACAAAAAAATCCGCGCAAAACGGCGGAAAAAACAAGAAATTCGACAAATCTGAGAAATATGGCAAATCAGGAAGATCTGATAATAGAAGCCGTCCGCTGAATTCGCAGAAGAAGCCTGCCCACAATCAAGTCAAGCAAGGCGGTAAGAATAAAACGGGCAAAAAATAAAGCAGAAAGAGACGTATTCGTATGAAAATTCTGATGGTAACAATGTCGATGAACATCGGCGGCGCAGAAACTCATATCCTCGAGCTTTGCCGAGAGCTGATAAGCCGCGGATGCGAGATCACGCTTGCGTCACACGGCGGCGTCTACGCCGATGAGCTGAGATCATTTGGCGTGACTTGTGTTAACCTTCCGCTGAATACAAAGCGTCCCGAGGCTGTTCAGGAGTCGTACAAGGGGCTCCGAGATCTTATCCGCGAGGGTGAGTTTGATATCGTCCACGCGCACGCGCGAATCCCTGCGTTTATAACGGGACTTCTCCACGACAGAATGGTCGATAAAAACGGACGAAAATTCCGCTTTGTAACTTCAGCGCATCTGAATTTCTCGGTAAATCCTCTTTGGCGAATGATATCTCGCTGGGGGGAGGGGGTAATGGCGGTCTCGCACGACATCGGAGACTACCTCGTCGACGAATACGGATACCCGAGATCGAAGATACACTATACGATCAACGGGGTTGATACGAAAAAATTCTCAGAGGATATTCCCTTTGACTCAATTCTTCAGTCGCACGGACTCCTTCGCGACAGATTCAGAATCGTTTATATGAGCAGGCTTGACGCCGACCGCGCCGATCCTGCATATAAACTTATCTCAATCGCGCCGAAGATCTCAGAGAAATATCCGAATGCTGATATAATTATCGTAGGCGGAGGAACGGAATTTGATGTTCTGAATAGTGCCGCTGATGAGGTGAACAAACAAGTCGGCAGAGGGCTTGTTACAATGACGGGTCCCGTCTCGAACACGAACGAGTACTGCGCCGCAGCTGATATTTTCATCGGCGTGTCTCGCTCAGCTCTTGAGGCGATGTCAGCCGCAAAGCCTGTTATAATCGCAGGAAATCAAGGCTCACTCGGAATTTTCGACGAGAGCAAGATCTACGATGCCGTGAACACGAATTTCTGCTGTCGCGGAATGGAGATCGAGAGCGAAGCGAAGCTTTTCTCCGATATTTCCGCACTTATTGATATGGACGCGGATTCACGGCGCGCGATGGGAGAGTTCAACCGCGATTTTATTTACAAAAATTACACCGCAAGCCGTATGGCTGACGATTATATGAAGATGTACGAGAAAACTCTCGCATCTCCTGTGGGATTTAGGGGTAAGTCAGACGTCGTTTTGTCGGGCTACTACGGATTCGGAAATCTCGGTGACGAGAGCCTGCTTGACATTATCACATCAAAGCTTTCGGAGGAGATCGAGGGCGTGAAGATCGCGGCGCTTACGAAAAATCCGAGAGCTGAATCGAAGAGGACGGGGGTGAAATGTGTTTCAAGACTCAATCCACTTGCGTTCTCGAGAGAGATCAAGAGATCGCGGGTGTTCATTTCCGGAGGCGGAAGCTTGTTCCAGGATGCGACGAGCTCGCGAAGCTTTAAGTATTACGCCGCCGTTGTAGGATGCGCCGAGACGTCGAATGCAAAAACGTGCATTTTTGCGAACGGGATCGGACCGATCAACGACTCTGACAACAAAAAAATGACGAAAAAACTCGTGTCAAATGCAGATTACGTTTCTGTTCGTGATGCCGATTCGGCATCTGAGCTGGAGAGGCTCGGAGTTGCACATGATAAGATCCGTGTAACAGCCGATCCTGCGTTTCTCATCGAGCCTGCCGACCGTGAGGAAGTGAGAGACGTGATAAGGTCTCTCGGCATCCGTGACAGCGAGAAGTTTATCGCGGTTTCCCTCAGACCTATGGGGCGTTTTGGAAACACGGCTGATGATCCGTCAGATGATGTGATAATTTCCGAAGGAGTGCGGGTGTGCAGCGAAATACGTGAAAAATACGGATACCGACCTGTTATGATCCCTATGCAGAGCGCGCATGACACCGAGATCAGCCGAGAGGTTGCAGGAAAAGTTGACGGCGCGATCTTCTATTCGCCGAGCGATGCCCACGAGATGATCGGAATTATGTCAGAGGCAGAATTTGTTGTGGGAATGAGACTTCACTCGATCATTTTTGCTTCCTCAGCGGGTGTTCCTGTGATCGGTCTGTCATATGACCCAAAGGTCAAGTCGCTTATGAGTGAGCTCGGACAGGATTTTGTTGTCGATCTCGACCGAAATACTCCCGTTTTTGCAGAGAAAACTCTCGAATATATCGGGAATATCGAGGCGGGACGTGAGGAGATCACCGCTTCTCTCAGACTTCGCGCAGACGAGATGAGAGTGAGAGCTTTGGACGACATCAAGGCGGTAGCCGATATTATAAGATCACAAAAATAAAGCTCCAATTTACATTATGTGCTCCGGGGAGATTGTATCCGGTTTTTAGGCTCCATCCGGGAGGGAGGGGAGAGCGCTCATACGAAAAATTTGGCTGGATGGTATCGTTACGCAGGCTCCTTCCATCACGCAACGCGAGTTCCCAAAGCTCTTCAACTTCTCGCGTCGGAGAATCTCGCGGTGTACCCACCTCTCTCTCGGAGGGAGGCTTTGAGATGCCGAATATCAGATGGAACACATAAGATAATTTGCAAAAATAAAAATACTGTCGCACTGAGGGGAAGCCCTTGATGCGACAGTTTTTTGTTGTATTTAGTTTATCGCTTTATCTCTCTTCGCGGAAGTACGCGAGGCCTAGAGATGCCGGCGGTTGAGATTCGCGCTTGCGGCGGAGACTTACCGCAACGAGCACGATGATCGTTACGACGTACGGGATCATCTGGTAGAGGTCACTCGTTCTGTCAACGTTTGTAAGCCCCAGAAGCTTCGGGAGGAAGTTGTAGAGCCAGTAGAGAAGACCGAACAGATACGCGCCCCAGATCGCGCTGAGAGGACGCCACGTTGTGAAAATAACGAGCGCAACAGCGAGCCAACCGAGAGCCTCGATCTGACCTGTGGTAGCCCAGATACCGTTGTTGTAATCGAGAACGTAGTAAAGTCCGCCAATTCCGGAGATTCCCGCACCGATCACGGTTGCTAAATATTTGTACTTCGTTACGTTGATACCTGCGGCATCCGCTGTGGCGGGATTTTCGCCTACCGCGCGGAGATTCAGACCTGTTCTTGTCTTGTTGAGGAAGTAGTGCATGATGATCGCTACGATGATTGCGAGGTAAGCGACGAATCCGTAGGAGAACAGCGCTTTTCCGACAACTCCGAGGTGATCGGAGAGGAACGGGATCTTCGCTATAAATGCCGCATTGGCAACGGGCGCTGCTGTGTAAACCTCACCCTTGAGGAGAAGCGCACCGAAGAAGTTTGCAACTCCCATACCGAATGTGGTGAGAGCAAGACCTGTTACGTTCTGATTTGCGCGGAGCGTGATCGTGAGGAAGCTGTAGATAAGTCCGCCGAGTGCGGAAGCGGCAAACGCGCACAGCATTGCAATGATTATACAGACGATGCCGATCGGTTGATCTACCGCATTTTCGTAGGTGTAGGCGGATGCAAATCCTGCAAACGCACCGAGATACATAATTCCGGGAACGCCGAGATTGAGGTTTCCGGATTTTTCTGTAAGAATTTCTCCGAGGGAACCGAACATAATGATCGTTCCGAACTGAACAGCGCGTGCGATCCACGCAAGAAGATTGGTTTCAATCATTTTTGTTTTCCCCCTTATGCATTATTCTTGTGGCGGAAGATCATCTTGTAGTTGATGAAAAATTCGCTTCCGAGGATACAGAAGAGAATGATTCCCGAGATGATGTCCGCAATGTATTCGTTGAGACCGTAAGCTGAGGCGATCTGAGACGCACCTTTTTCAAGGAAAATGAGAAGGAACGAGATCAGAGCCATATAGAATGTGTTGAATTTTGCGAGCCAAGCTACGATGATAGCGGTAAAACCGTTTCCGCCTGCTGTATTTGTGGCGATGGTGTGCTTGTTTCCCGCAACGATAATGAATCCGCAGAGACCGCAGATCGCACCTGAGATGATGAGCGTGCGGATAGTTACCTTTTTTACGTCAATTCCTGCGTAGCGGGCTGTGTTTTCAGATTCACCGACAACGGAGATCTCGTATCCGTGCTTGGTGTACTTGAGGTATATGTACATCAGCACAGTGAGAACTGCAACGATGATTATGTTGAGGGTGAAGTCGTGTCCGAGGATCTTCGGGAACCAGCCGATTCTCGTGGTCATATTGATCGTACCGAGAGATGACGCTTGTCCGCGGAGAACGTTTGTGGAGAACGCAACGATCTGGATCGCAACGTAGTTCATCATAAGGGTGAAGAGGGTTTCGTTGGTGTTCCAGTTTGCCTTGAAGAATGCGGGAATGAAGCTCCAGACGGCACCTGCTATTATACTTGTGAGAAGCATAACGAGGAAGAGAACGGGTGTGGGAAGAGACTGACCGAGGAACATCATACAAAGTGCGGTAGCAAATCCTCCCATGAGAACCTGACCTTCAGCACCGATGTTCCAGAATCGCATCTTGAACGCGGGAGCGAGCGCGATACCGATACAGAGCAGAGATACCATATCTCGCATAGCCCACATAAATCTGAGAGGTGTCTGGAATGTCGCCTTGAATATCTCGGCATAAACCGCAAATGGGTTGATCTTTGTCACAAGAACGATGAACACCGCGTCGATCACAAGAGCAAAGATGATCGCGAGAGCACGGATGCCGATTTTTTTCGGCATAGAAACGCCGTCACGCTTAGCGAGTCTGATGAGAGGCTCGTGAGTTTTTACGGTTTCTTTTGCAGAATTATTCATTCTCTCTCACCTTCCTTTACTTCTTTTTTATCGCTGTGCGAGTCGATTTTTGTCATAAGAAGTCCGACTTCTTCCTTGGTAGCGGTGCGGCCGTCGATGATACCTGTTACCTTACCCGCGCAGAGAACGAGGATCCTGTCACACAGATCGATCAGCACGTCGAGGTCTTCACCGACATAGATTACGGCGACGCCTTTTTCCTTCTGTTCGTTGAGAAGGTGGTAGATCTGATAAGAAGTACCGATATCAAGTCCGCGAACAGCGTAAGCTGTCATAAGAACAGCGGGAGCTGCGGCGATCTCGCGTCCTACAAGGACTTTCTGTACGTTACCGCCTGAGAGACGGCGAACGGGAGTGTTTATTGACGGAGTAACAACTGCGAGGTCATCCTTTATCTCTTCGGCGAGCTCCTTCGGGGCACGTCTTTCCGTGAAGAAGGAGTTACCCTTTTCGTAAGACTTGAGCATCATATTGCCGCTCATACCCATAGATGCGACAAGTCCCATTCCGAGACGGTCCTCGGGAACGAACGAGAGGGTGATACCCATATTTTTGATCTGACGCGGAGTGAGACCGATCAGCTGTTTTTCTGAGTCATTGTCATCGGGGTCATAAAATTTGATGTCGGAGCCTTCAGCTGTGACACGGAGACCTGCGACAGCTTCGAGAAGCTCCTTCTGACCGCATCCCGAGATACCTGCGACGCCGAGGATCTCGCCGCCGAACGCATCGAATGATACATCGGAGAGAACGGGCACGTCGTCAGCCCCGATAACTGTAAGATTTTTGATAGAGAGACGTTTTTTGATATCCTTCGGCTCAGGACGCTCGATATCGAGTGTGACCTTTTTACCGACCATCATTTCGGTGAGGGAGAGTTCAGTTGCGTCAGATGTGTTGACAGTACCGATGTACTCGCCTTTTCTCAGGATCGAGACTCTGTCGGAAACGGAGAGAACCTCGTGGAGCTTGTGAGTGATGATAACGATAGCTTTGCCGTCTTTCTTCATTTCACGCATAACTCCGAAGAGCTTTTCTGTTTCCTGAGGTGTAAGAACGGCGGTAGGTTCATCGAGAATGAGGATATCCGCACCGCGATAGAGGACTTTAACGATCTCGAGAGTCTGCTTTTGTGAAACGGTCATCTCGTAGACCTTCTGATCGGGTGTGATATCGAAGCCGTAGCGTGAGCAGATATCTGAAATTTTAGCGGAGACCGCTTTTATGTCGAGTTTAGCCGAGGCATCTTTTTCCTTCGGGAGACCGAGGATGATGTTTTCGGCTGCGGTAAACACGTCAACGAGCTTGAAGTGCTGGTGGATCATCCCGATACCGAGATCGAAGGCATCCTTCGGGGAGCCGATCGACACTTCTTTTCCGCCGACGAAGATCTGACCGCCGTCGGGATAATAGATACCTGAGAGGATGTTCATAAGGGTGGTTTTTCCGCTTCCGTTTTCTCCGAGGAGGGAGAGGATCTCACCTCTTTTGATCGAGAGGGAAATATCACGGTTAGCGACAACTTCACCGAACGTTTTTGTAATGTTTACAAGACGGATCGCGTCTTCTGTTGTATAAGGCATTGAAGCTCCTTTCGTGATGTAGGAGATGGGGATTAGAAAAATCAGAAAAGGTGGTTTCGAGGTCCTGGTGACCTCGACTCAGGGCTTTGCCCTCCGAACCCACCAACTTTTGAAAAAGTTGGATCAAAACTTATATAAGACAAAGCTTGGCTTGAGTCAAACTAATTCAAAAAAGGGAAGCCGCGGTTATGAGACTTCCCTTCTTCGATAAGTTTAGAAATTATTTTTCGATGATGCCGTCGATTCTTATGGAGAAGTAAGGAGCGCTTCTGAATGTGGATTCGGAGAATGCGCCGTCAACGATACATTCAACAACTTCGCCTACGTAAACGGGAGTCATTGTTGTCCAGTCCATGAAGGAGAGGTCAACCTTGCAGCTTGTAACGTGGCCTTCAGCGTCTGTTTCAACTGTGCAGGTGCCCTGTTCAGCGGATACTGTGAATGTGCTTGTGTCGAATACCTTGAGTGTACCTGCCTTGATAGCAGCGATAACTTCTTCAACCTTTTCAGCTGTGCCGGGAGCGCAGGATGTACCGAGCTCTGTTACAGCAACGCCGTCTTCGTCAAAGCCCTTAGCAACGTCAGCAGGCTGTTCGCTTGCCTTACCGTCGAGTGCCTTCTGGAAGAGATCCTTATAGAATACGGACCATGTGTTTGTGGGGGAGATGAGAGCAGCATTGGGAGCTGTTTCTCTCATGTCGATGTTGTAACCAACGGAGTAGCAGATCTTGCCGTCGCCGAGCATTCTTTCGCAAGCTGCGGGAGCACCTGTAGAGTCAGCGTGCTGACCGATGATAACGCAGCCGTTAGCAACGAGAGCTTCTGCAGCAGCAGCTTCTTTGTCGATATCAAACCAGGAGTTAGTGTAGTTTACTTCCATAACAGCGTTTTCTACAACGGAACGGAGACCGAGGAAGAATGCTGTGTAACCGGAAACAACTTCTGCATAGTTGAATGCTCCAACGTAACCAACCTTAACGTTGCCGTTCTCATCGAAGCTGCCGGGAGTGGTTTCGGGAGTAACGATACCGTCATCCATAAGCTGCTTGAGCTTCATACCGCCAACAACGCCGGAAACGTAACGGGACTGGAATACCTTTGTGAAGCCGTTCTTGAAGTTGTCAAGACCGGAGATTGCCGCGAAGTCACCTGTCATAGAAACGAAAGTGATGTCCGGATAGTCTGCAGCAGCCTGAACCATGTATGTCTGGTGACCGTAAGAGTTAGAAACGATCAGAGAGCAGCCCTGGCCGATAAGGTCTGTAGCAGCGTCGAGACAAGCAGAGTTTTCAAGAGTGTTGTACTTCCAGATAATCTGGGAATCTTTGATACCGAGTTCCTTAGCGGCACCCTTGATACCGTCCATGTGAGCCTTGGTGTAACCTTCGGTTTCGTCACCGATGAGGATTACGCCGATCTTAAGAGAAGATGTGTCTCCGGAGCAGGATGTGAATACTGCGCAAACAGTAAGGAGCATAACTGCAGCGAGGAGAAGCGCGGAAATCTTTTTGAACATTTTAATGTTCCTCCTGAAAATTTTTAATTATATTTCCAAACACCGCCGAGGCGGCATATTTGGGACAGAATTATTATTTTACGAATTCTATACCGTTTTCATCCATAGAAGCGATACGAGCGAGAGATTCAACTCTGACGCCGAGTGAGCGAACGATATCTCCGCCCGGCTGGTAAGCTTTTTCGATTACGATACCCGCGCCTGCGACAGAAGCACCGGAGGCTTCAACGAGCTTGAGAAGAGCAAGGAGCGCGCTTCCTTTTGCGAGGAAGTCGTCAACGATAAGCACGCGGTCATCCTTTGTAAGAAATTCCTTTGAGAGGCGTATGTTATATGTACGCTCGTGCGTGTAGCTGTAAACCTCAGAGGTGTAGACATCCCCTGAGATATTGTTGGTTTCAGTCTTTTTTGCGAATACAACAGGCACGCCGAAGTAGATTGCGGTAAGGCAGGCTATACCGATACCGGAAGCTTCGATCGTGAGAACTTTAGTGATACCTTCGTCTTTGAAAAGACGGTGAAACTCTTTTCCGAGCTCGGAGATAAAGGGAGCATCGATCTGATGATTAAGAAAACTATCGACTTTGAGGACGTTACCTGCGCCGATTTTTCCGTCTTTGAGAATCCTATCTTCAAGCAGCTTCATTATTGCCTCCGAGGGTATAGAATAGATGTATGATAAAATAAAAAATACAATTACATTATACACATTTTTGAGACAAAATTCAATAAACTTAAAAAATAAATTGTCACAAATTTCCGAGGAATAATTTGTAATTTATTCACAATCATAACAATCAAAACACTCGTACCCTGTCTGAATAGGTTTGGAGATTCAAAAGAACCTTTCCTCAAAAGGTTCTTTTGCAGGTTCTTAGGACGGAGTCCTGAGTTGGAGTCACCAGGACTCCGAAATATACTATTAAGAAACAATGCAATCAAAAAGCCATACGAAATGTCTATCAACATAACGTATGGCTTTGGTTTTATTTATTTCTGAACAGTTTATTTCGCAGTCCGCGTGGCTGCGATTCAGGGCTTTGCCCTAAAAACCCACTCAGGACGCTGTCCTGAGCACCTGCAAACTTTTGAAAAAGTTTGATCAAAACTTTTTCATGCGCGCTTCGCGCGTGGACAACGTTTGGTTTTTACTTTACTAAGTATCTCTTGATCTTCTTTGTTGTGGTTCTTTCGAAGTCGGTTTTTCTGAAGTCGAGCTTGTGGATCTGCTTGAAGGACGGGAGCTTCTTGTTGAGCTCTGTGATAGCTTTCTGGATCTCGGCTCTGAGATCAGCTTCCTGCATTTCGGGATACTTTTCGTAGTTCGGGAGGATTACAGCAACGAGCTTTGTGCCGTCTCCTTCTTCTCTGCCGACAACAACAGATTCCGCAATGTATTCGATCTTTGCAAGATATTCTTCAATTTCTTCTGGGAATACATTCTTTCCGTTGTCAAGAACGATTACAGACTTCATTCTGCCTGTGATGTGAATGTATTTGTCCTTGTCGAGATAACCAACGTCACCTGTGCGGAACCAACCGTCCTCGGTAAATGCGGCAGCGTTAGCTTCTTCGTTGTTCATATATCCGAGCATTACGTTTGAACCCTTGACCTGAATCTCACCTGTGAGATAACCCTGGTCGTTGGTTTCAAGACCTTCGATTCTTACTTCGCAGCAGTTAACAGCAGGTCCGATCGAGCCGGGCTTGCGGGCATAATACGGAGAAACTGCAACGAGGGGAGAACATTCTGTAATGCCGTATCCTTCGTAAATGGAAATACCGAAAGCTTCAAAGATCGGGATGAGCTCAGGGGAGAGTGCAGCTCCGCCGCATACGATCTTCTCAAGGCGTCCGCCGAATGCTTCGCGAACATCCTTGAAGAGCTTCTCGCTGAGGTCGATTCCAACGTATCCGAGAGCGTTAGCAATTTTTGTTGCAACGGGAAGGATCTTGTCCTTGCCGCCCTTTTTAGCTTCGCTGAGGATCTTTTTGTACATTGTATTAATAACAAGCGGAACAACAACGATAGCTGTGGGCTGGAATTCCTTTAGATTCTTGAGAATATATCTGAGTGAGTCGTTGATGCAGACCTTCATACCGTAGTTTGTACCTGCGAGGTAGGTCGCGGTAAGCTCGTATGTGTGGTGAAGGGGAAGGATCGACATAACAGCATCATCTGTGCTGAAGTCAACAGATTCACAGCAAGAGGAAACTGTTGTGAAAATGTTTCTCTGAGAGAGCATTACGCACTTTGAAGTGCCTGTTGTACCGGATGTGAAGAGGAGCTCACAGCATCTTTCCTCATCTGCGTCAGCATCAAATTCGCGTCCGCAGGATTCACCGAGCTTGATGAGGCAGTCAAAAGATGTAACGTTTGTGCCTGATACGGAAGAATCCATAGGGAGACGGTCTGTGAGAGTTTTGTGACCGTCAGCGATACCCTCGATCATTTCATTGAATGAGGATGAATAGTACACAGCCTTGATCTCACCGAATTCGAAGAAATCGGAGATAGCTTCGGGGGAAAGCTCCTTGTCCATAGGAACAGCTACGTTTCCCGATGCGATAATGGAAAGATAAGATGCAAACCAGAAGGGAGAGCTCTCACCGAGGATCGCGATCTTCACGCCTGCGGACTTGCCGAATTTTTCTTCAACGCCGAGTGTGAGATTTTTTGTCATCTCAACAAACTCACCGTAGTTCATATTTTTGGTCTCGCCGCTTTCCTTCCAGACAAACATAGGCTTTTCACCAAAGGTGGAAATGTTGTCAAAGTATCCTTTGATATTTGTGATAGGGTTGTAGATACGGGGTGTTTTCTTGTGATTTTTTACTCTGTATACCTTATTCATCATGATCTCCAATCAATTATTTTCTCAATTATTTTCGATGTTTTTTGATTTTTTTGTGAAATGCGGGGTATCAGGTAGCCTCAAGGAGACTGTCGAGATTTTCGTCAAACTTCGAGAGGACGTAATAGAACGAGTCGATCTGATCCTGAGATATACCCGAGGTTATACGCTCAACCGCTTCATTTATCATATTGTTGATCGACTGCATTATACGTTTACCCTCATTTGTGAGAAGTATACGCTTTTTGTATTTAGGTTCTTTTTCTGCACGGGTTCCGTAATCGATATATCCGAGACGTTTGAGCTCAGTTGTGACGCGGGAGATGAACGCTTTGTCGACGTTGCAGTTTTTTGCGAGTTCAACAGGAGTCATTCCGTCAGAGGACTTATCGAGGCAGTACATATACATTAAATGCATACCGTGCAGCCCGAATTCCTCGAGCTTTTCGTTTTTGTACTTCTGGATGTTTTTCAGAATTGTCTCGGTAGCGATCGAAAAGCGAATGAAGCTGTCGCTTTTTTTCTCAGCCGAGGCGGGATCTTTGCCATTGATCTTGTTTTTTGCTTCCATCAGGGATCCTTTGCCTTGAAAAAAGTCATTAGTCATTAATAAAGACTTGCCTAAAAATGTTGACAAGTCAATACTTAAATAGTATATCACGAGACATCTGTTTTGTCAAGGAAAATATTGGGTGAGTATTTTAACTTTTTGTGAATCATTTCGGAAATCGAATATTTAACAGGTGTTTACAAAATAAAATCACAAAAAACAAGAGAGAACTTCATTTTTTCACCCTGTTCTCTCTTTTCGTTTTTTCCATTGCAAATAGCGGAGAACTACGAGTCTCCACTCATTGTATTTTGTATTCTGTAGGGGGCGACGTCCTCGGCGACCCGCCAACGAGATATTTTTCCGTAATATTTCCTTTTAATCAAATTCCCATTTCTGCGCGGCGTTTTTTTGCCGTGAGAAAATCCTCGAGGATAAGCCTTGCTGAGAGGGCATCTACCGTAGCCTTGCGCTTTTTGCCCCTGACGTTGTTTTCATTCAGGATCTTGTGCGCCGATACCGTTGTGAGTCTCTCGTCGTACATCTCAGACGGGATACCTGTGAGCTCTGACAGCTCGCGGGCGAATGCCTTGCATTTATCACTTCTCCATCCTGATGTTCCGTCCATGTTTACCGGATTTCCGACAACGATCAGCTCAGCTCCGAGCTCGCGCACACGTTCGGCGCAAGCGGCGAGAGCTTTTTTGTATGTGTCGGCATAAATACATCCTGCATCAGACGCCATCATTTCATATTTATCGCACACAGCGACGCCCGTTCTTGCGTCACCGAAATCGAGTCCTACGATTATCATTCGTCATCCTCCGAATATTCGTCATCTGAGCTTGTGCCGTCTGAATTATTGTCAGCCGAGAGCTTGTTCTTTACGTAAGCGAGAACCTCCTCGCGTGTCGGAACAGAGCTTGCGGAGCCTTTTCTTGTGACGGATATCGCCGCCGCGCAGGTTGCATACTTGACAGCGGACACGATATTTTTGTTGCTCAGATAAACATAAGTCATAACCGCCGAGAAAATATCGCCGACACCTGTTGTGTCTACAGCTTCAACGTCTTCTGCGGGGATTATGTAATACTCTCTGCCATCGAAGATAAACGAGCCTCTCTGGCCGAGCTTGAGAACGATATATTTTGCATCAACAAGGGATGCGAGCTTGATCGCGGCGCGGAGACAGCTCTCTTCGGATGTGGGGGCAACACCCGTGAATACGCGGGTCTCACTTTCGTTTGCAGAGAAGATCTCAACCTTGCCGAGTCTGCCGAGGGGGAAATCGAGTCTTGCGGGACAAGCGTCAACGAAGATCGGAATTCCATCCTCGTTCGCGCGGTCTGCGGCTTCAAAGATAGCCTCGTCGGGAATCTCGAACTGAAGGAATACTGCATCGGGATAAACGGTAAAGCTGTTCTCAACATCCTCGCGGGTGAGAGACATATTTGCTCCCGGATAAGCGATCACGCGGTTTTTGCCGTTATCTTCAACGAGTATAGACGAAAGACCCGTCGGGAGTCTGTCATCAAAGAAGGTGTATCTTGTGTCGATTCCTTCCTTTTGATACATTGCGAGAAGTCTTTTTGCATTTGAATCATTGCCAAGCTTGCAGGTGAATATGCAGTCAGCGCCGAATCGCGCGAATGAAATAGCGGAGCACGATCCTCGTCCGCCCGGAACGTAAGAATAACCGAGGTCGCTTTCAATGACAGTCTCGCCTGAGTAGGGCAGACGTCTCATACGCTGTACGAAATCAATATTTGCGCTTGATACAACAAGTATTCTGTGATTTTTCATAACACAGCAGCCTCCGTGGATTTATTTTAAGAAAATTTTATGTAATTTATCAGAACTTTGCAGGTGCGGCATTCGTTGAGTTGGGGTAGCAGGTGATGTCAAGGATGCGCTGATTGCGGCTTCCGCGGTATTTCAGCGTCATATCCTTTTCTTCAAGGATGAAAGGCCCGTCAACGAGATAATTTGTGCAGGAGAGGAGTGAGTGTATTCCGCTGTCGGTTTTTGCCATATCGAGAAGCTGCTCATACAAAAATCCCGTGTATGTCATAACGGTGAGCCCGCGATCCTGTGCGGCACGTCCGATCTCCGAAAGCTCACGCGCCCAGAGGAACGGCTCGCCGCCCGAGAATGTGATCCCGTCGAGGTGCGTGTGCGACATGATTTTTCCCCACTGCTCAGACGTTGAAGAGGGAGTGCCTCCCTCCATTGCGTGAGAAAGGGGGTTGTGGCAGCCGGGACAGCCGTGCGGACATCCCTGTGTGAAGATCACATATCGGATGCCGGGACCGTCAACGATAGATTCGTCGATCGTTCCGAACAGCCTCAGCGGAAGAGATGCCGGTGTATATTTTTCATTCATTCCGGGAATGTGCCGTGTCGGTCTGTGCAGTGCCATTACCTGTCGTACCTCTTTTTTCGATCTGATCCGATATTTTTTCGGAAATATAGTTATTATTATCTATTATATAACATATTGTAAGAAAAATCAACGTGCGGCTTGTTAATTTTCTTGTGTATGGAATATATAAGAAAAAATGGATATAACAATCGTCAAAAATCTTGACGGATATTGACATATACCGAAAAAAAGGGTATAATACCTCTGTATGATTTTTTTAAAAACATAAGAAAGAAAGGAAAAAACGTGGAAATTCTTTATGAAAACCTGCTTGATCTTGATATCAAGCAAATAATCATGTGGATCATCGGCGGACTTCTCATCTATCTTGCGATCAAGAAAGATATGGAACCGACTCTGCTTTTGCCGATGGGCTTTGGCGCGATCCTCGTAAATCTTCCCAACTCCGGCGCTATCACTCAGATCCTTGAAAACGGTGAAGAAGAAGTAGGCGCTCTCACAACTCTGTTCAATGCAGGTATTGCAAATGAACTCTTCCCGCTGATCCTCTTTATCGGTATCGGCGCAATGATCGATTTTACCCCGCTTCTCACAAATCCGAAGCTTATGGTGTTCGGCGCGGCGGCGCAGTTCGGTATTTTCTTCACACTTTGCCTCGCATCTATCTTCTTCGATCAGAATGACGCGGCATCTATCGCTATCATCGGTGCGGCTGACGGTCCTACCGCAATCGTTGTTGCAAATAAGCTGGGTTCCAAGTATCTCCCGCAGATCATGGTTGCAGCTTACTCCTATATGGCACTCGTGCCGATCATTCAGCCTCCGGTAATCCGTGCGCTCACAACAAAGAAAGAGCGTATGATCCGTATGGAATACGCAGGTAAGGAAGTTTCCAAGACAACAAAGATCCTCTTCCCGATCGTAATTACTATCGTAGCAGGACTTGTTGCTCCCGCATCTGTAGCTCTCGTCGGATTCCTTATGTTCGGTAACCTCATCCGTGAGTGCGGTGTTCTCAATTCCCTTTCCGAAACAGCTCAGAAGGTTCTTGCTAACCTCATCACGATCTTCCTCGGAATCACTATCGCATCTCAGATGCAGGCTGAAAGATTCCTCACATTCGAAACAATTCTCATTCTCCTCCTCGGTCTGTTTGCGTTCATTTTCGATACAGCAGGCGGCGTAGTATTTGCAAAGATCATCAACCTCTTCTCAAAGAAGAAGATCAACCCGATGATCGGTGCCGCAGGTATCTCCGCATTCCCGATGTCCGGACGAATCGTACACAAGATGGGACTCAAGGAAGACCCACAGAACTTCCTTCTTATGCACTCTATCGGCGTAAACGTATCAGGTCAGATCGCGTCTGTAATCGCGGGCGGTCTCATTCTGAACTTCTTTATGTAATTCGGGGGTAGAAAAATGTTAGAAAATTTATTTGCAAATTTTGATTTCCATCCGGAAATGTTTATCCATAACCTGAAGTACATGGGACTCGGAATGCTGTGTATCCTCATCGTTATGATGGTGATAATCCTTATCACAATGCTTCTCAATAAGGCGACAGCTGCTATCGCTGCTAAAAAAGCCGAAAAGGACGCAGAAAACGAATAAAAAAGCAAAGCGGTATGGGTAAATCAAAGATCCATACCGCTTTTGATTCTCTTCAGAAAAGCAGACGGGAAAATCTTCCAAAACAATTTTTTCAGCAATCGGGAACTTTTGGATTGTTTCAAGCGTCAAATAATGACATCTAAAAAGTAAAAACATTGTAAATTTTGCGGATAGATATTCCCATTATGTCAATATTGTGGTATGATATGATTGTATCCGAATCTTTATTCTTGTTTTAATAAGGAAATTATAAGGAAAGAAGGAAAAAATATGAAAAAATTTGTTAGCTTGTTTTTGGCAGTCATTATGGTTGCTCTCATGCTCCCCGTCGGTTCTTTGGCGGCTGAGCCTGATTTTACACTTTACCATGACGGTACTATTGGAAAAACAAAAAACCTTACAACAGAATACAGTGACGTTCTTGCAGATAAAACCATCACTATGTGGGTGTCAGGAGATCCTGCCATTGCTTCTGTCACAGCAGGTGTAGTAACCGGTTTAAAAACAGGTACAACTACCATTACTGCTGTTGGAAAAGTTACTGAAAATCAGGAATATTTTGAACATGCTTGGACTGTTACAGTTCAGGCACGTACTCCTCAGTCTATTGCAATTGTTCCCAAAACAGGCGTTGACAGTAAGTATTACGCAGGCGATGAACTCTCAAAGAGTGATTTCACGGTAACACTTACATACGATAACGGTGACACCAGACCTCTTTTGGCATCTGAATACGCACTCACACCTGCAGGTCCTCTTTCTGCAGGCAACCAGACTGTAACAGCGACGTATTCTACACTTTCTCCTGCTACATGTGCTTTGAATGTCAAGGCACTTACAGTAAAGAGTATCGCAATCACAAACGTTTCCAGTTATACCTTTGAGGTTGGCGACTCTCTTCCTACAATTACAGCAAAAGTTACATATGACAACAACGAAACATCAACAATGACAAGCGGTTTTGCCGTTTACGTTGGCAATTCTGCAGTATCAAGCAGCTATAAGTTCCAGCTTTCTGATAACAGCAAGACAATCAAAGTATCCTTCGGCGGTAAGACATCCGGAGAATCCTCCGCTATTACAGTATCCCCCAAGGAAACCGAAACTGAAACAGATCCGCCGGCAGCAGTTCCCGAGTACACATTCAATATCGGTACAACAAAGCCCAATAAGACTGTGTACAAGGTAGGCGAAAAGTTTGATCCCACAGGTATCAGCATTTACTACGTAAAGAACGGCGGTACTCCCGTTCAGGCTACTGAGATCGTTTATTGGACACAGCATGAATTCAAGTCCACATCCGAAACCAGCGCAACATTCTCTGTTTACGTTAAGGTTGATACTGGCGACCTCAAGCAGACAAACATCACAGTAACAGGCCTCACAGTAGGCGCTGCAACAGTTGACCTTGATCCCAAGTCTATCACAAGCATCTATATGGATGAAGACTCTTATGTGATCGGTCACAAGCTCGTTCTTGATGATATCACCTATGTAAAGATCAAGAACCAGTCTAACAAGACAGTAACTGTTTACGCTTCCTCTTTCTCTAACTATACCGAAGAGATCACCCTTGAGGTTCTCAAGAC
>SVUC01000046.1 GCA_015063455.1 Oscillospiraceae bacterium
TCCGCCGCAGAAAAGCAAAACTAAAAGGCTTGCCGCCTGCTATTTACAGACAACAAGCCCTTTCGGTAGCTTGAACAGTTTTTGTCCTATATTTTTGTCTAACTTTTGGGGGTCAGTTCACGTGAGTGCATCTGCGTTTTTTTGTGTTATTTTATTCACTCAATTCCTTCAGCAGTTTTCCCTTGACTTTGTATTCTTCAAGAGGCTGCTCGGCGTGCTTGAGGAATTGCGTGCTCTTGTCGCCGTCCTTCAGTTCCATTACGATCTTTATAAGATCCGCCTCGCCGATCACGCAGTCGGATACGATGTATTTGCGGTAATTGTAGATCATTTTCTTGGTGCTGTCTACACATTTTGCCTCGTAAGTCTCGCCTGTTGTTTCGTTCAGCAGGTAGAATACGTATTCGTGACCCTCTTCCATTTCTGTGTACTCGTAAGCACTGTCGTTCCATCTTGCCGCAAACTGCGCCTCAGACGCCTCGGGATTGTAGTAGAATCCATACGCTGAGAAATATCCCTCATCGGAGATCTCAGCCTTGACGTCAACTGTGTACATCACAGATTCACCGCCGGAGTACGCGGACTTCAAATCATCTGTAACATACAGATCCTTGAATGTCGATTTGTCAGCGACCATACAGCATCGGAATATTATCATGCCGCACAAGATGAAAATGATGGCGGTCATTATTTTTTTGATTATCTTACCCATTGTTATTTTACAGCATCTCCGTGATTTTGTTACCTGATTACTACATTATAACAGCAATATATGAATTTTTCAATATATAGTACAAGTTTTAGGAGAAAAATATTTTAGAAATGGGCAAAATAAAGATTGACACGGAGCGAAATATCTATTATAATATATGTTACCGTGGAATTTTATGCAAAAAGAAAGGCAGCACTTATGAAAATTGATGTAACCGAGCTTATGAATCACCGCAGTGCGAAAATCGCGTTCGATTACACCTTTGATCCGAATCATACCGATGCTGAATGTGTAGATTTACCTGATGACGTCAAGATCGCTGACGGTGGAATACACGTTGTAGGATCGGCTGAGGATTCCCTTGGCTGCATGAACTTTTCGGCTCATGTAACGGTCAGTTATAAAACTGTATGCGCACGTTGTCTCGATGAGATCGATACCACTGTTGAATTTGATATCGATCGAATGATACTTACCGAACGGCTGGGTGGGTATGATTCTCACGTATCGGACGACGATGAATGGGACGGTCAGACAGAGGACTTTTTATACGTCAACGAAGCTCGTATAATTCCGGATGCTGACATTATGGAAGAGTTGTCACTTGAGCTTCCGTCATTCGTGCTGTGCAGAGAAGACTGTCCCGGACTTTGCCCTAAATGCGGAAAACACCTCGGAGAAGGCGAATGCGGATGCAAAGAAGAAAAAGAAATTAATCCAAAGTTCGCAATTTTGCAAAAACTACTTGAAAATCAAGAATAAATATGGTATAATGAACTGTAATGTGTAAAAACACCACCAGACATATACCGAGGGAGGTTAATAACAATGGCTGTACCGAAGAGAAAAACATCTAAGGCAAGACGTGATAAGAGACGTTCCAACGTTTGGAAGCTCGAAATGCCCGGAATGGTAAAATGTTCTCACTGCGGTGAATACAATATTGCTCACCGTGTCTGCAAGGCGTGCGGTTACTACGACGGCAAGCAGGTTATCAAAACAACTGAAGAAGCGTAACATAAACTCCGTGCTATCGTAAGGTAACACGGAATCGCTTTTTTCTGAGACTTTTTTAAGGAGGTCGAAAAATGAGATGTACCCCAAAACAGCAGAATCAGAGAGTGAACCTGATAATTGCAGTGCTCCTTGTGTGCGGAGCTGTGTTTTACGCGATCCCGCCTCTCGCTGAGCAGAGCGGAATAGATGTGATCAGACTTCCGTTCAACATCGTCACGTTTGCATCGGTGATATCAGCTGTGTTCGTGATCGTCAGGTATAAAATGACGTCGTTCACTTATGTGGTGAAGATGAGATCTGACATCCCCGATGACATCGACGCAGAGCTTGCTTTCGCAGGTGGTGCGGCTGATATTGGCATTTCGGGAGTACGTCCGGAGTTTCTCGATTTTGTTGTATCAAAGGCTCAGGGAGCTCGGCCGGGAAACATGGAGTGTGTTCTCTCAATGGCAGATCTTGTTCTTGCCGTGGAGATCTCGAGGACTGGAAAAAATCCCGATTCACTTCCGAAGAACGAAGATGTGCGGCAAAAATACATCCACGACGGATTTGTGTTTTATGATTATACCGTAACACTCGGTCTTGAGCGAGCGATCGAGCTTGTGTTTGTCGACGGAAACCGATACGTAGGAATAATCATTGAGCCCGACGAGCAGATGAAAGAATATTTTATGAAAAAATCGCCCCGTACCAAGCTGTGAACTTGACGGCGGCGATTCTTTGTTTTTATAGTAGGGTATTCTTCTTTTTTCTCTCTTTTGCGAGCGAGAAAAAAGAAGCAAAAAAGAGAGAACTTTTCTGACGTCCTGGGACTTTCGAACTCTGCGGAGTTCGACTCAGGGTTTCACCCTGAGAACCCACAAACTTTTGAAAAAAGTTTGATCAAAACTTTACTTGCGCAGAGTCCCTCGTCATATCCTGCAAATTACATTTTGTCAACGGGGAAGAGGATCTTGAGCTGGTTGATCTTGCTCTGGTAAGCAGCCTGCTGCTTCTGACCCATAAGTGCCTGGCGGATCTCATCCTTTACGTCAGCGAGAGCGATAACTCCGCCGTCAGCCTTGTCGATGAGCTTTACAAGATGCCAGCCGAACTGTGTCTGAACGGGTGCGGACATTGCACCGATCTCAAGTTCTTCGCAAGCTTTTTCAAACTCGGGAACCATCTGACCCTTGCCGAACTCTCCGAGCGCACCGCCACTCTTGCCGGAGGGACAAGTGCTGTTTTCTTTCGCTGCATCTTCAAAGCTGATCTCTCCCGCATTGATCTTTGCTGCAAGCTCAGCTGCTTTTTCTTCGGAGTCAACGAGAATGTGGCTTGCGTTGAATGTGAGTCCCTTCTCGAACTGAGTGGGATTTTCGTCGTAGAACTTCTGAATTTCGTCGTCAGTTACCTTAACTTTTTCAACAGCCTTCTGAACTGCGTAATTTGTGAGCATTTCTTCTTTAACTCTTGCGAGCTGTTCCTTGAATTCGGGTTCACGCTCGTAGAGATTCTTCTGAGCGTCCATGAGGAAAAGCTTGTTGGCGATGAGCTGCTCAAGGATCATTGCTCTGCCCTGAGGATTGTTGTAATTCTGAGCGCGCTGTCCGAGCTGCATAAGAGCCATTTCAACATCGCTTTCAAAAATCTGCTTGCCGCCTACAACAGCGAGCACCTTGTTCTGCATATTATCCATTTTTTCTGTTACCTTTCGGATTTGTATATAATTTAATTTTTTGACTTAATTGAATTTTGCCGATCAGGTTTTTGAAAACTTGATCATAAGCTTTGTGGGGAGAATTTTTGCGATCACACGGTACAGCTTGTAGAAAGCCTTGGGGGTGTGAACCGTAACTCCGCGGCGTGCTGCTGCGAGAGACTCACGAGCAACCTTTTCGGGATCGCAGTAGGGAAGAATATCGAATGTCTTTGAGTTTCCCTTGATTCCGCCGATTTTAATAAATTCGGTATCCATCGGTCCCGGACATACCGCGGTCGCCGTGATACCTTTCTCTTTCAGCTCTTCCGCGATACCGAATGTGAATGCGGTGACGAACGATTTTGTTGCGCTGTAGACCGTCATTCTCGGATTCGGGCAGAACGATGCGATCGAGGAAATGTTGAGGATATTAGAACCCTTCTGCATATACGGGATGCAGAGATGAGTTACGGCGGTAAGACCTTTAAGGTTTAAGTCGATCATTTGTGTCTGGATCCTGAGCTCTCCGTCACCAACATTGCCGAGATTACCGCAACCTGAGTTGTTGATAAGGAGCTTGATATCTGGCTTCTGCTCACTGAGCTCAGCGGCGAGCTTTTCATAGCTTTCGTCGAGCGTGAGATCAAGCGGGAAGATCCTGCACTGACGGCGAACGCCGACTGCGGCTTCCTCCAATTTTTCGCGGCGGCGAGCGATAAGCCAGTATTCTTCTATTTCAGGGTACATATCGGGGAGAGAACGGAGAAATTCTTTGCCGAGTCCTGCGGACGCGCCTGTGATAATGGCGACCTTCATTTTTGGTACCTCTTTTTCAGATCATTTTTTACAATACTATAATCATAACATACTATGCGAAATTTTGCAAGTTTTTCTTGTGATTTTTACTTTATCTCCCGAGAACGATCAAAAATAACAAATAGATATTTAACAAAATAGTCAAAAAATATCATTTTACCTATTGCAAAAAAATTCCTTTGGGAGTATAATATTGGGGTGTTCGAAAAAAGTCACATTTTAACACAATAATTAACATAGAATTGAGGATATTATCATGCAAACCTTGCTTGCACTGTCAATCGCAATGTTCGCCGGCCTTATTATGTCCCGACTTACGAAAATCTGGAATCTTCCCGCGGTCACCGCGTATCTCGTAGCCGGAATTATCATTGGTCCATACTGTCTCGGACAGCTCGGGATCCCCGGAATAGGATTTCTCTCTTCGGCTGACGTTAAATCATATTCACTTATTTCAGATGTAGCACTCGGCTTTATTGCAATTGCGATGGGTAACGAGTTCCGCCTCTCTGAGCTGAAGAAGATCGGTAAACAGGCTGTAGTTATCGCAGTTTTTCAAGCGGTTACTGCAACGATCCTTGTTGACATAGCGCTCATTGGACTGCATTTCCTCATTCCTGATAAGCTTCCTCTCTCCTGCGCTATCACGCTCGGTGCTGTAGCTACTGCAACTGCTCCTGCCGCAACTCTTATGGTAGTCAAGCAGTATAAAGCTGAAGGTCCTCTTACAAAGATCCTTCTTCCGATCGTTGCTCTCGATGACGTTGTAGGTCTTATCGTATTCGCAATCTCCTTCGGTATCGCACGCGCTCTTGAAAGCGGTCACGTCAACGCAATTTCCGTTATTGTCAATCCGATAGTTGAGGTTATCATCTCCCTGGCTCTCGGTGCACTTCTCGGCGCTCTGTTCCATTTTACAGAGCAGTTCTTCCACAGCCGCAGCAAGCGTATGACGATCTCCGTGACATTCGTTTTCCTCGCTGTTGCGCTCTCTATGATCCACGTTGAGATCGGTGAATTTGAGATCAGCTTCTCCTCTCTCCTCGTTTGTATGGCGATGGGTACTATCTTCTGCAATCTCTGTGATTTCTCTGAAGAGCTTATGGACAGAATAGATCGATGGACAGGTCCGATCATGGTGCTTTTCTTCGTGCTCAGCGGATCTGAGCTTGAATTCTCCGTGTTTGCAGATTGGGCTGTTATCCTCGTTGGCGTAGTTTACATAATCTTCCGTTCCGCAGGTAAGATCCTCGGAGCAAATATGTCTTCGAAGTTTATGAAGTGTCAGCCGACCGTTCAGAAGTATCTCGGAATCACACTTCTCCCGCAGGCCGGCGTTGCACTCGGAATGTCGCTCACCGCTATGTCGCTTGGTGAAACAGGAATTATCATCAGAAACGTATCTCTGTTTGCCGTGCTGGTCTACGAGCTTGTAGGACCTATGCTTACAAGAATCGCACTTCAGAAGGCAGGAGAAATCAAGGAAAAACCGATTCCGCCGCGTGCTCAGGCAAAGCTCGATGCAAAAAAAGCAAAGTAATACAAGAAAAACCACCGTTTTCAATGACGGTGGTTTGTTTATTTTAGTTGATTGATTTATTCTGGATCTCGTCCCACAAGTAGGTTATAGACCAATCGTTTTTGTGGCAGCTGTCAATAATTCTGCGATAAGCCACGTCATGAATCTGGACTAAAACATTATACCCGCTGGGTGTCTCTACAATATTGAAATAGATATCTCCGTTTTTTAAGGAGTTGTTCCACGCTGTCTTTTCTACACTGTATAATATGCTCTTTCCTTCTTCAATATCTTCCGCAGAAAGATCAAATACGCCAGATTCAAGTACCGCATACTGAAGATCGCGAAGCAGATCGCAGTCTACAGTATTGTTGCCGTAGGTAGTACTTCCCATAGGGCTGGAAATTTGAATCGAAATTAAAATCTGATCACTTGCCAGTTCTTGTTTGTCATCCGGAATAGTATAATCTTCGGGAAGCTCGAATTTGAAGTGCTTAACACCGACTTGAAAATCGTATCCCGCAGCTTTTGCTCTCGCTGCAAGGTCATCTCCGATAGAATCCATAACCTTTTTGAGGTACTCTCCTGCGACCTCTTCGGCGTTTGAGCCGTCGTCTTGAGAGGCATCGTTGTTTGTGTTTGATTTGTCGGGATCTTTGCTGTCGTCAGACGCGCAGCTTACAAGTGTGAGTGAAAGAAGAAGCGCGAGAACGAGAAGTAACTTTTTCATTTTGTATCTCCTTGGTGACATATAAAATATTTGATGAGCCAATTATAGCACAGAATTCGTTGGATTTCAAGTAAAATTCCGCAGTCTGCCAAAAACAGTGCATAAAATATATCCCCGACATACCTTTGAAGATATGTCGGGGAATTTTATATTCGTGTTCTGAGATTACTTTATCATACCCTCGAGAATGCCTGCAGCGGCTTCAAGAGCTTCTGCGATCTTCGCAATGTCACGACCGCCTGATGTAGCACTGTCGGGACGTCCGCCGCCCTTACCGCCTGTTACAGCGGATACAGCACCGACGAGCTTACCTGCGTGAGCACCGGCTTTTACAGCATCAGCGCCTGCAGCGGAGATGAAGTTGAGTCGATCACCGTCGTGTACAGCGAATACTGCGACCATATCGGAATACTTATCTTTGATAGAGTCGCACAGCGCGCGTGCGGAGTCGATACCGGAGTTTCCGAGATCACTTGCAACGAGGCGTACTCCCTTGATCTGAGCCGCGGATGCAACGAGAGAATCGAGCTTTGTTGCAGCGAGCTTCTGGTTGAGAGATTCGATCTCGTGCTTCTGTCTTGTGATCTCCTGAGTTACAGCAGCAGCGCGTGCGGGCATATCGGACACATTATTAGACTTGAGAACCTTTGCGGTTTCAGCGATGAGATTGTCCTTTTCAGCGATAAGTGCAAGAACGCCGACTCCTGTTACAGCTTCGATTCTGCGTACACCTGCAGCTACAGAAGATTCAGATACGATCTTGAAGAGTCCGATGTTTCCTGTGTTTTTGCAGTGAGTACCACCGCAGAGCTCAACAGAGAAGTTGCCCATCTTTACCATACGTACAACGTCGCCGTACTTTTCACCGAACAGAGCCATAGCGCCATTCTGACGAGCTGTTTCGATATCTGTTTCAACTGTCTCGATATCGATAGCAGCGAGAATGTTTGCGTTTACAGCCGCTTCAACAGCCGCGATCTCAGCGGATGTCATAGCTGCGAAGTGAGTGAAGTCGAATCTGCACACATCTTCACTTACATAAGAGCCTGCCTGCTCAACATGGTCACCGAGTACATGTCTGAGAGAAGCCTGAAGAAGATGCGCTGCGGAGTGGTTTCTCATGATCGAGAGACGTCTGGAGTCCTTGATGTCAGCCATAACGGTGTCGCCTACGCTGAGCTTACCGTTAACAACAGTACAGAGGTGGATATAAACACCTTCGTTTTTCTTTGTATCGTATACGTTTACGAGATTTTCGTTTGCATAGATAGTGCCGCTGTCACCGATCTGACCGCCGCCTTCACCGTAGAAGGGAGTCTTGTCGAGGATAACGGTACAGTCGCCTTCGGTGACAGACTGAACGGATTCGTCATCAACGAGGATAGCGATGATCTTAGCCTCTGTGCGGAAATCAGTATATCCTGTGAACTCAGTCTTGGGAAGATCAGCAAGGAGAGTCTTTGAAGATTCGCTCCAGCCGCTGATGTTAGCTCTTGCTTCTCTTGCTCTTGTTTTCTGATCCTTCATAAGAGCAGCGAATGTTTCCTCGTCGATCTTGAGGTGGCTCTCTTCCGCGATCTCTCTTGTGAGGTCGATCGGGAATCCGAATGTATCGTAGAGCTTGAATACTTCTTCACCTGAGATAGTGTCAGCATTCTTGTCGATAGCACCTCTGATGAGGTCGGAGAGGATGGAGAGACCTGCGTCGATAGTTGCGTCGAAGCGTTCTTCTTCCATTGAGAGAACCTTCTTGATGTATTCAGCCTTGTCAGCGAGCTCGGGGTATCCGGCAACGTTTTCGCGGATAACAACATCGCAGATGTCTGTGAGGAATGCTTTGTTGATACCGAGAAGCTTACCGTGACGGCAAGCACGGCGGATGATTCTGCGGAGCACGTATCCTCTTCCTTCGTTGGAGGGGATAACGCCGTCGGAGATCATAAATGTAGCACCGCGAACGTGGTCTGTGATAACGCGGATAGAGATATCGTTGTTCTTGTCTGCACCGTATGTTTTGCCGGAGATCTCAACGACTTTGTCGAGGATCTTGCGAACGCCGTCAACCTCGAACATATTATCAACGCCCTGCATTACGCAAGCGAGTCTTTCAAGACCCATACCTGTGTCGATGTTCTTGTGTTCAAGCTCAGTATAGCCGCCCTTACCGTCGGAATTGAACTGAGTAAATACGTTGTTCCATATCTCCATAAATCTGTCGCAGTCGCATCCGGGCTTACAGTCGGGAGAACCGCAGCCGTACTTGAGTCCGCGGTCGAAATAAATTTCGGAGCAAGGTCCGCAGGGGCCTGTACCGTGTTCCCAGAAGTTGTCAGCCTTACCGAGACGGATGATTCTCTCAGCGGGAACGCCGATCTTTTTGTTCCAGATCTCGAACGCTTCATCGTCCTCTTCGTAGATTGACGGATAGAGGAGCTCTTCGGGAATCTCGAGGCACTTCGTGAGGAATTCCCAAGCCCACGGAATAGCTTCGTTCTTGAAGTAATCACCGAATGAGAAGTTACCGAGCATTTCGAAATATGTGCCGTGACGTGCGGTGTGTCCTACTCTTTCAAGGTCGGGAGTACGGATACACTTCTGGCAGGTTGTAACTCTGTTTCTCGGGGGAGTAACTTCACCTGTGAAGAATTTTTTCATCGGTGCCATACCGGAGTTTATAAGAAGAAGGGACTTGTCTCCCTGCGGTACGAGGGGGAATGAGGGGAGTCTGAGGTGTCCCTTAGATTCAAAAAATGAGAGATACTTCTCTCGTAGATCGTTAACGGAGGTCCACTGCATTGTATTTTCTCCTTGTGTATATAATCAAAGTATATTTTGTTTCACAATAATTAATTATAGCATACTGTATGTGATATTGCAAGATTTTTGCGGAAATTTCTGCGCATGGGAGAAAAAATGGTGTGCTGCAGATACATCAAAAAAATGCAACACACCATTTCGTAATTTCAAAGATCAAGCGCTTCTTTTTTCCTTTAGCGAGGAAAAAAGAAGCAAAAAAGGAACTTTTTTAGAAGTCTTGGGTATTTCGAGCTTGCAAGCTCGACGAGGGCTTTGCCCTTCGATCCCACAAACTTTTGAAAAAGTTTGATCAAAACTTTATAACAGGATTTGCTGAGATCGTTTTTTAGTGTGAAGTTTTTTGAAAATGGTGCGGGGAAAATCTTTTTTACAAAAAAAGTTTTCCCCGCGAAAATTCTATTAAGTTAAAGTTCAGGCCTTGATGAGCTTTTCTGCACACGCAACCTTGATGCAGGAGCAGAGGATCTCGATAGCGAGCTTGAGTTCTTCCGGCTCGGGATATGTGGGCGCGATTCTGAGGTTGCTGTTGTGAGGATCGCGGCCGTAGGGATATGTTGATCCCGCTGTGGTGAGGGTAACACCGACAGAGCGTGCGAGCTGATAAACGCGTCTTGCACATCCTTCGGAAACGTAAAGGCTGATGAAATATCCGCCGAGAGGCTTCGACCAGTGAGCGATTCCGAGATCTGCAAGCTCGCGGGTGAAGATGCTGTCAACAAGCTCAAACTTGGGACGGAGAATTGCGGCGTGATGTCTCATGTGGGCTTTGATACCGTCCGCATTCTTGAAAAATTTAACGTGACGCATCTGGTTGATTTTGTCATAACCGATCGTCTGAGTTGCAATGATCGGGCGTATCTGTTCAAGGTTCTTTTCACTTGCTACCATAACTGCAAGTCCTGAACCGGGGAATGTGATCTTCGATGTCGATGCGAAGTAGAAGAAGTTGTCCTGTGTTCCGTACTGGAGTGCGTAATCGAATACGTTAGCGAGGTGAACCTCTTCGTCATAAAGCTCGTGAACTGCGTAAGCGTTGTCCCAGAAGATACGGAAATCGGGAGCTGCGGGCTTCATTGCGGCGATAGCGTCAACAACCTCATCGGAATATGTTGTTCCTTCGGGGTTAGCGAATTTCGGCACGCACCACATACCCTTGACTGACGGGTCAGAGCAAGCAATGTTGTAAACCTCTTCCATATCGGGACCGTCTGCATTCATCTTAACGGGAACCATTTCGATACCGAGAGTACGGCACATTGTGAAGTGTCTGTCGTATCCGGGGCTGGGACAAATGAACTTGATTCGTCCCTGTCTTGACCAAGGCTCGTAACCGCCTGCAACACCGAAGAGCATTGCGCGAACGAGAGTGTCGTACATTACGTTAAGAGAAGAGTTTCCGAGTACGAGAACGTTTTCTGCGGGAACATCAAGAAGATCGGCAAAGAGCTTCTTTGTTTCCGGAAGACCGTCGAGAATACCGTAGTTTCTGCAGTCGAGACCGCTTTCGCTGAAGCAGTCGCCTCTGTCGCTGATAATGCTGAGCATTCCGGACGAGAGATCGAGCTGAGCCTGATTCGGCTTACCTCTTGTAAGGTCGAGGGTAAGATTCATTTCAGACCATTTATCGAGTTTAGCCTGTTCGTGAGCAAGAGCGTCTCGAAGCTCTTCCTGCGTCATTTCGGAATAGGATTTCTTGCTTGTCATAGTGTTACCTCTGTATGTTAAATGAGTAGATTTTCAGTTATTTGAGAAGTCCGCTGAGGATCTTTTCTTCAGCTTCTTCTGCGGTCAGACCAAGTGTCATAAGCTTGAGGATCTGATCTCCCGCAATTTTTCCGATAGCGGCTTCGTGGATCAGGCGAGCATCAACGGAGTTGGCGCATATCTCTGGAATCGAGCGTATTTTTGCGTTATCCATAATGATCGAGTCGCACTGGACGTGACCGAAACAGTCGGTGTTTCCGATAAGTCTTGGATAGAAGAGCTGTGTGGACTCTCCTTTGGCTACGGAACGGCTGTTGATTCTCGCCTTGGAGTCGCGTCCGTTCAGAACGATCTCTGTATCACTCACAACGTTCTGATGTCCGTCCGACATAATTCTCTCTGCGATCACGACCTCAGCACCTTCGTCGGCTGTAATGACTGTTTTGCGGTTTGTGGAGTCAATGCCGCCGATCTGTACGGATTCGATATCGAGAGTGGAGTTTTCTCCGACGTGAGCTGTCATCTCGGGATTCATAATTCTTTCTCCCGATCCGCCGCCCTCACCGTAATGCTTTTCGATATATCTTACTTTTGAGTTCTTTCCTACTTCGAGGTGATGAACACCGTCGTGTGCGGATGCTTCATCTCCTGAATTGTGTATGCCGCATCCCGCAACGATGAGAACGTCGCAGTTGTCACCGATTATGAAATCGTTGTACACCATTTCGGTAATTCCCGTTTTGGTGATGATTACCGGAATGTGCACACTTTTGTTTTTTGTGCCGGATTTTATGATTATGTTGATACCGGGCTTATCCTCTTTGGTTTCGATCGTGATCTCATCGGTGTTCTGACGGGCTGCCGCTTTACCGTTTTCGCGGATGTTGTACGCTCCCTGCGGAGTGCCGTGAAGATCAGCAATTTTTTCAAGAAGACCGCTGCGGATATCTCCGCCCGTCTCTTTTTTCTCAATTTTATCTATAATTTTTTCCATATCCGTTTATATCCTCAAATACGTTTCGTTAGTCATTCGTTTGCGAGACACGGTTTTTCGAAAACTGCGTCGATCGACGGAAGAATTTCTTCGGGACGGCCCCTCTTTTCGAGTTTACCGTCAGCGATCAGCAGAACCTCGTCAGCCTGGCTGATAATTCTTTCCTGGTGCGAAATGATTATGAGGGTACATCCGGTGGTTTCGTGGATCTCACGGAATGTTTTTGTGAGACGGTGGAAGCTCCAGAGGTCGATTCCCGCTTCAGGCTCGTCAAAGATCATGACCTTTGAGCCTCTTGCGAGGACAGTTGCGATCTCGATTCTCTTGACCTCACCGCCGGAGAGGGAAGTGTCAACCTCGCGATTGAGGTATTCCTCAGCGCAAAGGCCTACCTTTGTGAGATATTTGCAGCACTCTTCTTTTTTGAGCTTTTTGTTTGCCGCGATCGAGAGAAGATCACGAACGGTCATTCCCTTGAATCTGGGCGGCTGCTGGAAGCCGTAAGAAATACCTGCCTCAGATCTCTCTGTAACTCCGAGATTTGTTATATCAAGTCCGTCGAGAATGATTTTTCCCGACTCGGGCTTGACGATACCCATAATAGCTTTGGCGAGGGTTGTCTTACCGCCGCCGTTGGGGCCTGTTACAACGATGTATCTGCCGTCTTCAATGTCAAGTGATATTTTATTTAATATAAAGTTTCTCTCAGTACCCGATTCATTTGAAGGGACCGAGAAGGTTACGTCTGTCAGCCGAAGCATCTGTGCCTCTTCCTTTCTGCTGTGTACTTTACTTTTCTGTGAGATTTCATCTCAGATCAGTAGGCTCCTGGAACTGCAATATGAAAGACGGCGGCGGAATTTATTCAAAAATCAGAGAAATTTGTTATAAATCCACACGTTAAATGAAGAATAAAAGCCGTCGTCTTGCAGCGGAAAACAGGCTACTATAATATTATATGACATTTTCCTTAAAATTACAATAGAGAGAGATAAAATTTCAAAATAATTATCAATTTATTTTCAAATTACCCATACCGGATGTATTATAATAGAGATAAGAAAAAAGACAGCCGAGGAGAGAGCATCATGGCGCAGAAGGACACAAATCCATACAGATATTCAGACTCGAACAAACGGTACTTCACATACGATCATTATATGAAAAAACGCTTTGGCGGAAAGATAGCGAAGGTCACTCTTGACATTGGCTGTACCTGCCCGAATCTTGACGGATCGCGGGGACACGGCGGATGCATATACTGTCTCGGGGGCAGTCGAAGTGCTGTCGGAGATACACTTTTCGAGCAGTACACCAACGGTGTCCAGACAGCATCACGCAAGTGGAAGCCTGTCGGATTTGTGCCGTATTTTCAGTCTAACACCAACACTTACGGGGATATAAAAAAGCTTATGGAGTATTTCCGCCGTGCCGCTGAATTTGAAGGTACTGTGATGCTCGATATTGCAACTCGTGCGGACTGCCTCGGAGATGATGTTATTGAGTCTCTCGTCAGCCTTGCCGAGAGGATACCTGTAACGGTTGAGCTTGGACTTCAGACAACAAATGACGAAACGGCCGCGCTGATAAACCGCTGTCACACTTATGCCGAGTTTGTCGACGGATACACCCGTCTGAGACAAGCCGCGGACAAGATCAACGAAAGATCCACCGATAACTCTGTCGTCGAAGTTCCGTCCAAACGTTTTATGATAGGCGTGCACATCATCAACGGACTCCCGGGTGAGAGCTATGACGATATGCTGAAAACAGCGCGGGACGTCGCATCTCTTAAGCCGGATATGGTAAAGATACACCTTATGCACGTTCTCAGAGGGACTCTTCTCGGAGATATGTATGAGAGGGGTGAATATACCCCTATGGAGAGGGAAGAATATGTAAGGATCACCGTCGATCAGATTGAATGTCTTCCGCCCGAGACAGTTCTCGGCAGGATCACGGGGGACGGGATGCCTGAGTCTCTTCTCGCGCCCATGTGGAGCAGACGAAAAACCGAGGTGGCAAACGAGATCGACAAGGAGCTGTACCGCCGAGGCACATATCAAGGGGCGAAATATTCTGAAAAATAACGGTTTGGGCATATGTTAAAGAAATTTCTACGAAAACTACAAATTGACGGGCACTATTTTGTTGAATATTTTATTGCAAAGAGAATATATATTTGATATAATATAGCACACAATATTTCATTGAAATATAAATAAACTTCTGAAATATTTCCCGGCAAGGAGGTGTGGATATGAGATATATATGTATGATCTGCGGATACGTTTACGATGAAGATGAAGGAGACCTTGACAACGGAATTGAACCCGGAACTCTTTGGGAGGATCTCCCCGACGATTTTGAATGTCCGCTCTGCGGCGTGTCGAAGGAGGATTTTGAACGCGATCCGGAATGTGATAACTGATACGGGCAGAACACTGTTAATCATTGATTATTGACTAAAAACAAAAAACAACCGCACGGCACACTTTTGTGAACCGATACGGTTGTTTTATTTTTTTATTCTTGCTTTATACATGAGAATTCCCGCGGTCGTCAAAACGAGAGATAGCAGGATGAGTATTTCAGCCGTTGAGGGCACGGTGTACATTATATCCATATTAGTCAGTCCTTCAGAGATTATGTTTTTTGACACGCCAAAACAAATTTGTCGATAAAAATACAAATATCAGCAACATAAACTTAATGATTTGTTAAAACAATTATATCATACGATTCATATTTTGTCAACAGTGTGTGAGGATTATTATATTTTTTTATTTGACAAAATATGTGATATGTGCTATAATACGCCATGAAAAATACTGCAGAGGAAAATGCTATGAACGAGTATATCATTAATTCCAAACCATTCAGGGTAAGCCGTGTGCTTTACATTATTGAGGCAGCGCTCGAATATTTTATTTCTATTCTCGTGCAGGGGTCATTTCTTGCTACTCTTACAACGAGTCTTGAAATATCAGACAGCGTAACGGGAGTAATTTCTTCCTTTATTTCGCTTGGATGCATATTCCAGCTTTTGTCTGTGTTTCTGAAACGGCCCAGACTTAAAAGTATAGTAGTGCCTCTCAGCGTACTCAATCAACTTTTGTTTATGTGTCTGTATATTATACCGTTGTCGGGGCTTGAAAAGCAGTTCAAGGCGGCGTTGTTCATAATAGTATTGTTCGTGGCATATCTTATCTTAAACTCTGTTCATCCCCTGAAAATAAGCTGGCTGATGTCCCTTGTTGATAACAATAAGCGTGGAGTTTTTACTTCACGTAAAGAAAGAGTGTCGCTCATTTCGGGCATGATCGTTACATACTCAGCAGGGGCAGTAATCGACTACTACAAAGCTCAGGGGAATGTTGAGAAGGCGTTTCTCGTATGCGGTGTTGCTGTCTTTGTGATAACCGTTCTTCATACACTTACAATGGTGTTCTCTGTTGAAAGTATTGACAAGCAGACTCTTGATACAGGAAAGAAAAATCCGATAGGTGAGATGATATATACCCTCAAGGACAAAAATGTTCTTAAGGTAGCAGGTCTTTATGCACTATGGAATATTGCTGATTATTCCGCTATTCCGTTTTTCGGTACATACCAGATAAAAGAACTCGGTTTCAGCATGAAGTTTGTCTCTTTTATTGCAATTATTTACGCAATCATAAGAGCAACCGTGTGTACATTCTGGGGTAAATACGCCGACAAAAAAACCTTTGCTCATATGCTGAGAGCTTGCTTCTGTATGGCGACCTTGTCATTTTTGGTGTGCGTATTTATGGTTCCTTCAAACGGAACAGTATTATATATCGTATTCTATTCGATCTATGCTATCTCGTGCGGTGGTGTCAGCAACGCTCTTATCAACCTTGTGTTTGATATTGCAAAGACCGAAACTCGTTCGAGTGCGCTTGCAGTAACAAACGCAGTAGCGGGAACGGTAGGATTTCTGACAACACTTGCCGTCAGTCCGCTTGTGGAATATATCCAGAATAACGGAAACAGATTCCTCGGAATGAACATTTACGCCCAGCAGGTCGTATCGATGATATCGTTTATTTTCGGAGTTATTTCGATTGTTTATCTGACATTTGTTGTCATTCCGATAAAAAAGGAAAAAACAATCGCCGATCCTGTAAAATAAAATATAATAAAGCGGTCGCCTTCAGAATAAACGAGCGACCGCTGTTTTTGTTTATCGTTAATTTGTCAACGCTTATCTGTCGGCTGGAACGTGATCTTTCCTGTGGAAACGTCCGCTTCAATGAGGCAGACGTCAAGCTCCGAGCCGAGTGTGTAAACCTTTCCGCCCGAGGTGAGTGTCATAAAATCTTCGTTGATCTTAGCTCCCGGATAGAACGAGGCGGGAACGAATCCTTCAACGAGATTTTCACACTGCACGAACATTCCGCTTCTGATAACTGACGAAACTGTGACGTGGAATGTTTCTCCGATCTTTTTACTCATGAAGAGAGTCATATAGAGATCCTCGATCTCACGCTCTGCAGTTTGTGCCGTGATTTCTGCCTCTGATGAGGAAACTCCCCTGTCATATGCGATCTTTGAGAGGTTTGCGAGTGCATTATCGGGAACGGACGACGATGAGGAGAGCTCGCTGCCGCCGTATTTTTCAAAGTACTGCGTGATTACCGTATGGACAAAGAGATCGGGGTAACGTCTGATGGGGGAGGTGAAGTGACAGTAAGTTTCAGCTCCAAGACCGAAGTGCATCGAGCATACCGATTGATATTTAGCCTTCATCATACTTCTGAGAAGCATTGTCGATACCATAGGTCCGATACCTTTTTCGTTCGCGTCGGAGAGTATCTGCATCAGCTTTTCACTCAGGAGAGAGGGGGAGAGATCTACCATTGCCATCTCTGAATTTACTATTCCGCGGGTACTGAGCCCGAGATTGTGTGCGAATACGGCGAATGATCTGATCTTGTCGCCGTCGGGCTTTTCGTGGATTCTGTATAGGCAGGGGAGAGAGTGTGATTTCAGCGTTTCCGCAACTCCCATATTCGCCTGAAGCATAAATTGCTCAATGAGTCGCTCGCCGTCTCCTCGCTCACGGCGTACAACATCGACGGGTTCACCGTTTTCGTCGAGAATGATAACAGCTTCAGTATCCTCAAGCTCGAGTACTCCTCGTCCTTCGGCTTTTTTTCTCAGAATTTCATAAAGAGAACGCATATCGCAGAGCGCAGGATAAGCTTCGCTGTATTTTTCGAAGAACTCGCTGTCCTCTCCTTTTTCAAAAATGTCGTTGACTTCGGAGTAGACGCCTCTGATTTTGCTGTTGATTACCGACTTGAATATCCTTGTTCCGAGACGGTTTCCGTCTTTGTCGAGAGTGATTATTGCAGACAGCGCGTATTGTC
>SVUC01000047.1 GCA_015063455.1 Oscillospiraceae bacterium
AAAACTGTTTTTCAAAGAAAGCGAAACAGGCGGCGCTCGGAATCAGAATGAGCGACGAATGTGTTTTTGCAGAGCTTGGCGAAGAAGGACAGCCTTGGGGATATACAGATCCCATGAGACGTTATGATCTCAACTGCAGATATAATGAAAAAGCAATAGAGATCGTAGGACGTCCTTTGCTTAGTGAGAACAAACCTCTTCCGAAAGAAAAACAGCCTAAATATTCTATTCCATCATACAAACAGATCGGTGAGGTGTTCGGCGGTCAGTATGTTTTTGACGGAAATACAACTTGGCTCAAAGGAACAATGAACGGTGAGGAAGATCTCGAGAAAAAACTCGACGAAATAAATGCGCTTACAGCAGATCCTGCGGCGTTCCGTTCGTTTGTACTCCCGTCCGATTGGGATGAAAGCTGTAAGGCTGTGTATGAGCTGTACGGTCAGCGTCCGTCTCAGTTGATGAGTGTCAGAGGTCCGTGTACTCTCGCTACATCTGTGTTCGGTGTAGAGGATCTTATGTTCCTGTATTATGACAATGAGGAATTGTTCACTCGTTTTGCCGACACGATCGGAGATGTTGTCCTTGCATACATTGATCTGTTTATCAAAGAATCGGGAAAGACCAATGAGGATTTCGAACACGGGTTCAGATTTTACGATGACGATTCAAACCTCTTTACTCCCGATATGTACAAAGCATTCGGATATCGTGTGCTGAAGCGGGTTTTTGAACGTACATCTCCGAACCTTGAGGACAACCGTTATCAGCATTCCGATTCTGCTATGGGACATCTCATCCCTCTTCTTGCCGATTTTAATCTCACGGGCTGCAATTTCGGACCTACCGTTACGGTACAGGAAATCCGTAAATATATGCCGAGAACAAGAATCGACGGTCAGCTCGCACCGTTTACATTCATGCGCAATAATGAAGATGACATTATCGCAGAAGTTAAGCGTGACTGCGAAGCGGCTAAAATAGGTGATATCCGCGGACTCAACGTCAAGACTGCCGGATCGATAAACAACGGCTCTCTTCTCACGAGTATGAGAGTGGTAATGGCTGCGATCCAGAACTTTGGCAGATATTGATAGATCAACAAAAAAACCGATTCCAACATTTACGGAATCGGTTTTCTGCTTTTTTGTACAAAACAAAAAGAAAACCGTCCGAGCTTACGCTTGAACGGCTGATCTTTTATACAGCGGTATAGGGATTCGAACCCCAACATACAGAGTCAGAGTCTGCTGTGCTACCTTTACACAATACCGCTATCTTTTATGATCGAGATGTTTTCTCGCTGACGGCTTATATTATATCAGATTGAGACGGTTTTGTCAATACCCTTTTTGCAAAATTTTTAATTTATTTTATCTGAATATGCAGGTATTTTCTTCCACAAAAACTAATACTTGAATTTATCGAATAAATATGGTATCATATTGACGATAATACCGTCATAAAACTTAATACTTGGAGACGGTATGAGAGCACATTATTTTTTTATGAAATTCATACGCAGCTTTCTGATAGGCTTCGGATGCGCATCTGCTTCGATCGCCGTGATCGCTGTTATCACTTTTGCGGCGTACTGTGTGTTTTTTGTTTGAGGTGTTTTATGAGACTTGATAAATATCTTGCGGACAGCGGTCTCTTCACGAGAAGTGAGGCAGGACGTGCTGTCAGAGGCGGACGAGTATCTGTGAACTCGGCGGTTATTCGGGATCCTTCCGTGAAAATTGATGAGGGAACAGCTGTCGTTTCAGTCGACGGTCAGCCTATCGGATACACAAAATTCAGATATATTATGCTCAACAAACCCACGAACACAGTAAGTACAACAGAGGATGATCCGAAATCTGTGATGAAGCTTCTTCCGCCTGAGTATTCGAGAATGGATATGTTTCCGTGCGGGCGGCTTGATATTGATACTCTCGGCTTGCTGATTATCACAAATGACGGTCAGACAGCACATAAGTTGCTCTCGCCCAAGCGTCATTGCAAGAAAACGTACCGCTTCGAGTGCCTGCCTCTTGACGAAAAAATGAGGTCAATGCTTGAGGGGGGAATTGAGCTATCAGACTTCACATCAAAGCCGTGTTCGGTCAAATTATCTGACGCGACTCACGGGGAGATCACGGTAACTGAAGGAAAATATCATCAGATAAAGCGTATGTTCCACGCGGTCGGAAGTGAGATCACATATCTTGAGCGAATACGGTTTGCGGGGATCGATCTTGATGAATCTCTTGATAGAGGTGACTGGCGAGAACTTACCGAAGCGGAGCTTAAGACTCTGCTTGAGAATGCAAAATAAACGAAAAATATTTTAGGATGGACTTGATATGGATATAATCAAAAGATTACACGAAGAGCTTAAAATACCTGTTGATAAGCTTAATGCAACGATCGAGCTTCTCGATGCGGGAAATACTGTTCCGTTTGTTGCGAGATACCGTAAGGAAGTGACGGGCGGACTTGACGACACCGTGCTGAGAAACCTTCTCGATCGTCTTACATATCTCAGAAATCTTGAGAAGCGTAAGGATGAAGTACGTGCGCTTATCGAAGCTCAGGATAAGCTGACAGATGAGATTTCGGCGGCAATCTCCGCGGCTGAGACCGTCACCGAGGTTGACGATATTTACAGACCGTTCAGACCGAAGAGAAAGACGAGAGCTTCTGTTGCAAGAGAAAGAGGACTTGAGCCTCTCGCGGATCTTCTTATGAAGCAGGAGAACGCATACACGCCCTCAATAGAAGAAATTGCCGCATCATATATTAATGAAGAGAACGGCATTCAGACCGCCCAGGACGCTCTCGGCGGCGCTATGGATATTATTGCGGAGACTGTGTCCGATAATGCTGACTTCAGACGTGAGATCCGTGCGATAACATTCCGTCAGGGATCGGTTGTTACAAAGAAAACGGCTGACAATGATGTTTACGAGCAGTATTACGAATATTCCGAAAGACTTGCAAAGATTCCGCCGCACAGAATCCTTGCGATAAACCGCGGCGAAAAAGATGAAGCACTTTCGGTTTCGATAGAGACTGACCGCGATCAGATAATCGGATATCTTATTTCTGAAGTCGCGGTAAACAAATCGAGCACGGCGTTTGAGTATATAAATGCCGCAGTGAATGACAGCTACGACAGACTTATCGCTCCGTCTATCGAGCGAGAGATCAGAAACGAAATGACCGATACCGCAGGCGAGAGTGCGATCAAGCTGTTTGCCGTGAACCTCAGAAATCTTCTTATGCAGTCACCCCTGAAAGGCAAAACAGTTCTCGGCTATGACCCCGGATACAGAACAGGATGTAAGCTTGCAGTTGTTACAAAGACAGGTGCAGTTGCCGACACCGCGGTGATATATCCCACAAAGCCTCACGAGAAGATCGAGGAATCGAAGCGTGTGGTTCGTCGTTTGATCGAAAGATACGGCGTTGACGTTGTTGCGATAGGAAACGGAACTGCATCGGGTGAGAGCGAGATGTTCATTGCCGAAACTCTCCGTGAGATTGGAGGAAAGACAAAATACATTATCGTTTCCGAAGCGGGCGCGAGCGTTTATTCCGCGTCGAAGCTCGGTGCTGAAGAATTCCCCGATTTCGACGTAACGGAGAGAAGTGCGGTATCTATTGCGCGACGCCTGCAGGATCCCCTTGCAGAGCTTGTAAAGATTGATCCGAAGTCGATCGGTGTAGGGCAGTATCAGCACGATATGAAGCCTGCACGCCTTGATGAAGCACTTTCCGGTGTTGTTGAGGATTGTGTAAACTCAGTCGGCGTCGACGTAAATACAGCGTCATATTCTCTCCTTTCATATATAGCGGGAATAAATATGACTTCTGCGAAAAATATCGTAAAATACCGTGAGGAAAACGGTGAGTTCAGAAGCCGCCGCGAGATTCTTAAAGTGCCGCGTTTCGGTGCCAAAGCATTCGAGCAGGCTGCCGGATTCCTCAGAATACCCGGAGGGGATGAGATCTTTGACAATACCGGTGTTCACCCTGAATCTTATGATGCAGCAAAGGCTCTTCTTGCAAAGTTCGGAAAGACAAAGGATGATGCTCACGGTGGAATCTCTCTTACTGAGGATGCGAAAAAATACGGTCTCAAAAAGCTCGCAGATGAGCTTGGAGTCGGTGAGATGACTCTTTCAGATATTCTCGGTGAGCTTGAGAAGCCCGGACGCGATATCCGCGATACGCTCCCGCCACCGATACTCAGAGACAGAGTCCTCGCCATTGAGGATCTCGAAGAGGGTATGATCCTTACAGGTACCGTGCGAAACGTGATCGACTTCGGTGCATTTGTTGATATCGGTGTCCATCAGGACGGACTTGTCCACATATCCGAGATCTCTGACAGATATATTAAGCATCCTTCTGAGGTGCTCTCGGTCGGAGATGTGGTGAAAGTGTCTGTAAAATCGGTTGATGTGAAGAAAAAACGTATTGGTCTGACTATGAAAGGTATTTCAAAGGACTAAAATTGCGCAAGGTTTCTAATAAAATTAGAAACGCGAAAGGCTGAAAAATCTGCGTAGTGCTAAATTTGTAGATTTTATGTGCATCTTGTACAAACTATTAATGTAAAATTCAGTAAAAAAAACTCTTTAAAAAGAGGCTGTAATTTGGTACAATAATGTACGGTTAAAATTATAGGATAATGACTTAACGTATCTAAATTTGTTTACAATATCCAAGGAGGATTTTTTAATGGCAAGCTTATCCCTCAAACACATTTATAAAAAGTATCCCGGCGGCGTTACAGCCGTAAGTGACTTCTGCCTTGAAATCAAGGACAAGGAATTCCTTATTCTTGTAGGACCTTCCGGTTGCGGTAAATCCACAACTCTTCGTATGATCGCAGGTCTCGAAGAAATTACCGAAGGCGAACTTTTCATCGGTGACAGACTCGTAAATGACGTTGCTCCTAAGGACCGTGATATCGCGATGGTATTCCAGAACTACGCTCTTTATCCGCATATGTCCGTATTTGACAACATGGCATTCGGTCTTAAGCTCCGCAAGACTCCGAAGGAAGAAATCAAGCGTCGTGTTGAAGAAGCTGCCCGTATCCTTGATATTACTCACCTCCTCGACAGAAAGCCGAAGGCTCTCTCTGGTGGTCAGAAACAGCGTGTTGCTCTCGGTCGTGCTATCGTTCGTAACCCCCGAGTATTCCTTCTTGACGAACCGCTTTCCAACCTCGACGCTAAGCTCCGTGCAACAATGAGAACAGAGCTTACAAAGATCCACCAGAGAGTTGGTACAACATTTATCTACGTAACACACGACCAGGTAGAAGCTATGACAATGGCTACTCGTATCGTTGTTATGAAGGACGGTCTCATCCAGCAGGTTGATACACCTCAGAACCTCTACGACTACCCTGTAAACCTCTTCGTTGCAGGATTTATCGGCACACCTCAGATGAACTTCATCAACTGCGTTCTTGAAAAGAACGGTGAAGATCTCTACATCAAGTTCGGTTCCAACTCCCTCAAGCTTCCTGCAGAAAAGGCAAGCAATCCTGCTCTCAAGGATTATGTTGATAAGGAAATCGTTGTTGGTATCCGTCCTGAAGCTATTCACGATGACGAACATACAGTTCGTGCTATGGCTGACTCCGTTGTTGAAACAGACGTAGAAGTAACAGAGCTTATGGGTGCTGAAATTTACCTCTACCTCGTAGCTGAAGAAACATCTCTTACAGCTCGTGTTTCCAACCGTTCTACAGCAAGAGCAGGTGACATCATCAACGTTGCATTCGATATGTCCAGAGTTCACATCTTCGATAAGGACACAGAACGCTGCATCGTTCACTAATTCAAGTTTAGTACATAAAAAAAGACCGCATTACGATGCGGTCTTTTTTAAGCTGTTCGAAATTTGCGGAGGATAAAAATGGATATATCTTTCAGATTTGATAACGAAAAATTCAACTACAGAGTGTGTGCCATAATGATTGATAACGGTAAAATTCTGGCGATGCACGATGAACGTTCCCCGTATTACTATTTGCCCGGCGGCAGAGTCAAGATCGGTGAAACCGCAGAGGATGCTGTTATCAGAGAGGTTCGCGAAGAACTTGGAATTGTTCCCGTGATTTCGCGTCCCCTTTGGCTGAATCAGGCATTTTTTACGGAAGACGTAGATAACATGCATTATCACGAGCTTTGCATATATTTTCTAATGGATGTTGCTCACACGAATCTGCTTACAAGGGGAGAAAAATTCACCTCAAATGAAGGAAATCGTACACATACGTTCGAATGGCTGGAGTTTGACCGATTAAAAGATGAATACTTTTATCCATTATTCTTGAAAAAGGATATTTTCAATCTCCCGAATGTGTTTACCATTAGGACCGAAATTGAATGACAAAAATACCCCGACAGAGAGCAGAATATGTCGGGGATTTGTGTTTTCAGCGAAAACCGTATTCATTCTTTTCCGACAGCTCGGGAATATCAGTCATCCCAATTTTCGATACGGTCGAATGCTGCCCAAGCCTCAGCGGCGTAGTAACGATGCCCTTCTTCTCCTGTTGCGATAGCACAATTGTTGGGAACGCCTGCGGCGGAATAGATCTTTTTGATCGTGGAGTAGGTTTCGTCCACTCCGTTCTGTGGGAAGATCCTGTCTTTTTTACCGTTGATAACGATCAACTTGCGAGGTGCGATTAAAGCCGCAAGGTCTCCCATATCGAGATACTTTGCGATATTCGGAATGTAGTTGCAGGAGCAATGATGCATCGCGCCTATTGAATCCTTGTAGGTACACACTGCACAGCTCGGCATTGCCATCTTGATTCGTTCATCAAAGCACGCGGCGTAATATGTTGTTGTACCCCCACCCGAGTTTCCTGTACAGAGAATACGTTCACCGTCAATCTCGGGATATGTAAGTGCGAGATCAATAGCGCGCGCTACATCCCAGCATCTTTCACCGAGCAGCGTGCGTCCGACAAGAAGAGCTTGCATTGCGGTTACATAGCATCGCGGTTCTCCGTTATCGTTGGGGTTTGCAGAAATTTCTGTGCGTCTCTCGCCCATCCCGCGCTGATCGAGAGAAAGTGCAGCGTATCCACGCTTCAACGCCTGAATTGCAACATCGCGGTCACCGTCATCAGGTTCTTCGTCTGGATAAGCGGTGCGGCCCATCGATACGTGCATACCGGTCCCGTGGCCCTGCAAACAAATCGCGAGAGGATATTTTTTCTTGTTCATTTTCGGTATACAAAGCAGACAAACTGCACGTACATCTTTTTCTACATCAAAGGAAATGCGGTGCTCGGTGAAGGTGTCATATTCAACCGTTGACTCGACTGTGGGATTCAGCGGAACTTTTTCGGGCATATCTCCGAGACACTCGAGAAGCTTTGCGCGAATTTGCTCTTTCTGAGTAATGAAATCTTTTTCTTCATCAAAAGCAAGAAGCGGCTTTTGTGCGAATACGATAGATTGTGCGGCGTCGGGTGAATACATAACTGATACCTCTCTTAATTAAATATTCATTTGACAGTATTTTAACATAAAAAACCGCCTATTACAACAATAAGCGGTTAATTTTGAGTATAGAATTATTTTATTGCTCCGTCAGGACCTGTCTCTGATTCTGCATGAGAAATATTGGCGGATTTGTTGTTGAGGGCTTTCTTTACCGCATCAGCAATAATATCCGACTGAATAGCTTTAGCCTCAGCATTGAAATGATAACAGTCTGTCCAGTATTTTTCTCGATCAAGTACATCCATAGGTGTGAACATATCAATGATGTCGAGTCCGCGTTCTGTAGCAGTTGCCTTGATTATTTCGTTCATTTCTGCGGATACAGCGGTGAGCTTGGGATCCTTCAGAGGTGTGCAGAGTGTGAGATAGAGCTTTGCATTCGGAACCTTTGCCATAATGAAATCTACAGCCATGCGGTAAGCCTCTGTCCATTCCTCTCGGTTTGAATAAATGCTGTGAAGACCGTTGTTGAAGCAGATCACATCATAAGGGAAGTAGTCGAGATAAAAATCGAGCTCACGGAGATAGAAAGTGTCAGTAACACATTTTGAGGATGCCCAGTAAGTAAGATTACAGAATTTTTCGATCTTTTCAACGGAAGGACCTGCATAACCGTTGCAGATGGAGTCACCGATCAAGAAAACTCGCGGATTTGTTGTGTCCTGTGAGTTGAAGGAATAATGAATACACCATTCAACAGTTTCTCTGGGATGGTCGGTAGATTTCAGCATATAATCTTTATAAGAAGGGTTCATAGTATATACTCCTGTGTGTTTGTGGTAAATATATTATAGCATTGCAGGGAGAAATTGTCAATCAACAAATCAGTGATGTGATTTGTTGTGTCAATGTAATTTTTGTTGCTGAATGTCGAATAAAATGTGAAAAATCTATTGACTGTAAGAAGGAAAAATTATATAATATTTATAGAGGAAATCAGTTTCAAACGGAGGCGCTATGAGAAAATTATCGATTTGTTTATTGATCGTTGTAATTTTGAGCCTTTGTATTCCTGTGTCCGCGCGGGATTCGAGTTATGGGCTTGGTGAGGTTCTGTATCATCAGGATTTTTCTGTTCTTCATGATGTTGAAAACAGCGGAATAACCCTTGGTTCGCTGACTGCGGAAGGGTGCTATATATCAACAAAAGGGGATCCGCTTGATATCGTAACAAACGGAAACGGAAGAATGTATGCATTGCTTCCAAAGTTTTCAAAAAACGATACATACACAATAGATTTTACGTTTAGGTTTACGGATGTACGTGCTGAAAACGGCTATATTGCATCTATTTTGACTTGCCGCGGAAGTGAGCCGACAAACATCTCGTCTGTTGTGATCAGAGCTAACGGAACGATTGACGACTTTGACGAGCTTGAGCCTGAGCTTGCAATGGCTATAGCGAACGGTGAAACCGTAAACGTAAAGATTCCGATAAGCCGAGGCGTTTTGCACCAGGTTATTATCATATATAATAAAGTGGAATACATAATAAACCGCGACAGTATCCTTGTGATCGGCGAAGGGAATGTTGGGTTCTCTGCTCGTAACGCGAGTGCTTCTGTCGATGAGATCTATGTTGTAAACGGTGTGGATTACTATGAAATGACCGGATATTACGCAGATGAGTCTTATGCAAGCGACCTCTTGCCTGTCATCCCTCCGGATGACACAGATCACTCACCTGAGACATTTGATCCGCTGAGTGCGGTATTGGCTGCATTATGTATATCCGCTGCGGCTGCTTTGCTGCTCAGAAAAAAGATTCAGAACTGATAAAAAATAAACAGCAAAAACGGTAGAATGCTAACGCTATTCTGCCGTTTTTTTATTAAATGCCGCAAAGACATAAATTGTTAACACAAAAAACATATATTATTATTGAATAACGACCTCAAAAATGGTACATTATATGCGTAAGTTAGCACTCGGTGATGATAAGTGCTAAAACTGATCTGCAAGTTGATTGTAATATCGCTGAAAAGGGGGTGTATGAGGTTGAATCACGAAAAAGGTGAACTCAGTGAACGCAAAAAGTTGATACTTAAAGCAATAATTGACGCTCATATTGCAAACGGTGAGCCTGTCGGAAGTAAATTCCTGACACAAAATCAGCAGATAGCATGCTCGTCTGCTACTATTCGTAACGAAATGGCAGAGCTTGAAGAATACGGATATCTTGAACAGCCTCACACGTCCGCAGGAAGAATTCCATCGGAACTCGGTTACAGATTCTACGTCGACTGGCTCATTGACAGATACAATCTGACACAGAACGAGATAAACGAGCTTCAGAGAAATCTGAGACAAAAGCAGACCGAGCTTGATGCTATTATGCAGACGGCAGCCTCTCTTGCGTCAAAGCTGACAAATTATACCGCACTTGCAATCAAGCCAAGACAAGCGAGAATAACGGTCCAGCGTTACGAGCTGATGAGACTTGACGACTATACCGCGGTGCTTATTATGGTGATCGGCAGTATAGTAAAGACAAAGTATATCAGATCGAACAGACCTATCCCGATTGAAGCGACCATACGTCTTGCAGGAGTTCTCAATTCACGCGCAACAAACATTACCGCCGCAGAGATCACTCTTCCTCTTATGATGGAAATGGAGAGAATGATGGGCGAGTACGATTACCTCGTTACTCCGGTGGTCAAGGCTGTGTGTGAGATCATCTCGGGATTTGACGGCGGAGAGATCAGATTTGAAGGAATCAACAGACTCCTCTCTTATCCGGAATTCTATGATATGGACAGACTGCGAGAGATGCTTGCGCTGTTCGAGAAAAAAGAAGCGCTTCTCAAGGTTCTCTCAGAGGATGCACCGCCGAACGACAGAGTCCAGGTGCTGATCGGACGGGAAAATCTCGTCAAGGTTATGGATAACTCCACACTTGTGTTCAAGGCGATCGTCGATCACGGAAGAACGGTAGGAGCTATCGGTATTATCGGACCGACGAGAATGGATTATAAACGTGTTATTGCAACGATCGACAGCTTGTCAAGAGGCGTTTCGGAAGCACTTGACAGACCGAAAGATCATGAAGAATAAAAATCAATAATTATCGGAGATAATAATGGCAGAAGAAAAAAATATCAACACAGAGGATATCGAAGTAAGCGGTGAAAATAACGAAGCAAACGATAGCTGCGATATTCCCGAGACCGACAGCGGTAAGAAAAACAAAAAAGAAAGTAAAGCTGACGCCAAAAAGATGAAGGCTGAGCTTGATGAGACAAAAAAGAAGCTTGAGGAAGAAACAAAGCGCGCGGATGAGATAAATGATAAATATCTCAGAATAGTCGCTGAGTATGATAACTTCAGAAAGAGAAGCCAGAACGAGCGTGCACAGGTTTATGGGGACGCCGTTGCTGATACTCTCGCGGGACTCCTTCCGATAATTGACAATCTGCAGTATGCGTCAAAGTACTCGGGCGGAGATGCTGAGAAAGTTGCCGAAGGATTAAATCTCATCCTCAGCAAGCTTCCCGAAACACTTGAGAAGCTCAGTATCACAGCATTCGGTGAAGCGGGCGAGACGTTCGACCCTAATCTTCACAATGCAATTCTTCATGAAGAAAACGATGAGCTTGGAGAGGGCGTTATCACAGATGTTCTTCAGTGCGGATATAAATATAAAGAAAAAGTAATCAGATATGCGATGGTAAAGGTCGCTAACTGATTTTCAGAACAACATATAAATAACATATAAATCAAGTAAAATTTACGCGAAAATGCGTTGAAAATATTGGAGGTATTTTATTATGGCAAAGATTATTGGTATAGATTTAGGTACAACTAACTCCTGCGTAGCTGTATACGAAGGCGGCGAGCCCGTTGTTATTCCCAATCCCGAAGGAGCAAGAACAACTCCTTCCGTTGTAGCATTTTCAAAGACAGGTGAAAGACTTGTAGGTCAGGTTGCTAAGCGTCAGGCTATCACAAACCCTGACAGAACAGTTGCTTCAATCAAGCGTCATATGGGTTCCGACTATAAGGTAACTCTTGACGACAAGAAGTACACACCTCAGGAAATCTCCGCTATGGTTCTTCAGAAGCTCAAGGCTGATGCTGAAGCTTATCTCGGTTCCACTGTAACAGAAGCTGTTATCACAGTTCCCGCATACTTCTCTGATGCTCAGAGACAGGCAACAAAAGATGCTGGCAAGATCGCAGGTCTTGAAGTAAAGCGTATTATCAACGAGCCCACAGCAGCAGCTCTCGCTTACGGCGTAGACAAAGACGGTGCTGAACAGAAGGTTATGGTATTCGACCTCGGCGGCGGTACATTCGACGTATCTATCCTCGAAATTTCTGACGGCGTATTTGAAGTTCTCGCTACAAACGGTGACACAAAGCTCGGCGGCGATGACTTTGACGAAAGAATCATCAATTGGATCGCTGAAGAATTTATGAAGGAAAACGGTGGTATTGACCTCAGAAAAGATAAGATGGCGCTTCAGAGACTTAAGGAAGCTGCTGAAAAGGCTAAGATCGAGCTCTCAGGTGTGACAACATCTAATATCAATCTCCCCTTCATCACAGCAGATGCAACAGGTCCCAAGCACTTTGACGGTACTCTCACAAGAGCTAAGTTCAACGAACTCACAGCTGACCTCGTTGAAAGAACAATGATCCCCACAAAGAAGGCTCTCGCTGACGCAGGTCTCTCCGTTGGTCAGATCGACAAGGTTCTTCTCGTAGGCGGTTCCACAAGAATTCCCGCTGTTCAGGATGCAGTTAAGGGCTTCATCGGTAAGGAACCCTTCAAGGGTATCAACCCCGACGAATGCGTTGCTATCGGTGCTGCAATTCAGGCAGGTGTTCTCGGCGGCGATGTTAAGGACCTTCTCCTCCTCGACGTAACTCCTCTTTCACTCGGTATCGAAACACTCGGCGGTGTATTCAACAGAATTATCGACCGCAACACAACAATTCCCGTAAAGAAGAGCCAGGTATACTCCACAGCTGCTGACGGTCAGACATCTGTTGAGATCCACGTTCTCCAGGGTGAGCGTGATATGGCTGCAGGCAACACCACACTCGGAAGATTCATTCTCGACGGTATTACACCCGCACCGAGAGGCGTACCGCAGATCGAAGTTACATTCGATATCGACGCTAACGGTATCGTAAATGTATCCGCAACAGATAAGGGTACAGGTAAGGAACAGCACATCACTATCACATCTTCCACAAATATGTCTAAGGAAGATATCGACAAGGCTGTACGCGAAGCCGAAAAGTTCGCTGAAGAAGATAAGAAGCAGAAGGAAGCTGTTGAAATCAAGAACAGAGCTGAGCAGACAATTTACCAGAGCGAAAAGAGTCTCGGTGAACTTGGTGACAAGGCAACAGATGCCGATAAGGAATCCGTAAATGCTGCAATCGCAAAGCTCAAGGAAACTCTCAAGGGTGACGACCTCGATGCAATCAAGGCTGATACAGAAGCTCTTGAGAAGGCATTCTATCCGATCGCTGAAAAGATGTACGCATCTCAGCAGCAGGCAGGCGCAGGTCCTGATATGGGCGACATGGGCGGTGCAGGTGCTGACGGCAACACATACTACAGCGCTGATTTCGAAGATAAGAGTGATAACTGAGTATTAATTCAGATTTTTCCATTCAATAAAATATAATAACCACAAGGGCGGGGGAGTAATCTCCGCCCTATGCGTGGTGAAAGAGAAAAATACATAAATCAACTGAGCCGGAGGGCTATTTAAGTAATATGGCTGAAACAAAAAGAGATTATTATGAGGTGCTCGGGGTTTCAAAATCCGCAAGTGACGCCGACATCAAAAAAGCATACAGACAGCTCGCGAAAAAATATCACCCCGATATGAATCCGGGTGACAAAGCGGCAGAGGCAAGCTTCAAGGAAGTAAATGAAGCTTATGATGTTCTCTCAGATCCCGATAAAAAAGCTAAATATGACCAGTACGGCCACGCCGCATTCGATCCTGCGTCAGGTATGGGTGGATCAGGCTTCGGTGGATTTGGCGGTTTCGGAGACTTTGACATCAACGATATTTTCTCCAGCTTCTTCGGCGGCGGAACGACTACAAGAAGAAACGGACCGATCAAAGGCGACAATATTACAGTTCGCCTCACTCTTACATTCGAGGAATCGGTGTTCGGATGCAAAAAAACAATAACATATCAGAAGGTTCAGAAGTGTGACGAGTGTTCCGGCTCGGGCGCGGCAAAAGGAACAACACCAAAGACATGTCCGAATTGCGGCGGTACAGGTCAGGTCAGAGTTCAGCAGCGTTCTCCGTTCGGAATAGTTCAGACATCAAAAGCTTGTGATGAGTGTAAGGGTACAGGCAAGATAATCGAGCAGAAGTGTGATAAGTGCCGAGGCTCCGGATATGTCCGTGTATCTAAGACACTTGACGTAAACATTCCTGCCGGAATTGACGACGGTCAGCAGATCGCACTTAGAAATCAGGGAAGCGACGGTATGAACGGCGGACCTGCAGGAAACCTCAATATCATCATCAGTGTTCGTCCTCATAGCGTATTCGAGAGAGACGGAGACGACCTTTACTGCGAGGTTCCGATCACATACGCTGAGGCAACTCTTGGCGCTGAGATAGATATTCCCACGCTTGAAGGCGATCAGAAATTCACTATTCCAGAGGGAACACAGACAGGTACAACATTTACGCTCAAAAACAAGGGTGTTACACGGGTAAATTCTAAGATTCGCGGTAATCTTTACATTACAGTTGTTGTTGAGGTTCCGAAGAATTTGAACAAAGAACAGAAAGAACTTCTTGAAAAATTTGCGCATTCGTGCGGCGAATCAAATTACACAAAGCGCACGAGCTTCCTCAAAAGATTTTTCAAAAAAGATAACTGATTGGAGCTGTTATGGACGAAAATAAAAATTGGATACAAATAAAAGTAAAATGCGAATCCCGCGATATTGATACAGTGTCGGGTGTTATGACTATGGTAGACGCAGGACTTATGATCGAGGATTTTTCCGATGTTGACCTGATTCTCGACGGAGTTTATGGAGACCTTATCGACGAATCTATCCTTGAGGCTGACAGAACAAAAGCCGCAGTATCGGTGTTCATTTCTACTATGAAATCTCCTGCTGAGAGTGAGCTCTTTATCAAACAGAGACTTGAAGCGCTCGGAATTGATTTTGAGATCACACACGAGGGTGTGTGCGAGGAAGATTGGGCAGACTCGTGGAAGCAGTATTACAAGCCAATCAAAACAGGCAAACGCCTTGTGATCGTACCCGTTTGGGAAACTTACGAAAAGGAAGACGGCGAGATCATTGTTCTTATGGATCCGGGTATGGCGTTTGGGACAGGAACACACGAGACAACACGTCTTTGTGCGGGACTTGTTGAGAAGCACACGACTGACGGATGCTCAGTTCTTGACGTTGGATGCGGATCCGGTATTCTTGCAATCGCGGCAGCAAAGCTCGGTGCAGGTAAATGCTTTGCGTGCGATATAGACCCTGTGGCTGTCAGAGTGGCCATAGAGAACACAGAGCTCAACAACACGCCGAATGTTCGCTGTGAAGTGTCTGACCTTCTGAAGCAGGCTGAGAAAGTCTCAGGCGGTTATAACGTTGTTGTGGCAAACATTGTTGCTGACATCATTATACGTCTTGCTCCCGACGTCGGAGATTATCTCGCTGAGAATGGCGTGTTTATCGTGTCCGGAATTATTGAAGAGCGAGCCCACGAGGTTCTCGATGCACTCGATGCTGCGGGATACCGCGTCGATGAAGAAAGATACGAAAACGGCTGGTATGCAGCTGCAGTTGTTCGCAAATAATTTTTATAAAAAATCAAGCCGATACGGATTTTTCAAAATTTCCGTGTCGGCTTTTTTGTCAGATCTTTTCACATCTTCCCACTTTTGCGTCAGGTGAGATCTCAATCTGTTCTGAATACTGTACGAGGTCTATTTTGCAGCCTTCTCCGATTGCAACGATCCTTCCCGAAACTCTCTCTGCAATTACTTTTTCAAGCGCAATACTGTCACCTTCGATGGAGTTTTTTACCCGAACAGATCCGATATGTTTTGAGACATTTGAAACAAGGTTAGAGAAGAGGGGAAGTATTATTATATTTCTTTTTGAATTGTAATTTTCACAGATAACAATTTTGCTTCCACCGATACTTCCGATTTCCATTCCATTGGAGAAATTAATTGTGATTTCTTCTGCGTTGAGAAGTCCTGTGCAATTTATTACTCCGCTCGCAGTTACATTTTCTGCTTCAATATCTCCGTTTGCCTCCAAGAGTCCGGCGACACGAAGCTTTTCACATTTTATGTTTCCTCCGCACGAGAATGCCCCGGACAGAGATACTTCTTTAGCTACTACATTTTGTGAAAATTTACTGCTTCCCGCCACCTTGAATTCTTCTGTACATTCGATGCTGTCACCTTTCGATGAACCCGATGAGTGAAATGAAGCACATCTTATGTGACCGACAAGCTTTCCGCTTCCGCTTATTCTTATGTTTTCGTACTCTCCTGAAGCGATCTGACCGCTTCCTGCAATTTTCATATCCATATCTTTTTCTCCTCGTCTATTTATCTCTTTATCTCGTTGATAATCTCTGTAAGATCTTTTTGGTTCCCCTCACCGTCTTCTACGATCATTTCCTTGATTTCACTGATGAAAAATACCTTATCGCCGAATACGGTTTTCAGTCTTAGAACAGCCTTTTTTTCTGATTCTTTGCCTAACTGATTGGAGAGTTCATCGAGCGAATGCTCGTCTTTCTGACTTTGTATCAGCTCAACTCTCTCGCATACAAGCTCTTTTGGGAAAAATGTTTCCTGTCCTGTTGTGGTGGATTTTTTTATGAACCATTCCTCAGGGATAAGTCCTTTGCGTTTCCAGCGATATAACGCCCCGTATGATATCGAGTATCGCTCGAGCAGCTCTTTTTTTGAAATCAGTTCTTCACTCATTACATCACCTCGTCAATCTGCGTAACAATGTTACGGTCATATTATAGCATAACAATGTTACGCTGTCAATAGTTTAAGTAAAAATTAATGAAAAAAGGTGATATCCTCACATGGATACCACCTTTAATGTTATTTATTTGTTGATGTCATTTCCGTCCTGATCATCCTTTTCGTTCTCGTCCACTGCGTCATCCTTTGAGGGATACATCGGAGAGATCGGGGAGTAGAATCCGTCTGGCTTGCTGTCCTTTGATTTGTCCTTTTCGTGCTGAGCAGCTCTCGCTCTTTCTTCTTCGCGCTGACGTTCGAGTTCTGCGAGATGACGAGCTCTTGCTTCGTTTTCCTCTTGACTGCGGCGTCTCTTTTCCGCTACCATATCTTCGAGATCGTCGATAGTTACATCAGGCTCTGACATAGCTCTGATAAACTGTT
>SVUC01000048.1 GCA_015063455.1 Oscillospiraceae bacterium
CTACAATGTTTTCTGTACGTATCTCTGCAACAGGAGCTTCAAGACGTTCGGAAAGCATGAAATAACTCTCCATTTTTGCATATTTATTGGCAAGTAATCCTGTTGCGCCATCTGCGGGAATCGATGTACCGTGACCGCCTGTTACATCGTATTCCTTACCATTCACATCAATAACTTTTGTTTCTAATAGGGAAATAAACGGCGAAACCCTTCCGGAGTTTTCTGCCCAAAAGGTAATATCCTCATTCTCAGGTTCAACTACAATATCATAAATGAACAAATTAGAACCTTCGGCAACCGGGAAACATACCCAAGTGATTCCGTCATAAATGATCGGATAAGAGAACTGCGTAAAAAGGGACTCCCCATATTCGAGCATTTCAATTGTAACTTCCTCACCGTAGGCTTTTACGAGATATTTATCAGATTTACTAAGTTCTGGGATAATTCCCTTGAATCTGCGGAGATCACTGCCTCCACTTGAGTAAGTCAAAGGGTAATCTGTGCCATTTACCTCTATTGATACTTCAGAGTCTATCCCGTTAAGGTAAGTTGTGATTAAAGTGATCTCCCACTGGTCTGCAGCTTTCCCCTCAGTTTTATCGCTTGATACAGGTACGATTGATACGGCCTCAATGTAATTGTTCCTATTGATGTTTACCGCTTCCTTTAATGTGTACACCATCTCCTGTTCAATGAACGTAATTCCTTTACCGGGAACGTAGGAAAAATATGAAAACGTTCTGTATCCAACGGACATAAGCATAAACACCAGCCCGATCAGCGCGACACAGGATACAAGTCTTTTAACTCTTATTCTGCGAATGCTTGTTGATCTTTCACTTGACTCTGCGGCGGCATTATCCATTTTTGCTATTGTTTCCCGATTAAGTTTTTCAGAAGGTGTGATCTCAAGATCGTCATTTTTTGTAAAATTATAATCGTTTTTCATAATTCATTCCTCCTTATAGAATTATTTTTCTCCCCAAATTTCTGCGAATGCCCTTCTCGCGCGGGTCAAACGCATTCTAAAGGCAGGTTGTGACATATCAAGAGCCTTTGATGTTTCTTCAATTGAATATCCGCATATGCAGTGTAAATACAGCGGCATACGGTACTTCTCAGGCAGTCCAAGCAGAATTTCTATAACCTCGCTCGTGTTTTCCTGCTCTGCCGGTGCTGTGTCAGGGATCTCATCTGTACTATGCCTTTTTATGTTTCGGCAGATATCTGTGCATCGGTGAACGGCACATCGTAAAAACCAGGCTTTTTCGTGCTCGCTGTTTTTTTCGACATTTTTCGGCGGATGTTCTATGTAGGTCAGAAACACATTTTGGTATGCATCGTCGATCAATGACATATCAACGGGAGCAAGTCTCATGTAACATACTCTGTATACCATCGTTCCGTATGTCTCGACCACACGCTCTGTTTCTCTCATAAGTCCACCTCCTTTATATTGGGTACAGATAATGCGCGCTTTTATCCGTTCCTGTATAATACGGATTCAAGCCCTCCTTTGCAACAAGAAAAAATAAATTTGTAATATTTTTTTCTGAAAGTCATATTTTGAATTAAAACTAATACGTTGAGGGATTCATAATGTTAGATCTGATATCGAATTTTATAGGTTCTTCTCTGACTCCTGTTATTTTACTTATTACTGCGTTGATACTTATACCTTACGTTAAAACAAGACAAATTCTGCGGCCGAAAGCATTTGTAAGCTCTGTTCTGGGTTCTGAGAATCGTTCGTCTGCATGGAGATCACTCTCTCTAGCACTTGCGGGAACACTCGGGGTCGGAAACATAACCGGTGTGACATCCGCGATTGTGTCAGGAGGTCCGGGCTCGATTTTCTGGATGTGGGCAGGCTCGATCGTCGTAATATCCGTAAAATATGCAGAGGTTTATCTCGCGATGATCTACCGACAGTCTGACAAAAACGGAAAATACGGCGGGGCTATGTACTATATTCGTGACGGTATCGGGAAGATAATAGGTGAAAACCGTTCGAGGATACTTGGTGGGATTTTTGCGATATTATGTATCGCCAATTCTCTGATTACGGGAAACATAGTCCAAGCCAATGCGGCGTCCTGCGTTTTTCCGGAAGAAAAAAGATTTCTTTCCGGAATCGTTCTTGCTGTTCTCGTCCTTTTTTCAATTACTTACGGGACAAGGAAAATTGAAAAAATCACTTCTCATCTGATCCCGCCGCTTGCAGGATTTTATATGGTCGTTTGCCTTTATGTGATTATTTCAAATATTACTCTTATACCTAAAATCTTCGCTGATATTATTTCATCAGCATTAAGCTCACGCGCGATTTTTGGCGGAGCTGTCGGATTCGGTGTACGCGAGGCGTTAAGATTCGGAATAATGAGAGGAATTTTCTCGAATGAAGCAGGATGCGGCACTTCCCCTACGGCTCACGCATCATCGTCGACTGAGAATCCACATTCTCAAGCGTGCTGCGGAATCATCGAGGTTATTTTCGACACGATAGTCCTTTGCACGATGACAGCGTTTGTGCTTCTTATAGCTGACAGCAAGGCTTCAATTATTCCGTGGCATTCTCTGCGCGATGTGTCTGCTGTAACTCTCGATGCATTTACTTTAATGACAAACAATTTTATCCACTCAATCCTCCTTGTATCGATTGTCCTTTTTGCGTATGCTACGATCATTGCTCAATTTTATTACGGAATGGCGGGGATAAATTATCTTACAAACAAAAAATGGCTGAGAATCGTGTATTCCGCCCTTTCAGTGATCTGCGCGGTAGCAGGATCTGTGATCTCTGCCGAGGCTATGTGGCTCTCAGCAGATATAATTATCGGAATAATGACATCAGCCAACTGTATTTTTATTATTATTCTGCGGAAGGATTTACGTTTATCTCATAATCAGCGCGGACTCCCGCATTGATCTCGATAAGCTTTTTAAGTGCATCAACCGCACCCGATATGTGAAAAGCACCGTCGATTTCATATTCAGAAAGTGAAAGAAAAATCTTATTATGGGCACTGAATTTCGGATCGTAATCAGTAAGATAATTCTTGAAATACCTGTCAAGGGTCTTGTTATACTCTTCGCTTGCGCTCTTCAGTCGATTATTTCTCGCTTTGAGGAAAAGGACTGCAGCTTCCTTATATAATTTTTGATTTATAAGATATCCTTTTCCGTAAAGCTCGATTGGTTTACGGTCTCTCAAGATTTCAGCTGCAGACTTATCGTCACAAAGTGAAAGAAGATATGTGTCAATGTTGAACATCATTGATTTGGAAAGCATCTGTGCCGTATTTATCTTCAGTGATGTCGACTCATTTTTGGTATAGTATCCGATCACTTCTGCAAGAGCAGAAAGAAGATCGTTCTTTAGTTTCTCAATATCGGAATCAGAGAAAAAACCAACACGGTACGCTTCGGCTGCAAGTGAATTTGCATAGTCTTCACGATCTATCTTGGAAGAATCAAAGCCGCTGAAAGATATTATTCTATTATCATTCATTTTCATTCTCCTCGTCGTCATCCATATCTTCCTTTGCGGCATTCGGATTTACGTAATCTTCCTGCCTGAGAAGCTCTCTGAACTGCAAGAATTCATCATATGCGTCAAGTGTTACTTCTGTATCATCATCTCGGTATTCAATATCGTCCTCATAATAATCATGATCCGCGAGTGTATCTCCCGTGGGATCAAAATATTCTTTTCCGTATCCATCCTGAATCACGTCTGTAGGTGTGACACGCGATACATTGTCAAGCTCGTCGCGGTCGGCGTACCATTTATAATAATTATCGCCGCTGTTGATCTTTCTGATAATTCTTTCCGTTTCACGAGACTGAAGAAGGTCAATACTGCCGCGGCAGTAAAGCTCAAAACGCTCAAAAAGCTCATCTATCAAGCTTGAGTCTGAAATGTTATCGTCAGTTTCGGTTTTGATGTAATAGAAAAGGTATGTTACCTCGTTCAAAACGTATGTGTAATTATCATTATTGAGATATTTTGATGTACAGAATCGTTTTATTATATCTGTGATCGGACCAACTCCGATCTCAATACGTTCGTTTTCTGTGAGAGATCTGTTTCTTGTGTCTGACAGCTCCTTCGCATCTTCTTCACTGAGAATAAGTCCGTACTGCTTTGAGACAGCATTCAAGTCAAGTATTTCTTCGGAAACAGGGCGAAGCGATATATTTTCAAGTGATATCAGTCCGTTCATTTAATATTCCCTTTCAGATCAATATATATATCTTCAATTATTGAGCAATTTGTAGCAAAAGGATTGACAAATTGAAAAAAATATGGTATAATACTTATGTAATTTATACATAAATACAACTAATTCGTCATTTCGATATTATAACACTTACAGTTGTATCTGTCAAGTGTTTTTCTTTTATATATATATCACTCAACGAACTCGGCGACGTAATTCTTGTTTGGCTTTGCACGGAGCATTTTTATGTTTATTCCCTTGCTTGAGAAGTTATTTTCATACTCGGTTACAATATTGCTCTCGGCGATTTCCGAGTTGTGAAGATCTCGTGTCATATAAACGATTTCAAATCCGCATCCGGGGAGCATTTCAACTGTGTAATCGAACAGATCGTCGTTGTCTGTCTTGAATGAGAAAACGCCGTCTTCTTTAAGAATTCGTCTGTAATGCTCGAGAAGTGTGGGATTTGTAAGTCTTCTCTTCTCCTGCTTGCACTTTCTTGCCCACGGATCACTGAAGTTTGCAATAATTTCAGCAAGTGTGTTGTCGGGAATTTTTGATACAACATTGTTTGCGTCGTCTACAATAAATCTTACATTGCCGCGAAGATCGTGCGGAATATCCCAGATGTTTCCATCTTTGTAGAGCTCTCCATCTGGGTTAAGCCATCCTCCGTTTGCGCCGAGATTTCCGAGTCCGCGGCTTGAGGCATATTTTTCGACAGCACAAACCGCAACATCTGAAATTCTCTCAAGAGCTATATAGTTGAATTCGGTGTCTCTGAGAGATAGCTTTGTGATAAATTCGCCTTTTCCACATCCAACTTCAAGCTTGAGAGGACGATCATTCTTGTACACATCAGCTGATGAAATCCAGTTTTCATCGCACTTAGGGTACAAAAGTGAAGAAAGTGCAAGAAGTCTTTCACTTCCGTGGCGTTTTTTTCTCATTCTCATATTGATTATTACTCCGTTTTTTGATAAAATATATATGTTAAGTATTTACTGAATAAAAACATCAGAAAAAAATATTTACTCTGTCATTATATCATAAATAATAAAAAAAATCTACCCTGCAAAACAAGAAAATACAAGAGAGGTGAGTTTAACGAATGGAATTGAACATTTTCATAAAAGAACTTGAGTCTGCCCTGAAAGAACGCGGTATTCCCGAAGAAACAGCACTCAAGCATGTTTCCAATCTGAAACGTACTTTTACAAACGATGATCTTTCCGAAATCGAAGCTATTACTTCCACTGATGAGATAAATGATCTTGCTGACAGTATATCTGTAATTCTTAATAAAAACAAAAAGACTACTGCTGTTGAGCCTCGCAAAACTTCTGCCGTGCCTGCTGCCTCAGCTGCCACTACGGTAAAGAAACCTATTCCTCAGAATTCATCTTACGATGCTCGAAAGGTCAAAAAAACAGTTATAGCTAATCAGAAGCCTAAAATTGATGATGACTTTTTATACGAGTATGAGAAAGAGCAAAAAGCATCACCAAAAGGATTGGGAATATTCTGGGGAGGACTTATTCTTACGCTTCCCATTACACTTTTCCTCCTCGCTATAATTTTCGGATCTTTCATTGCTGTATTTGCTGCTCTTATCGGACTGATAATCGCAGGAGTCGCCGTTCTTATCGCACTCGTTGCTGCGGGAAGCGGTATTTCACTTATCGGAATTATATTTGGAATTACACAGCTGTTCTCATTTGCCGCAGCGGGAATTTATGAGATCGGGCTTGGAGTTATGGTTGCGGGTGCCGTTCTTTTTGTCGGTGTCCTTATATACAACTTCTCGGTTCGTCTTCTTCCCTGGCTGATTTCTCTCGTAGGAAATCTCCTCGGCTTTGTATGCAGTAAACTTAAGACATTGTTCTTTTTCATCAGAAGGGAGTGTTATAAGCTTTGAAGCCCACGTCTATAATCTCATTAGTCGTTGCTGTAGTTCTTGTGATCTGCGGGCTTGTAACCTGTATGACTGCTCAGAATATGGCACAGTCTAACGGCGAATATCTCTTTTCTGAGATCGGTACAGAAAATAATGTCAGAACAGTTGATATATCTGAATCGGATTTCTCGAAGATTGAATTGATCGCAGAGAATGTTGAGATCAACATTTATGGCAGACAAGAAAAGTCTTACATAGAATTTATTAATTTCAGAGACCACTACTATTCCCTTTCTCAGTCAACTCACGTTCTCAGCTTTGATGAAATTCCTGACGTTATGTCGATGCTTAAATTCTGGGAAAACGGTTTTTCGTTCAAGGGAATGAGATACATCTTCAACATCGGTGATGATAAGGTGTATGAAAATCAAGAAAAGGTAATAAACGTTTATCTTCAAATTGACACTAACATCAAAATATTTGATATCAAGTCAGACTACTGTACGCTCAACATAGAAAACATGACATCTGAGACAGATTACAATATTTTATCCAAAGAAATTACAGTAAACACGACAAGCCTCAGAACAAATTCTTCATTCAACATCAACAACAGTGACGATGTAACCCCTGCTGACGTTGTAAATCTCAATTTCAATTCAACTACACTCACCAATGTAAACGTCAACTCCAAAGAGATTTATATGAACACAAAGTTGTTCCGATACAATGGTGAAGTGAATTTCGTGTGTGATGATGGTTTATTCGACCTTAAAACTGTAACAAAAACTCAAAGACTCAATTTTGATGTCACATCTGAATCCGGTAAAGTTACAGTTGAAGGTGCAGAAGTCAGAAGCCCTTACACGCACACAGGAAACGAGTCCTCAAAAGCTATACTGAAGATCGAATCAAAGAACGCTGAGATCAACATAGCTTCTGATATAATTTCTTCCGATGACAAATAAAACTTAAACTATAAACGAAAGGCAAAATAAATGAAACATTCATATAAGACAAGCGGTACCTGCTCTTCTCTCATCACATTCGAAATCAACGACGGTATCATTGACAATCTCGTATTTACTGGTGGTTGCAACGGCAATCTTAAAGCTATCTCAAAGCTTGTTAACGGCAGAAACGCTGCTGAAGTTGCAGAGCTTCTCCGCGGAAACAAATGTGGTCCGAGAAACACATCCTGTGCAGACCAGCTCGCTCGTGCTATTGAAGAAGCCCTCGCAGGTTGATTGATTAGAGCTACATAACAGTAGTATATGATTATGAATTAGAATCTAAAGTACAGTTTTTATAACAAAACAACAGATTAAATAAATACCGCCGAAAGTGACCAAACATCAACTCTCGGCGGTATTTTTCGTCAATTTGGAAGGATAATTGTTGTAAGTGATTTTTTCTGTGCTTCCGTGGGAGGCTTTAACTTTCCGTTGTTCAGAAGAGTGACGATACAATGGAGCAAGAACCACCCGTCAGAATGAAAAACAAACTGAAGCTCATATTCCTTTATCTTTCTGAGATGTGCGGGCACAGAGGCTAGAGCCAATTCTGCATACGGGGCTTTGATATTATCAAATTCACTCTTATATTTTTCTTTGATCTTCTCACCGATTGCAAGAAGTTTATTATTGATCTCTTTAGATGCAAGTATTACAGTCTGCCAGCTTACCTTGAAATATCCATCATAATCGCCGCTTGTTTTGACGTATCCCCGCTCCGCAAGCCAGGCATATTCATCCTTAGATAAAACATCGTCTCTTTCAAACAATGATATTACCTTTTTTGCATCCTCATAAGCCTGAAAATTTTGATTTTCCCCTCTGTCAGACCATTCACTATCTATCTGCCACAATGTATGATCGCTGTAACCGTTCCACATTGGTCCACACCAATTATTCATATACGTATATTCCTTAGGTAAAACTAATCCATCACTCACAATTGATGCATGAAAAATATTATGTGCTCCGTCGGGACGAATAGTAGCCACCTCTTCAAAAGAGATCTCTTCGTTCATTAGATTTTTGCCTGACCAAGCAGCGATGTAAGGGATCAGTGACCATAAAATAAAGTTATGATCTGCGCGGCCGGCATCCCTGAGAGTAACCTCTCCATCGGTTTGACTGCACCATATGTCACGGTCGTCCAAAATACCGGATGACGTTAATTCATCAAATAAATCGTTCGCAAATAATTCTGCAGCCCGCTTGTACATATCGTTTTGCATTATAAGAAGCTCTGACGTTGGTTCATTTATTATAAAGTTAGCGATGTACTTTCCCTTTTCTGCCTTTAAGAAGCCATATTCTTCCAAAAACTCAACTTCTGTTTCTACATACACGGGAGAAACGCCAAGGGCATCTGCAATTTCATTGACTGTTTTTGCTTCATTTCGTATGCAATAGCAAATGTTTTGTGAAAGCGCTGAACGAAAGAACTCATCGCAAGATTTTGTTCCAACAGAACCGTTTATACCGTAGCTGGCGAATTTGATAGGGTTGAATTTAAGCTCACTTGTTTTTCTCATAGTATCCATACCTTTCTTTAATTCTTTTTTTGCTTCAAACAAGTGCCATTTGACCGTACCGAGAGGAATATCCAAATCTTTAGCAATATCGGTTTGCTTACGATTTTCAAAATAATAAGCAATCACGATCTTTCTCTGAAGCTTTGAAAGATACGCTATTTCGCTCTGTAATCTGCAGAGAACATCTGAATTATCATCGTCATCAAAAATTGAGTCAGGATCCGCAATGATCTCCGTCACTTCATCGATAGATACGCCAATAACACTCTTGGCTGTATCACGATAATAATTGCTGAGCGCGTTGTGAGCAATCGTCCAAACAAATCTGCTCACGTCTCCGATATCATCTTTTACAAGAAGAGCGCGATACGCCTTTAGTACGATTTCCTGCGCCAGATCTTCAGCGTCTTGTGTGTTCTTACATCGCTTTAGTGTGAAACCAAATATGGGTTTGAGATATTCCGTTATTATCTTTTCGGCATCTTGTCTGTTCACTTGTCTGTACCTCATTGAAAGCTTTCACCTACATAGACACGCAAATCTGAAAAGGTTGGAACTTTTTTAAATTATATCGTAAATATATGAATTACTCTGCATAAATACATTAAAGCAAGCTTGTTATATATTTATCCACCACGTTTTTGGGTGGATTTTTAAAATTCTCATATCTAAGAAAAATCCATATGTCAGAAGATCATTTACTTAACAGCTGCTCGATTTTCTTGCGCTCCTCTGCAGCATATTCATATACTGTTGAACTGAACCACTTATATTCAACGAAATCCTCTTCAAATGCGTCTATCACTTTCAAGGCAATCCTCCATTGTGATACTGCTTTTTCTCTCTCACCTTCCTCAAGCAATCGCTTGCCGCAAATGATGAGCATATCTATCAGATCCTCCGCCGAAATGTTTTTGTGTTTTTGAGCCGCCTCATAGCTGTCCTCACCATCCAAAAGAGACGCCATAAGCTCCAGCTTTGAAAAATATATCTCGGGAATGATTTCAAGAGTTGGTTTTATCAAATCATGCCGGCCGTTTTCTTTGTAGCACGTTGCAAGGATACGGCAAGCGTCATATTTTACCGAATCATCCTTTGTTGACTCAATAAGAGATTTACAAAGTGTTATAACTTCATCCGAGCGTGTATGATAGTCTAATGTATACAACAGATTATTCAAGATAATATCGTTTCCAGGGAATCTCTGCAAGCCGTCGCGAAGAATTTCTTCTGATTTAGCGGGATCATTAATGCGAAACTTGTACGCATCGCTGCATATTTCTTCTACTTTCTTCTCAATCTCAAATAAATTAAAATCAAACAGTTCATCTGTCGAAACACCGAAGAAAGAAGCGATCGCGGGGATCATTGTAACGTCAGGCATCGTATTTCCGTTCTCCCATTTTGAAACGGCTTGAAACGATACGCCGAGATAGCCTGCAAAAACCTCTTGTGATATATTTTTCTGCTTACGCAATGTTTTAATTTTTTCACCAAGTTTAACCATTTTTATTCCTCCAAATAATTTTGGATCAGCGCTTATCCTGATAATATTATAGCATATTTATATACAAAAACAATAACTCGTTTGGAGAGAATTTTTCTAATACAGGTTGAATATTGAATGGCGTTCTTATGATAATACGTTAAAAAATAACACCACCAAAGGACTCCTTGATGGTGTTTATTGTTAAGCTGTATATGAGATGCGCTAAACTTTACTTCCACTTGTTTGTCTGTTCATAAGGCACGATTTCTGTGCCCTTGAAATATGCTTTAAGAATTTCTTCTGCAGAATATCCAAGCTCTGCAAGGTCACACGATCCGTATTGGCTGATACCAACGCCGTGTCCCCAGCCTTTTCCGACGAAAATAAAGTTGTCCTCGTCTTCCGCGTAAGCCATTTTATAAACGACATCCTCGTTAGACTTGTCTTCGATTACTGATGTATTGAATTTTTCTTCGTCTTCCTTCTCTTCTGTTACATAATCTATGTATTCTTCACCAAGGAAAGCAGGGGCATTCTTCACAGTGATTACAAAAGCATCTTTTTTGTTGTGCTCTACTTTATCGTCACCTGTGAGGATATTTACAGAATAATCGACACGATTTTTAAGAAGATCCTCAGATGTTATTATATAGTAATCATCAAGAGTGAGGTATCCTGCTTCTTTATCATTATAGTCGATAATATCTTCGTCAAGGTCCTTTTGGTTTTCGTCAGGATCAGGCTTTTTCTCAGTCTGAGAAGCATTTTCGTCATCGGGATTCAAAGTAAAGTCTTCCACAGTTGTGATGGTATACTCAACTTCACCCTTTCCGACAACAAAGTTTGCACTCTTGATATACGGGGTCATTGACATTCTTACTTTGTCGGTATTCTTGATCTGGACGGAGTTTCCGTATATATCTGTAACCTCGAGCAGTTTAACGTAAGTTGAGCCTTTTGCTAACTCTTTGATCTCAACACTTTCGATAGCATCCTTTAGGGTCACATATCCCGCTGTATTGAGTCTTTCGGCTAATGCCTCAGGAGATATTTCTGTGATCCAAAAACCGTTGTTATGGTTTGTATAATCTTCCCAGGGGGTTTCAACTGCCTGGAGATACGGAACATCTGCCGAACCGCCCCACGCATCCTTAACGCTTACGGTAACACCGCCTGTGCTCGAAGAATAATATGCGGTAACAATATCTCCCTCATACGCAAGAACTTTGCCTGCGGTATCAAGGATAGCCTCCATTACGTTGTCGTTGATTTTTCCTGCACCTTTATAAACCTGACAGTCTGTACCGTTGCAGAGATCGAAGCCATAAGTATTATTATGTTTACCGATATGTGTCAATGTAAATGAACGCACGGTTATAGCAAATGCCTTGAGTGTCTCAAGAGGCCATGTGTTAGTGATTTCATGCGGAAGAACACCCGCAACGTATGCCTCAAGAGGCAGGATATTTGTGAGTGCAACTCCGTCTGTTTTTTCGTTATTATATCTGTGGAAGCAAAATACACCGTCATAAAAATTTCCGGCAGGAGTTGTTATGTAGGTGTTTCCGTTCTCATCTTCTTTTGCAGCAAGTCCGAGTTCGTGATCTCCTCCGCAGTCGAATTCAAAAAGAATTCTTGCATCATACGGATCTATAACTGAAACGGCAGTCTCCTCGGGAAGTACGATAGAAACGATCTCGTCCGGATATATTTCTCTGACCTCGTCAAAATATTCGTGAGCATCGTCCCAATTTGTGAAGTCACCTATTCTGATTGCGTATCCTGTGTATATGTATGAGGGAATCAAATAGAGTCCAAGTCTCTCAACGTCGTTCTCAGTATCATCCATCAATTCTTCAAATCCATCACGATCGAGGTGATCACAGTCGACCTGTATATGATAACCGCCAACATCCGCAGTCCACGATGAATCTGAAATAAGGTATGTCAGATCATTTTTTTCGAGATTGGCATCTGCTGTGCATGTTACCTCTTCTTCATAAATATCCCAGATCTCCTCAAATCCTCTGTCGCCAAAGCGGTCCTGAATACCTACCGTATATCCATTCGGAGCGCTGATTTGAAACCCGGTCGTGATATTTGAGCCAAACATAAGCCCGACGCTTACCATAACCTCATCGTCATATTTAAGCGAAGAAGTGTCAATAACATCCCCTGCACTGACTGTTGATACAAGTATGTAGATCGTATAATACGCCATACCCGCAACCATAAGAACAGCGAGCAAAAACGCGAGTATTCTCACCGGGAGTTTCTTTCTGTCTTCATCAGACATAGGTTTCTTATTCCTGAACAAGAGTGTAGTCCCCCCTAACCATTATCCACACAGATTCTGATGTGGCTTTGAGTCCTCTTCCGTCTCCACGAGGGATCAGACACATATGGTTCTTTGTAAACGCAGCTCCGTTAAGAATCTCGGCACCGGCGGTGTAATCAGCAATACCCTGTTTTGCATCGGGAGCAATACAAACCGCACTGCCGGAGCGAAGCATGATCTCACACGCACTTACAGCGTAAATGGCGTCGCCTTTTTTAAGCTCGATAGCTTCATAAGCCGTTGATGCTTCTTCAATATTATAATCCGGCTGATTATCCTTTACATAGTCTGAGATAAAATCTTCTATCTTTTCCCAGAACTCGTTTAATTTATCATCAACATCTTCAAGAAGTTCTATCTTGAAGATATTCTCAAGATAACTGAGAGAGATGATCGGGTCCTCAGAGCTGTCATAAGCAGCTGAGGCTGTTATTGCAAGAGCTGTTACAACTGCAAGAATTATTGCTGTCAAGGTAATCGTCTTCTTATTTTTCATAGGTTTTTGATTTTACCTTTCTCAAAAATAAACCATTTTTATTATACATACAATCAGTCTTGATTTCAAGTCAATTTTGTTGCAGTATTGAAAGTTTACATTTTATTCTATAAATTGGATTATTCTGTAAATTTTCTAAATTATTCGAGCGTCATCTGCTCAGCCGACTTATCTATCGTAATTCCTGTTGCGGGAATCTTATTCTTACGGCAACGGGAAAGCTTATCCATATCAATCTTTTCGCCGTAATATACATCAGATATCTTGATACCATCTTTCATATTGAACAGAGTTACGCCCGATGAAGAACGGGTTGTTTTCTGAGGAATAAGAGAAGAATTGATAAGGATTCCCTTGCCTACGCTGTTTTCAATAAAAATGTCAAGAGGTTCTTTTTCGTAGATCACAGCGGCGATGGGTGATGCGTCTGAATATGCACCTGTCAGCTTGCGGCGATTTGTCTTTGTTTCGTATGCAGTTACAGGGATCTTGACACCCTTACCGTTTTCAAAGATAAATATAACATTTTCTTTTTCGTTGTACTCTGTAAGTGCTTTCATCATCACAGGCTTTTCATCTTCATCAAATCCAAGCTTTGCAGCGATAAAATCACCGAGAGAGGACGCCTTCACAGTATCTATATCAGCGGTCTTGCACTTATAGACCTGGGCTTTGTCTGTGAAAAATATGAGTTCAGAGGTATTTTCACTTTCCTCTGAGTTTATGATCTCATCTCCATCTTTCATTTTCTGCTCGTCCGCGCGCATAAGAGACTGACGTGTGATCTTCTTGAAGTATCCCTCTTTTGTTAAAACAAGGAATACCGCATAGTTTTCGACTTCATTGTCGCTCTCCGCGTAGTCCTCAATATCTTCTGACGTGATAATCTGTGTCTTGCGCGGTTTTCCGTATTTCTTCTTAATTGCAAGAAGCTGTTTTGCGATAACCTCTTTGATCTTCAAGTCGTCTGCTATGATACTTTCAAGTTCGTTTATTTCTTTCTGAAGATCCTCAATTTCCTTGATTCTGTCAAGGATATACTCTCTGTTCAGATGACGAAGCTTGATCTCAGCAATATATTCCGCTTGGATCTGGTCAATTGAGAATCCTTCCATAAGTCTCGGAACAACGTCAGATTCTCTTTCTGTCTCGCGCACGATACGGATCGCTTTATCAATATCCATAAGGATCTTGCCGAGACCTCTGAGAAGGTGGAGCTTATCCTTTTTCTTACCGAGCTCATATGTGAATTCACGTCTGACACAACCGATTCTGAATGTGATCCATTCACTAAGGATATCTTTGATACCAAGAAGTCTGGGAGAACCATTTATGAGGACATTGAAATTACAGGAAAAGCTGTCCTCAAGTGTTGTAATCTTGAAAAGTTTATTCATAAGAGCATCGGAATCTGTTCCGCGCTTGACATCAATTGTGAGCTTGAAGCCGGAGAGGTCGATCTCGTCTCTGATATCGGATATTTCTTTGAGCTTACCTTCTTTAAGAAGATCTGTGATCCTCTTGATAATTACCTCAATAGAGGTCGAATAAGGAATCTGAAGAATCTCGATAACGCCGTTTGACTTATCGTAAGTATATCTCGCACGCATCTTGAAGCTTCCATAGCCTGTTTCGTAGATTTGCTTCATCTGTTCGCGATCGTAGATAAGATTTGCACCACCTGAGAAATCCGGTGCTTTGATATAATCGAGAAGCTTTTCGGTTTTAGTTGCGGGATTTTTGAGAAGCGCGATCGTTCCGTCACATATTTCACCGAGATTGAATGAACAGATCTGTGACGAAAGACCTACAGCAATACCCATATTGGGGGAGACAAGAATATTGGGGAAAGATGTCGGCAGAAGTGATGGCTCGAGCATTGTATTATCGTAGTTCGGGACCATATCTACCGCGTCTCTGTCGATACCGCCAAAGAGCTCCGTACAGATTGAGTCAAGCTTACACTCTGTATATCTCGGTGCGGCAAACGCCATATCTCTGCTGTACTGTTTACCAAAGCTTCCCTTTGAGTCAATGAACGGATGCAGGAGTGCTTCGTTACCTCTTGTAAGTCTTACAAGGGTTTCGTATATCGCCATATCTCCGTGAGGATTGAGCTTCATCGTCTGACCGACAACATTTGCACTTTTTGTTCTGTTCCCCGTGAGAAGCCCCATTTTATACATTGTATAAAGAAGCTTACGGTGAGAGGGCTTGAAGCCGTCGATCTCAGGGATAGCGCGCGATACGATTACACTCATTGCATAAGGCATATAGTTTTTTTCAATCGTATCGGTTATGTGCTGGTCTTTGATTTCTGCGAGAGTAATTACTTCATTTGTTTTATTGTCGTTTTTCTTTCTTGCCATTTTGGCTCCTAATTTATGTTATTTTACTTTTTTCCGAGTTTAATGATCTTGCACCCTGCGGCACGGATCAGTCGGTTGTTATATGCGAGGTATTCTCCGTCCTGTTCTGGCAGCTGTGCATAAACTTTCTCAAGGTGGATTTCATCTGCCTGTCTCAAAAGGTTGAAAAGTCTCTTTGAAGCTTCTCTGGCATCTCCTTTTTTTCCGAGTGAAAGAACGACAGCACCTGAAAATTTCTGTGCATCGTCATCAGATGTAAGAACGCCGTATTTGCCGTCGGAATTTCTCCTAACGTAATCCTCAAAAGTGTTGTCATCTGCATCAATAAGAATAACTTCAGCACTCGGTGCATAGTGACGGTATTTCATGCCCGGAGATTCCGCCTTGATCTCTGCCGCAATAGCGGGTTCAATGACTGCCTTTGAGATGGTTACAGATTCACATACCTCAGAAAGCATTTCTGCCGTTACGGCGCCCGGGCGAAGAATTATGCATCCGTTTTCTTCAAGCTTGATTACGGTTGATTCGAGTCCGATATCGCACTCTCCTCCGTCGATTATCATCTCGATTCTGCCGTCCATATCTTCCAATACGTGCTCTGCTCTTGTTGGAGAGGGGATTCCGGAACGGTTTGCACTCGGTGCGGCAATGGGATGACCGGACACTTTTATAAGCTCGTGTGCGATCGGATGTGCGGGACAACGAATTGCAACTGTATCAAGACCACCTGTTACGGTACTCGGAACAATATCCTTCTTTTTGAGGATCATTGTAAGAGGTCCCGGCATAAACTTTTCCGCGAGTGAATAGTAAAGCGGTGTTGTATATGCAAGTCTTTCGGCATCTGACGGCTCTGCGATGTGAACAATAAGCGGATTATCGGACGGTCTTCCCTTTGCTGCGAAAATTTTAGGTGCTGATTCACGAATAAGCGCGCTTCCTGCAAGTCCATACACAGTTTCGGTAGGAATTGCTACAAGTCCGCCATTCTTAATTACCTTTGCCGCTGACAGAATTATCTCTCTGTCTTCTTCCGCATTACCGGTAATTTTTAAAAATTCGGTTTTCATAAGTCCTCCCGATTTTTACGCCAGATCGACAAATTCGCCGCTCTTGAGCTTTTCAGCGGTATCTGCTGTCATAAGCGCGTCGATCATCGGACCGATATTTCCGTTCAAGAAATTCTCGAGAGAATATATAGTAAATCCGATTCTGTGGTCAGTTACACGTCCCTGAGGATAGTTATATGTTCTGATCTTTTCACTTCTGTCACCTGTACCAACCTGAGATTTTCTTTCACTTGCGATCTTTTCGTTCTGTTCTCTTGTTTTCATATCGAAAAGCTTAGCGCGAAGAAGCTTCATTGCTTTATCACGGTTTTTGAACTGGCTTCTTTCATCCTGACATTCGATCACGATTCCTGTCGGCTTATGCAGAAGTCTGATCGCTGA
>SVUC01000049.1 GCA_015063455.1 Oscillospiraceae bacterium
TAATATAAATATGTTATCATTATATGCTGTTTTTGTCAAGTACTGATTTTTTTATAGCTGAATTATAAGAAATATTACAAATTAATAAAAAGTTTAACTTTCGGGGACTTTACTTTTTCCTTTATTTGTGGTATTATAAAGTGAACCAGTATGAAAATAATAAAATGTGTAAAATATAATCGTTCGGAAATCGAATTTATTCATTTTCGATATAATGATGAAAGGGCATTTATCGCATGAACAATAATCTTCGTGAAATACTCAGACATTTTGAGGTCGATATTATTCCGTCCGCATATGGAAACGGTCATATAAACGATACATATCTCGTACATTCGAGTCCTGAATATATTCTTCAGCGCATTAACAAGAAGGTGTTTACAAATCCTACCGCAGTTATGGAGAACATTCTCGGCGTAACACAGTACCTCAGAAAGAAGATCGAGGAAGAAGGCGGAGATCCCGACCGTGAAACCCTCACTCTTATAAGTACAGTAGACGGTAAGCCGTATTATCTCCACACAGACGGAGAATACTACAGAATGTACAAATACATAAGTAATTCCAAATCTTATGATCTTGTTGAAAATCCCATGCAGCTCTATCACGCTGCAAAAGCATTCGGAAAATTCCAGAATATGCTTTCCGACTATCCTGCAGACACTCTCCACGAAACGATCGTTGATTTCCACAATACCAAGGTGAGATACGATCAGTTCAAGTCCGCACTCGCAAACGATAAAGCGGGACGCGCAGCTTCTGTTCAGGATGAGATCAAATTTGTTCTCGACCGAGAGGGTGACGCCGGAATCGTTGTTGACGCTATCGCGGCAGGAAAGCTTCCGCTTCGTGTTACACACAACGATACAAAGCTCAATAACGTTCTTCTTGATGAAGTAACAGGTGAGGGCGTGTGCGTTATCGACCTCGATACAGTAATGCCCGGATCCCTTCTTTATGACTACGGCGATGCACTCAGATTCGGTGGATCATCGGGAGCTGAGGATGAAAAGGATCTCTCAAAGATCTACTTCAAGGTGGAAAATTTTGAGCACTTCACACGCGGATTCCTTGAAGCGCTTCCGTCAATCACAGAAGAAGAGCTCGCTCTCCTTCCGTTCTCTATCAAGCTTATGACTCTTGAATGCGGATCACGCTTCCTCGCCGACTATCTGAACGGTGACGTTTACTTCAAGACAGCTTATCCCGAGCACAATCTCGATAGATGCAGAACTCAGTTCAAGCTTGTTGCTGATATTGAAGAAAAGATGGATTCACTCAATGCGATCGTCAAGAAGATCAAAGACGAGATCGGAAAATAAAAAATATTCTTGTTTAAGAAAAAGTCCTGTGTTATATTTCATGCGCAGGGCTTTTTGTCATAAAACGGAAATATATGATCGAAAATGTAAAAAAGACTTTAAGAATCGGAGAATAATCGAAAATCCCTATTGCACCTTTTGAAAATAAATGTATAATATAAGATGAATAAATGTTATGTAAGGTCAGGACTGTTCTGATCTTACGCTTGAGGTTTGAATGAGTTTTTTACATAAATTAAAGCAGAAATATTCTGAGCTGAAGAACGATGACGAGTCTTATGAAAAAGAGCTTGATACAATGGCTCAGGATGAGGATGATTTCAGTTCGGGAATTTTCATCAACTCTCTCGATGAGTTCACGGCAGACGATATTGTTTTAAATGAAACTGCATCAAAGAAAGAGGAAGTTTCAGTTCTCGAGATCGCCAGACGGATCATGCTCTGGGTGTTCCTTCTTTCTTTTGTTGTCAGCTTTTGTTTCTTGATAAGTAATCTGATCGCAAAGCAAAAAGGGGACGAGATCTACGCCCAGCTTGAGAACGAGTTCTTTTCATCAGGCTTCTCTATCGGAACACTCAACGATTTTCTTCCCGATGAGGGTGAGGTGAAATATCTTGCAAAGGATAACGAGATCACCACTACACTCAGTATAACACAAATGGCGGAGAAGCTTGAGGCGGGAGAGGATCTGAATGATACTTCCGTATCAAATGAGTATAACGAAGAGCTTGAGAAAATGCGCGCGGGACTTGCGTCTCTTGCGCGTATCAATCCCGATATATACGGTTGGATAAATGTTGAAGGTACAAAGATCAATTACCCGATCGTTCAGGGAAAGGACAACGACTTTTACCTCGATCACGCCTATACAGGTGACTACCTTGTTGTAGGATCAATATTTGCCGACTACCGCAATAATAAGAAGATCTACAAGAATTATAACACGATTCTGTACGGTCACAATGTCACAAGCGGATCTGGCGCAATGTTCCACGACGTGACACTGTTCTTCCAGGACGAGTATTTCTATAATAAAAAAATCTACGTTTACACAATGGACGGAATTTTTATTTACGAACCGTTCTCGATATACGAAACTCGTTATGACTACAACTATTTCAAGGCGGGATTCTCAAGTCCACAGCAGTTTATTTCTTTTGCTGAAGAAATGAAATCTAATTCCGCAAAACAAAAAGATATGGAATTCGGAAAATACGACAGTATGCTCACTCTTTCAACTTGTACGAACGGTGCATATTACGCCAGATATGCTCTTCACGCTAAGCTCATCGAAAAAATTGTTGACTGAGTTGAATTATTTTGATACTTCAGAACAGCTTACAGAAAAATGAACGAAATACTTTCAATAATGAAATGCCCGGTGTGCTCAGGTTCACTTGCGAGATCACAAAAGAGTCTCGTATGTCAGTCGAAGCACACCTTCGACATAGCTAAAAGCGGTTATGTCAATATGCTTCCTCCCGGAAAAGAGAAAAATTCACGAACGGGAGATGAGCGCGATATGGTAAAGGCAAGAGTTGACTTTCTCGCTCTCGGATATTACGGAAAGATCAGCGAGACTCTTGCGGATATTCTCTCTCGGTATGTATCGGGAGAGAATATAACTCTTGTCGATATGGGATGCGGCGAGGGATGGCATACGCTCAGGATCACCGAAAGGCTTGCCGAGGGACGCCCTGCGGGACAGATCCTTTCTGTTGGATTTGATGCATCAAAATATGCCGCTGAGTGTGCAAATAAGCTTGCGCGACAGAAATATCTCGCTCCGAAGGATGGTATCGGTGCGGATTTTTTGGGAAATCAAGCGTATTTTATGCCTGCTAATATTTTCAGACTTCCTCTTTGTGACAACTCTGCCGATTTTGCACTCAGTATGTTTGCTCCGATCGCAGCGGAGGAGGCGAAGCGTATCTTGAAGCCGGGTGGAATTCTTGCTGTAGTATCATCTGCAAGAGATCATCTGATCGAGATGCGTGAGACGATATATGATGAGGTACATTTCTCAGACTCTCTTCCGCAGACACCTGAGGGATTCAGAATGATCGGATCTGAGGAACTGAGATATACCATTCATCTTCAGAGTACAGACGAGATCTCATCGCTTTTCGTGATGACTCCCTTCTATTACAAAACTACCGAAGAGGGAAAAGAGCGGCTTATGTCAAAAGAATCCCTCGATGTTACGGTGAACGTCAACTATACTCTTTTTGAGGCAGAAAAGATATGATTTATTCAGTTGTAATTCCGATGTATAATGAAAAAGCCATAGCCGAATCCTGCGTGTCGGAATTATCAGACAAGCTTGAAGAAGCGGCTCTGGCGTTTTCGTTTGAGTATGAAATTATTGTTTCCGATGACGGATCAACTGACGGCTCGGGAGACATTGTCAGAGATTATGCCGCGAAAAATCCGCTTGATCACGGAAAGATCAGGGTGATCACCGCTGACAGAAATCGCGGAAAGGGAAGTGCTGTACGCCTCGGTATGCTTGAGGCAGCGGGGGATTATATCCTCTTTACTGACAGCGATCTCGCTTACGGCGTGGACTCTTGTGTCGATATGCTGAGACAGATCTCCGATACAAAGGGAGACGTTCTCATCGGATCGAGGGCGCGGCACAAGGAAGGATATGCCGGATACACCTTTATCCGAAAGCTCGCTTCAAAGGTTTATATGAGCCTTCTTGCCGTCTCGGCAGGCTTTTCTTACAGCGATTCTCAGTGCGGGATCAAAGTATTCAAGAAAAGTGCGGCACATAAGGTTTTTTCAATGTGCGAGGTTGACGGATGGGCATTTGATTTTGAAGCTCTTCTCATTGCCGAAAAAGCGGGATTCAAAATCGAGGAATACCCTGTCAAGATCATAAATCACCGCGAATCAAAGATCAGACTTGTGAGGGACAGCCTGAAAATGATGCGCGATATTTCACACATAAAAAAGAGAATATCAAAGCTCAGTATTTGATCTGTGCGATTACGGTGCGTAGAAATCGTGGCCGCCGATCGACATTATCAGATTGCAGTTTTCGACGATCCAGAAGTTTGTCGCAAGCTTTTCATTCAGAAAATACAGGATCTTGTCTGAGATACGATAGTTCTCAAGGCAGATCTTGGCAGCCATAACGGCGTCTTCTCCGGCTTCCTTGTGAATCGTTCCGTTTGCGACGGGAGAGAATTGAACTCCGTTTTTCCTGTCGAAGATCACGTCATAGACTGTGTTTGGGAAATAGCTGTCTTTTACTCTGTTGAGAACAACATTTCCGACAGCGATCTTTCCGAGAAAAGGTTCTCCTTCTGATTCTGCGTGAATAATTTTGGATAGCCAGTAAAGATCGTTTTTGTCATAATAGCTGTCAGCGTGCTCGATAGCGCCTTTCTTTCGAGTGAGGTAGGTCTTGTGCTCAGCGGCTGAATAGTGAGCTGTGAAACCAAACGCCTTCGCAAGCTGTCTCAGCGGAACATACAAGATTCCGTCGTCGGTGAAGATCCCGTTTTCACACCAGAGTATTCGACCGTTAGCTTCAATGTGGTTTGAGTATTCACGGGCAGACAGTTCAAGAGATGATGTTGAGACGTATGCCGTGTGAGTTTTATCATTCCATGATACAACAGAGTTGTCAGCCATACAGGAAAATTCTCTGAGAGATACGTAAGCGGTGCTTTTGTATGTAAACGCTTCTCCGTCATAGTCAAATCCGTCAACGGATATTGTAAACGTATCCGATTTGTCGTAAGCATTGACCAGAGGTGCCATAAAATTCGATGCTGTCATAAATGCCGCGGATAAAATAAGAAATTTGAGTAGTTTTTTCATTGTTTCCTCCGTGTTGAGCATTGCAAAGGAAGGATTTCAATCTTTGAGTGATTGAAATTCTTTAGTGTGAATGAAGCTGAACTATATCGAAGATGTACTGTTTCATTCACACATCCTCCGTGTTGTTTATCAGTATCTGAATCATTTGTGGGGGACGGTACTATAAGATTATACCACAAAAACCACTGTTTTTTAACCGGTAATATTTGTCTTGGTCGGGAAACCATATTATTCCAGCATCAGACTTCAAATTATTAACAATATCGAATGGAATTTGTCCGGCAAATATTATATAATAAAGTCAATAATCACAGAAAAATCATCAAAATTCATCATAGATAAATGGAGCCATAATGAATCAAAGGAGAATAATAGCGATCTTACTTGTCGCTTTTACACTTTTTCTTCAGTCGTGCGGACTGATCATCGTAAATGATATGACAGGTGAATCTGAGAGTGACTCGGATAAATCAAACGTTCCCGATAACAGCGACTCTGAGAGAGAGACGTCGGAGCCTTATGTGAAATATGAGGATGACGGCGGATTCGACCTTGCGATGCAGTATTTGAATAGTCTCCCCGAGAGAGATTATGACGGAGCTGTTTTCTTCATCACAACACCCTCGACGGATTACATTTCCCCGAACGATACGGTAACCGCAGTATCAAAGCTTGCGTACGAGAGAAACAGGATCGTTGAAGAAAAGCTTGATATTAAGCTGATCACATCTGTTGAGCCTGCAAACACTATGCTTGAAAACGCCAAGAACGCTATCGCATCAGATACATATTATACGGATCTTATGATGATACCAATATATATGACGGGTACTTTCCGTGCGGAAGACACTCTTCTGAACATGAGAACGATCCCGTTCTTCGATCTCGATCAGCCGTTTTTCTATAGCGAATCGTCAGATATGACCTCTGGCGGCTACTCGACTTACGCGATCGCAGGGGATGCATCTATCTCTCCTTCATCGTTTTCTGCTGTATTTATGAATACAGGACTTCTTGAGACCGCACGGTTCGATAAGGATTTGATCTACGAATGGGCAGAGAAGAATCAGTGGACATGGGATAAGCTTCTCACTTGTGCTGACGCTGTCCGCGGACTCAATGAAACCGGAGCCAATTATTATACCATTACCTCTCAGAACCCCGCGCAAAGACTTCCCGATCTGATCTTCAAGGCAAGCGGACATAACTTTGTTGAGTCAGCAAAAAGAAGAATTCCTCAGATAAGATATAAGGCGGAAAATGTTCAGCCTGTTATGGACACCCTTGCGGCGATCTACAACGACAGCAACGCTATCATTGATTCTACCGTAAATGCGGCGGGAATATTCTCGTCAGGACAATCGGCGTTCCTTATAGATTATCTTTACGTTATGTCTTGGCTGACAAATTCAGGAACAAATTGGGGACTCCTTCCTCTTCCTGTTGAAAATGAGGGAGACAATTACAAAACCCTTATTTCAAACAACGAGCTTATCTTTGCTATTCCGAAGAATCATACAAATTCTGAGTTCGCGGCGATCACGCTGTCTGCATTGAATGCGGCGTCATACGGATATATTTACGATGAATATGTGAATTATAATCTGGTAAACACTCTGCGTGACAACGGATCAACAAAAATGCTGAGCCGGATCCTTGATACAGCATCATTTGATTTTGCTCTTGCGTTCGGAAATAAGTATTCCGATATTGCTGACGCAACCTATAAGCTGATCAGAAAATGCGCGGCGACAAACGATCTTGAGACATATTACCGCGATGCTGTCGACAAAGCAAATAAATTCCTGAGAGTAGATTTTGACCTTAAATATTGAGTTACTGTATTATAGATAAAGGGGCGTGACAATATGAAAAGAATTCTTTCGTTGATTCTCTCCGCACTGATGATCTTCTCCGTTTTCGGATTTACTTCGTGTAATACTGAGGATGCAATCAACCTTGCACTTGATGCTGTCCTTGAGATGCTCGGTGACGAATCCGAAAGTCATGAGACGGACGAAACTGATTTCGTTAACGATAATAATAAAAACGATGCACCGTCTGCGAAGATCGACAAAAACGGGACGTACGATGACAAAGAAAGCGTCGCACTCTACATTCACACATACGGCGAGCTGCCTTCAAACTATATAACGAAAAACGAAGCTGAGAGACTTGGCTGGGAAGGCGGATCTGTAGAAAAATTTGCACCCGGGAAATGTATCGGCGGATCAAATTTCGGTAACTACGAAGGTAAACTCCCCAAGAAAAGCGGGCGCAAGTATTATGAGTGCGATATAGATACTCTCGGAGAAAACTCAAGAGGGGTTAAGCGTATCGTTTACTCAAACGACGGCTTGATCTATTATACCGCGGATCACTACGAGACATTTGAGCTTCTTTACGGCGAGGAATAAACTATGAAATATGTTGTTATTTTCGGCTCTGAGATCAAGACGAAGGACGATCTATTCGCAGCATTTGAGAAGCACCTCGATCTTCCAGAGTATTCTGGCAAGAACCTTGATGCACTGCACGATTCGCTCGGCGGAATGAAGCTGACACTCGAGATCAAGGATACAAAAAAGCTCACTGAGAACCTCGGAGATTACGGAGATATGCTCCTCTGTATGCTCAGAGACCTTGACGACGAGTTTGAATCTGTTAAGATAATCGAAAACTGAATAAAGATCCGACATTTTCTGACCAATTGGAAATGTCGGATTTTTTGATAATATACTTGTAATTGCAGTTTTGTTGAAGTATAATATATAAAAATACATAATATGTTTATAAATATGGGAAACCAAAGGAGAAGAACAATGGTTGAAATTGTAAACGGTGTTCACGGAACAACAGATGAAAAAGACGTTGAGCGTGACTACGGTCCCGAGGTAGCAGAGCACATCGAATGGTTTAAGGATCAGAAGCTTGGATTTATGATGCACTGGGCTCCCGGAACACAGTTTGGTATCGTCGAATCGTGGGCACTTGCAAAGTCTGCGGAATGGGAGAAAAAGACAGAGGCTACTTGGATGACATCACAGGTAAACTGGGTAGAAGATCTTGATGAGTTCAGGGAAAGCTATGTCAATGCATACAAGACCTTCAACCCTATCAAATTCAATCCTGAAAAATGGGCAAGAATGGCAAAGGAATGTGGATTCAAATATCTTCTCGCAACAACAAAGCATCACGACGGATTTTGTATGTATGACTCAAAATATACAAATCACAAGATAACTGCGGATGATTGCCCGTTCCACACAAATAAAAATGCAGATATCGTTGGAGCGCTCTATAAAGCATTCCGTGCGGAAGGTCTCGGCATTTCTACATATTTCTCAAAGCCCGACTGGGGTTCTCCTTATTTCTGGTCGCCTGATTTCCCGAATAAACACGATGTTGCACCGAACTATGACATCAATGAACATCCTGAGCTTTGGGAAAAGTTCGTTGAATATACTCAGAACCAGCTTTTTGAATTGACAAGCAATTACGGAAAGATCGACGTTCTTTGGCTTGACGGCGGTTGGGTAAGCGCAGACAGTATCCGTCTCGGAGAGGTTATTGATAAGATCAGAGCGACAACACAGCCTCACCTTATCGTTGCTGACAGATGCGGCGGTGGTAAGTACGAGAACTTCCTCACACCCGAACAACACGTTCCGAGCCAACCACTTCATATGCCGTGGGAATCCTGCATCACCATTGCTGACGGATTCGCGTTCGGATATGATAAGGATCTCTACCTCAAGACACCTAAAACTCTCGTGCATCTCATTATTGATATTGTTGCGAAGGGCGGTAACTTGGCGCTCAACGTTACTCCTCAGCCTGATGGAGAGCTTCCCGCAAAGACACTTGAAACATTAAATGAGATCGGACATTGGCTCAAGATCAACGGTGAAGGAATTTACGGAACAAGACCTATCGCGCCGTATGCTCACGATGAAATGGCATATACTCAGAAAAACGGCAACATCTATGCGTTCCTGAAATACAGTCACAACTACTATCCGAGACGAAATGCGGAGATCTTTGTTGATAAACCTGTTAAGGATATAGTTCTTCTCAGAACCGGCGAGAGCGTGCCCTTCAAGCAGGATGGAAAATCTGTGATTATCAATACAATGAACTTCCCGCTTTATGATCTCAAATACGCTGACTGCCTCAAGGTTTACTTTTGATCTTTCTTGATTCAAAAAGATTTTTCATAAGAATAAAACCCCGACGGATCTACTCTGTCGGGGATACTTATTTTTATTGTATTTGATACTGTCAGGTGAAGTCAATTTCGTATCTTACACCGCTTGAAAACAAAATGCCACAGTTCAGCTTAATGCACAGAATAGATGTGTTTATGTCATCAAAATCGTTGTGGCCGTTATCGATCCAAGCGGAGAAAACGTCCCTCATTTTGTCTGCGATATGTGAGTTTTCCGCTTTTCCGAAATAACCTAAATTGATGCCTTTTCCTTGCGCTGTAAACCATTCACCCGATACAGCTACCGCCGGGTTTTGCTCGATTTGTTTCATTTTGCCTGATAATCCGTGGGTGAGCACATAAAAGGCTCCATCTTCATAATACGCATCTACATTGCGCACGTATGGCGTGTTGTCAACAGCAGTCGCCAATGAAATGATACTGTCCTTGCCAAAACGCTCAAGCAAAATTTTATCGGTCTCTTTTGATAGCTTTTCCATAGTAAGCCTCTCCTGGAAATTCCGTTTTTTTCATTATATCACGAAAACGTCATATAGGCAAGACTATACAAATAATCTATCGGATATTTCTGATGCAAAAAATGTGTATATCGCCCCTTTTATGCAACAAAAAACCGTACGGATTTCCGTACGGTTAAAGGGTGAATGATGGGAATCGAACCCACGACAGCCAGAGCCACAATCTGGTGCTCTACCAACTGAGCTACATCCACCGTGCTCGCTGTATCGAGTACAGCGTATATAAACGCTTGTCAAAAGAGACAAACGATGGCACCAAAGCTCCCCGACGTTAGCCTTAAAAAGGATGCTTCGGTTTCGGCATAACGCCTACGTACCTTGGGGGATTCGAACCCTCGACCTACTGCTTAGAAGGCAGTTGCTCTATCCTGCTGAGCTAAAGGTACATAAAAAATCTCCGATAAACGGAGTGGAGCGGGTGATGGGAATCGAACCCACACGACCAGCTTGGAAGGCTGGGATTCTGCCATTGAACTACACCCGCATAATGATGTACGCTTGACGCTCTATTATAATATCACAATCGATTAGATTTGTCAAGAGTTTTTTGAAAGTTTTTTGAGGAATACGAATTTTTTTACTTCAATCTCCTTTGCGGATGTTTATAAAACGGCGATTTTTTATTTGAAAATACGGATTAATATTATATTTACAAAAAGTTTATTGTAAAAAATGAGGATTTGAGATAACATAATTATATTATTATATATTTACGGAGATATTTTTATGTTTGGCTATGTAAAACCGTACGTTCCCGAGATGAAAGTATCTCACTATGAAAAATACCGCGCGGTATACTGTGGGTTATGCAGGTCTATGGGAAAGGTAACGGGACAGCTCTCCCGACTTACTCTGTCATACGATTTTGTGTTTCTTGCAGCTGTCAGAATGGTGCTGTGCGGAACAGACGTTGAATTCGAGTCGATGAGATGCTTTGCTCATCCGCTGAAAAAACGTCTCGTTATGAAGGACAACGATGCCCTTGATTTTACTGCCGCAATTGCGGCCACTCTTGCCTGGGCAAAGAACAAGGATGACCTTGCCGACGAGAGTGGGGCTTCTAAGATAAAGCCGATCCTTGTCTCTCCTCTTGCTGAGCATATTAACCGACGAGGCGGTTGTGCGTTGCCCGAGAATACGGCGGAGAACACTCTCGCTTTTCTCGCCCGTCTCACCGAGCTTGAAAAAAGCAAATGCTCCTCGTCAGACGAGGCCGCAAGTGTTTTCGGAGAAGCTCTCGGATATGTTTTTTCAATTGGACTTGAAGGAGAAAGGGCAGAAATTGCGCGTAGTATAGGTTATTCGGTCGGAAAGTTTATCTATATGTGCGATGCGGCAGACGATATGGAGTCCGATATCAAAAAGAATCGGTACAATCCCATCTACATCGGTTGGGGAGAACTTGCACTTGCGGAAGACGGCAAGATGTCATCATTGGTGAAAGAAAGTGTTATGACCGCTGTTCCGATTGAGCTTGAGTCACTTGACGACGCAATTGTTCAGCTTGAGGAGCTTGAGGGTGAGCATATTATGCTTCCGATCGTGAAAAATATTGTTTACCTCGGGTTGCCGAACACAATGCGGCGGATCCTGTACGGAGCAGAGCAGGACGAAAAAGAAGAGATCCTTTGAGAAAAGACTTACATAAACAGAGAATCAATTTAAGGATGGATATTTTATATAAATGAGAGACCCTTATCAGATACTTGGCGTATCTCGTGACGCATCGGACGACGAGATAAAAAAAGCATACAGAGCACTCGCACGCAAATATCATCCCGATAATTTTGCGGGAAGCGCTCAGGCTGCGTCAAGCGAAGAAAAAATGAAAGAAATAAACGAAGCTTACGATCTGATTCAAAAGATCAGATCTGGAAAAGCATCGTCAAACCAAAGCTTCGGCGGGGGATATGGGCAGTCAACATACAGCTCATATACAAATTCAGGTACTACGTCTTTCTATGAGGTGCGTCGCCTGATCGCAGAGGGACACTATTCGGAAGCGGAGCTGATCATTGACTCAACTCCCGCATCTGACAGAGGTGCTGAGTGGAATTATCTGAAAGGATGTCTGCTCACACAACGCGGATTCTATTACGACGCAATGCGGTATATTGAGATCGCGTGCTATCTCGATCCTGCGAATCCTGAGTATCGCGATGCAAAAGCTCGTATGCGCAGCCGTTCGCAGAGCTATGGCGGATCATACCGTCGGGTGAATCAGACAAATGACTGCGATCTCTGCGGAACCTGCTCAACACTTATCTGCTGTGATACTTGTTGTGAATGCTGCGGCGGAGATATGATAATCTGCTGCTGAGTAAAGGGGGAATGGTTGTGAAAAACAAAGAAATGATAAGGAATATTTCAGTTGCCGGAATATTTGCCGCCCTTGCAATTGCATTTATGTATATCGGCGGTTTGACAATGCTCGACTTATCTGTATTGGTCGTCTGTTCTCTTATGACGATGATACTCGTTGTTGAAACAAACGTCAGAATGGCTTGGATATATGCCGCTGTAACATCGGTCCTTGCACTTATTCTGATGCCGTCAAAGCTGTACGCAATAGAATATGTGATGTTCTCAGCACTTTACCCGATTTTAAAGCTGTATGTGGAGAGAATTTCACCTATTCCTGCGTTTATCGTCAAGATATCAATTCTTGATACAATGCTCCTCTCATCAATTGTGCTTGCACAGAAGGTTTTTCTCCTGGGAGACGAGTGGTTTTCGCTCAATTTGATAACAATTCTCCTGGGAACAGTCTTCTTTGTGGTGTACGATCTCTGTATCTCAACTTTCATAACTTTTTATATGGTGAAATTGCGCAAAAGATTGGGCATTAAAAAACATTTGTAGTACATATTTAATAAAAATGGCTTCATTTCGTTGACAATGGAGCTTTTTTTATTGTATAATATAATGTAGAAATATATAATGCAGAAAGTATTGCCAAAATCCTTGTGCTTTTGGAGAAAAATCACATAATCTGTGTGAAAATTATTACGATTCGGAGACAGACAAAATGTTAAAAAGTATGACAGCGTTCGGACGGGCAAGAAGAATGTCGCCCGACGAATCTCTCGATATTACGGCAGAGATCAAAAGCGTGAATTCGAGATATCTCGATTCTACAATAAAGATCTCACGTATGTATTCCTTCCTCGAGGAAAAGGTGAAATCACATCTTGCTGAGGCAGGAATAACACGAGGAAAGGTTGAGATCTACATCGGCGTTGACGTGATCAAAAAGAGCGGACTTGAGGTTATGGTAGATACCGAAGCCGCACGTTCATACATTAATGCACTTGAAACTCTCAGAGATACATTCGGTCTTAAGGATGATATTTCCGTAATGAGAGTTGCGTCAAACCACGACCTCTTTACTACGAAAAAGCCTGACGATGATATCGAGCGAGATTGGGAAATGATCCGTCCTGTCCTCGATGAAGCGATTGCAGGATTTGTTGCGATGCGTGCTTCTGAGGGCGAGAACCTTTGCAGAGACCTTCTCGAAAAGGCTGAGGGAATCAAAGCTTCTGCCGCACGTGTAAAAGAGCTCTCGGCTGCGGATATTTCGGGATACCCCGCAAAGCTCGAGCAGAGAATTCGCCAGCTTCTCAAGGATTTTGATGTTGAAACAACAGAGCAGAGAATACTTACCGAGGCTGCGATATACGCCGATAAGGCTGCGATCGACGAAGAGCTTGTGCGCCTTGATTCACACTTCAAGGCGTTTGAGGAGATCATCAATTCAAACGAAGCGGCGGGAAGAAAGCTTGATTTTCTCGTACAGGAGATCAACCGTGAGATCAACACGATCGGCTCGAAGGCGGGCAATTCCGAGATCGCACATCTCGTGGTTGATATGAAAACAGAGCTTGAAAAGATCCGTGAGCAAGTTCAGAATCTTGAGTAAAATAGATTGAAAAGGTAAATTGACATATGAAATTCGTAAATGTAGGATTCAATAATGTGATAAACTCAGACAGAGTTGTTGCTGTGATCGCGTCTGATTCGTCCCCTGCAAAAAGACTTATTCAGGAAGCTCGCGACAGCGGACGGGCTATCGACTGTACTTGCGGAAGAAAAACGAGATGTATCGTTATTATGGACTCTGACCATATAATTCTTTCCGCAATACAGAATGAAACGATCTCAGCACGTCTTGAAGGCTCTGAGGATGATGATGGTGGAAGCGAGGGTATATCGAATGAATAACGGATTAGTATTTGTTATCTCAGGACCGTCCGGAAGCGGCAAGGGAACTGTTGTCGAAATTCTCAGAAAGATATATTCAAAGGTTGGTGTTGCGGTCTCAGCCACATCAAGACTTCCCAGAGAGGGAGAGCTTGAGGGTGTGAACTACTATTACAAAACACGCGAGCAGTTTGAGGAGCTTATCAGAAACGGTGACGTTCTCGAATATACCGAATATAACGGAAATTACTATGGAACACTGAAATCTGAGGCTGAAAGAATTACCGCTGAAGGACGCGACATTATTCTTGAGATCGAGGTCGATGGCGGATCGCAGATCAAAAAGCTTCTCGGTGAGCAGTGTGTGACGATCATGCTGATAGCACCTGATGCAGATGAGCAGGAAAGACGTCTCAGAGGACGCGGAACAGAATCTGAGGAAGTGATACTCGGACGACTCGCAAGAGCGCGAGAGGAAATGATGGAAGCGGTCAAGTATGATTACGTTGTTGTCAACGAAACAGGCAAGAGCGAAGAATGTGCTGAGACGATCGTGTCAATAATGAAAGCGGAGCATCAGACATCGCGCCGAATGAGCAAATACATAAACGATTATTTTGATTAAAATAATATTCAAAGGGTATTTGCAATAATTTGAGTAAATAATATATTAAATATACAACAATTCAAGGAAGGTACAGCATCATGATTTATCCCTCAATAGGAGAACTTACAAACAACAATAAGATCAACCGTTATACTCTCGTTGTAGCAACAGCGAAGTGCGCGAGAATCATTACTGATGAATACGTAAAGCAGAGAGAGCACGCAGAGAGAATCGCTCTCAGCAAGGATTCCGACAAAAAGGGAAACATCGCTTCTCTTATCAAGAAAGAATACAGAGATGAAAAAGCAGTAAAAACAGCTATCTCCGGTCTCTACAGCGGAGAATTTAAGCTTATCAAGTCTGACGGAACAGAAGAATTCATCGGAAATGGAATAATTGATGAAAGCGAGCTCGATACAGAGAAAGAAGATGTAGAAGTCTCTGACGAGAACTGATCGATAACTCATTAGAACTTATTTTTACGAAAGGAAACGGATATGCCGCAGATCGCCAAGATATATATACTTGATATTCCGTATCACGTTGATATAGCGTACAGCTACTATATTCCTCAGTCTCTTGAGGACAGCATAACTGTAGGCGGTATAGTTGAAGTTCCTTTTGGTAAGGGTAACAGAAAAATGACGGGTATTGTGGTCGATATTACCGATGAAGAGTGCGGTGAGAAGATCAAGCCCGTGTCCTCGGTGATAGGAGAAGGGCCAATACTCTCGGGAGAGCTTATTGGGCTATGCCGATTCGTCAAGGATTACACCCTTTGTACCTTCGGAGATGCTGTCAGGGCCGTTGTGCCGTCTGCCGCACTCTCGAAAGTCATAACGTATTACAGAATTATTCCGGAGAATGAACGAACATCTGTTGTCGGATTTAAGGCGGCACTTGATGCTGTCGGAGAACGCGGACGCATCGTTTATTCTGCTGCATCGAAAAAACAGAAATTTACAAGACAGTATCTTCAGACCGAGCTTGAATTTGACTGCACGGGAATAATTGCTCAGATGCTCAAATACGGGCTTTGCGAAAGATGTACGGAGATCAAAAATTCGTCGTCCCCGAAGGTCAGACGGATGCTTTCCCTTTCACAGAAGTTGCAGTCTGAGATCGGATATGAGCCCTCATATTTTGATGAGGTTCTGATGAGACTTCGCGGAAGTAATCAGAAGAAGATCCTTGAAGGGGTAAAAGAGGCTGGGCGTATCGCTGATTTTGCTCTTTTCGATGATCTCGGAATAAAGCATACTGCAGGCAAAAATGCAGTTGATTCTCTCGAGAATTACGGTTTGGTATCGGTTTCGGAAGAGGAAGCGTACAGAAACCACTTTACTCTGGAAAACGCAGAATCTGACGAGCCGTTCTGTGCCCCTGTTCTCTCGGAAGAGCAGACCGCTGCAAGAGACAAGATCGTATCACTTTACGAATCTCATACGCCGTGTGCCGCACTTCTTCACGGAGTGACAGGATCGGGGAAAACAAACGTCATTATGGCGTCGATCGACCGTGTTCTTGAAGATGGCCGCGGGGTTATAATGCTCGTTCCCGAGATCGCGCTGACTCCTCAGACCGTTGGAATTTTCCTGAAGCGATATGGGGACAATATCGCAGTGATCCACTCGGGACTCTCGGGCGGTGAACGGTATGATGCGTGGCGACGTATCAAAACAGGACAGGCGAATGTTGTTATCGGTACAAGATCCGCAATTTTCGCTCCGCTTCACGATATCGGAATGATAATAATTGACGAGGAGCACGAGTACACCTATAAGTCGGACACCAATCCGAAATATCACGCCCACGATATTGCGAGATACAGATGCCGCGATCACAATGCGGTTATGCTTCTCTCGTCGGCAACTCCGTCAGTGTCAAGCTACTATAAAGCAAAAACAGGCTCATATACTTTGATCGAGCTGAAGGAACGGTACGGAAACGCAACTCTTCCAACCGTTCAGATATACGATATGAGAGGGGAAACACAGCGAGGAAACCTCTCACCGATCGGTTCACTTCTTGCAGATCGACTTCACAGCGACAGCGAGAGCGGGAACCAATCTATCT
>SVUC01000050.1 GCA_015063455.1 Oscillospiraceae bacterium
CCTTTAATGGGCATAACAATGCTTTGTCAAGCATACATCCAATGGAATACAAGTCGAAAAGTTGCGTATTTCAGTATTGGAACGGCAGTATTCGTTTTCATCTGTGCAATCGTAGTGTTTTTTGTCAAGTAACATACACAAGAAGTATACAAATTGTAATTTATCGTTTAGTATTTTTAGTTGGCATTCAATGGGAACAAAAAAGTAATTGGGAGTAATTTTATAAAACAGTAATTAGTTTTTCTATTCATCATAAACGGAAAGGAGCATAACAATGAAAAATTACATCGTAACAATCGCACGTCAATACGGAAGCGGAGGACGTCTCGTTGGGGAAAAGCTGTCTGAGATCACAGGCTTCAATTTCTATGATAAGAACCTCATAACTCTTGCTGCACAGAAGAGCGGACTTTCCTCAGATGCACTTCACACAGTAGATGAGAAAGCGACTAACAGCTTGCTCTACACCCTCGCGCTTGGTTCTTCCTCGTACAATCACGGTATTCAGAACGTGAATCTTCCTATCAATGACAGACTGTTTGTAGTTCAATCTGAGATCATCAAAGAGCTTTCAGAAGCAAATGAAGGGGCGATCATTGTAGGACGCTGTGCAGACTATGTTCTTTCGGGAAAACCGAATGTTGTACGTGTTTTCATCACGGCAGACTTCAACCACAGAGTTGAGGAAGTAATGGCTCGTCACGATCTGAATAAGTCTCAGGCTGAAGATCTTATCATCAAGACAGATAAGCGCCGTGCTAACTACTACAGCTATTACACAGGCGAAAAGTGGGGTAAGGCGGACAAATATGATCTTGTTATCTCCACTGACAGAGTAGGTAACGATGGTGCTGCTCAGCTCATTGCAGACTACATCAAAATGCTTGAAGAAAAGAACAACTGAAAATCAAAATATTGACCGTGTGTCTTTGGACATACGGTTTTTTCTTTTTTTGGAATATTCGTGAGTCCTGTAACATATAATTTAACAGACAGAGAATCGGAGAATCAAAAATGACGAGTGAAGAAAAAATCGCGGTGGGATATCTTCCGCCAAGGCTCGCTGAAAGAGTCGTCAGAGATTCGGCAGTATATAATAGCGGTATATCGGAGATACGGCTGAGAGTGGGGCGGAAAATGTCGCTCACGATTGGCGGAAAAAACGTGATCTGCGATATGATTTGTGAAGGCGGCGAGATTTCGCAGACGGTATCAAAAATATGCAAAGGATCATTATACTCGCACTCTGACAGCATCAGAGATGGGGTAATAACTACCGAATACGGTATTCGTGTGGGCGTTGCGGGATATGCGGTGATGAATCACGGTAGGATCGAATGCGTCAGAGATATCTCTTCGTTAAACATACGTATTCCGCATCGGGTAAAAGGTGCGGCGGACAAGGTTTTCGGGTTAGTAAACAAATACGGGAGCGTGCTGATTTATTCTCTTCCCGGGATGGGAAAAACTACAATACTCCGCGAGCTGATACCCCTTCTTTCAAGCGGCGAGGGGGCGAGGAGAGTATCTGTGATCGATTCGCGTCTCGAGCTTGCGGCAGGGATCGGGGAAGGAGAACTGGTTGATATTTTCAGCGGATATCCGCGAGATATTGCGATAACACAAAGTATACGAACTATGTCTCCCGAATACATAATATGTGATGAAATATCGGACCAGTCAGACACGGCGGCAATACTATCGGCTCATGCGGCTGGGGTAAAGGTTATCGCGACAGCTCACGCTGCGGACAAGGATGGGCTGATGAAGAACAAAAACATTTCATCACTTGTAGAGAGTGGCGTATTCGGATACATATACGGAATCGGGGAAGACGGTGAATGATATTATTCTGAAATTTTTCGGTGCTGCTGTTCTTCTTGCGGCATCATTTTTTCTCGGAGCATCAATGATACGCGACGAGAGAGGGAAGATTGACGAGGCGTGCTCAATTTTAGATCTCATAAAATATATCAAGGATAATATTGAGCATTTTGTGAAGCCTCTTCCCGATATTTTTGCGTCTTACAATAATAGCGTTCTTGAAAAAAACGGATTTCTGACATCTGTTCGTGAAAATGGAATACACCTGACCGCCGAGAAGATTGAAGATTATTTTCACACAGATTCTGAGCTTCTTTCAATTTTCGGAGATTTTTGCAGGAGCATTGGCGGTGGGTACAAGGATGACGAGGTAAGGCTATGCTCTTATACCGCCAATCAGATCGAAAAACGGATCGAGAAGATGAGGGATGATTATTCCTCAAGATCAAAGCTGTATCGTACGATTCCCCCATTGTTCGCGCTGTCGGTCGTGCTGATATTAGTTTAATCAAAAAACAGGAGGCGGAAATGGATACGTCACTTATTTTCAAAATTGCGGGATTATGTCTTCTGATAGCCGCGGCATATATGGTTCTGCAGAGGGCAGGACGAGAGGATCAGGCAGTTCTTCTTTCGCTGACAGGTGTGGTGTTTGTTCTTCTTATCATTGTCGGAAAGATCGGGGAACTCTTTTCAGAGATCAGATCGATCTTCGGTATCTGACGGGATGGGAGATATTATTTCTGTATGCGGAGTCGGACTTTTTTCGGTATTTGTAATCTGTATTGTCAGGGATATTAGGAGAGATATTGTACTTCCTCTGATTTTGGCTATGTGTGTGGTGGTTTTCTGCCTGACCATTCCGAAACTCTCTTCGGTGATAAGTTTTGCCAAAGAATGTTCCGATTATCTTGACGGGGGATATGCGAGCTATATACTTCGTGCACTCGGAATAACATATATCACATACATTTCAAGTGAAATATGCAAATCGGCAGGAGAGGCGGCGATTGCAGGATACGTGGAAACTGCAGGGCGGGTAGAGATTATCATTCTGTGTCTTCCTCTCTTCAGAGAGTTTCTCTCCGCGGTACTGCTCTGATGAAAAATTACATAAAACTACTCGCATTATTTCTTGTCGCGTTCTTACTGTCGCCTCAGGTGTATGCCGTGGAATACACATTTTCAGGTGAGGACTACGGAGAGGAGGCGATCGGTGATGCTTGGGAAAATTTTACGGATGGTCTGCCGGAGGATATTCGTGGGGAAGTTGACGGTATCAACGGAGGGAACCTCCCCTTTGATGAGATCCGCGAGAAGACAAGCTTCTCGTATTGGATAGACAAGCTGGAGGCGGCAATATCTTCGTCATTCGTGGAGGTTTTCGGTACTGTAGCAACTCTTCTCGGAATACTTGTTCTGATGGCTGCCCTTCAGATTGCTGTACCCGATAATGCCGGACTTTCATCCGCATTTATGAACTCCGCAAAGCTGATATGCGCCGTGTTTTTGTTTAAGGAGACATCCCACCTTGTAACGATCACATCGTCTTATCTTGACAGAATATGCGGTGTTATGAATCTGATGACTCCGATCATTGACGCAGTTTATCTTGCATCTGGAGAGATCACGCAAGCTGCGGTGTCTGGGGCTGCGCTGATGCTCGGTGTCACCGTTGTAGGTAACATAGCGGGCGGGGTGCTCGTCCCTATTACTGATGTGCTTTTTACGCTGTCATCGGTTTCTATGGTGTGTGACGAGGTGAAGATCGGAGGATTTGCGGGAGCGATCAGACGGTTTCTTATGAGACTTTGGCAGATTCTTTGTATGTTTTACTCGTTTATGCTTGCCTCTCAGACGACAATTGCGCGGCACGCAGATAATCTTGCCGTGAGGGCTGCGAAATTTGCGATAGGATCATTTATCCCAATGGCAGGAGGGATGATATCAGAATCTTTCACCACACTTCGCGCGGGAGTATCATTTCTCAAAACGACTGCGGGAATCGGCGGGATAGTCGTGATACTTCTCATTATGATACCGGGTATCGTGCCGCTTCTTTTGTACCGCCTTGGTTTGACGATCGTTTCCGAGGGGGCGAAAATTCTGAGGCTTGATCCTCTCTCGTCAATGATAGATGAGATCGGCGGGATAGTTGAGCTTTTGCTCGGCATCACACTTTGCACGTCCCTTATGTTTGTCTTTGCCGTGATAATTTTTACAAAAATCGGGGTATCATAATCGGAGGGGAGCATGACAGCTTACATAAACAGCCTGATCGTTACAATGCTGATATGCCAGATATCGACCGTTGTCACACCCGAGAACAGCAAAAAATATGTCAGAATCATCTGCTCTCTCGTGATTCTCTTGACTTTGATCGGACCGATCATTGATCTCAGAGACAGTCTGCCTGACATCGGGAACTATTTTTCCGATATGACATCAATGGAGAGCGAAAATGAAGCCCGAAATGGATATTCAGCGGCCGCAAGTATGATCTTCTCATATGTGGACGAGAAATTTTCGATAAACGGTGACGATGTGAGAATTACATTCATAACAGATGAAGGTGATGAGCTTCAGGAAATACAGATCTTTGTGAAAAACTGTCCGTATGCAGCACGAGAAGAGATAAAACGGGTGACAGAGGAGGAATTCGGAGTGAAAACCTTTGTTTTTACGGGGGATAGTAAAAATGAGTGAAAAGAGAAATCTGAAAAATCTGCTGCCGAGGAATAGAATTCTGCTGGTCCTGCTGGCAGCACTTGGATGTGGACTTATAATTTTGGCGGGATTTTCGGGAGGGGATGAGGAGCCAAATAAAACAGAATACACCGATGTTGGATTTTATACGGAATACCTTGAGAGGCGGATCTGTGATCTGTGTAAGAGCATCAACGGGATAACCGAGGCGACGGTCTTTCTGACGCTTGACTGCTCAAGCGAATTCATTTATGAGACGGAGGGGGATGGTGCATCGGATTTTCTGATACTGACAGGGAAAGACGGCGAGTATGCGGTGATGCTGTGTGAGATATACCCGCGGGTGAGGGGTATCGCTGTAGTATGCACAGGCGGGGATCTGCCGCGGATACAGCAGAGCGTAACGGAGCTTCTCTCGGCGTCTCTCGGGATTTCATCGGGAAAGATCAAAGTTGTGGGATCGTGACATAAATCTGTTCGGATTCGCATAAGATGAAACGGATCAATTTAGGAGGTGTACATATGAAATTCAATGAAATACTCGATAAGACAAAAGAATTCTGCAGAAAAGTCGGAATGAGAACGATTGTGTCGGTAGGCGCAGTTCTTGTGATCGGAGGAGTTGTTACTCTTAGCTTTATGCTGAAGGGCGGAGACGAAGATCCCGCAAAAAACGGAAAGCTCGCGCTTGATCTCTCATCAGATGCAGCAGGGGAAGCGGAGGATCAGTCATCTTTGACCGCCGACGAGGTAACAGATTATTTCGCCGCGATCTCGCTTCAGAGACAGAAGGCGAGATATGAGACGATGGAGGTGCTCGCATCCGTAGCTGACAGCAGTACTGCCCTTGAAGAAGCAAAGCAGGCAGCTCTTGACGACATCAACCGTCTTGCGCTTGATATTGAGAGAGAGGCGAACATCGAAACTCTCGTACAGTCCAAAGGCTTTGCACAATGTGTTGCTGTAATCAGTAATGATAAATGCAATGTCATAGTTCAGACAAACGGTCTGATGCCCGGTGAGGTCGCACAGATATCTGAGATCGTATATGAACAGGCAGGAATTATTCCCGAAAATCTCAAGATCATCGAAAAAAGTACGGCTGAATGATCAGAATAAAGAAAAAAGCCTTTGCCGATCGAAAAAATCGGTAAAGGCTTTTGAATGTTTACGATTTGTATTATATTTCATCCCGAAATTGTGCTATAATTATATCATTAATTAAAATCACAGGGAGTAAAAAATGGAAGCATTAAATCAATTTGAGCTTGGAATACTCCACTCATTGCACGATGCGTTTGAGTGTGGTTTCTCAGATGTTTTTTTCTCAACTATAACACATCTTTCCGATAAAGGCATTTTTTGGATCGTTCTCGCAGCTATTTTTCTGTGCTTCAAGAAAACGAGACGCGCAGGTATGACAATGGGTATCGCTCTGATATTAGGTCTGCTTAGTGTAAACCTTATCTTAAAGCCTCTCGTTGCGCGTATCCGTCCGTACGATCTTGACAGTACGATCAACCTTTTGATTGCTGCTGAAAGCGATTTTTCGTTCCCGTCAGGACACACAGTAGCGGCGTTTGAGGGAGCAGTCGGACTCTTTTTGTGTCATCGTAAATGGGGAACTCTTGCTATTGTTACAGCCTCTTGTATTGCTTTGTCGAGACTGTATCTTATGGTGCATTATCCAACCGATGTTATCGCAAGTGTTATCCTTGGAACTGTGTTTGCAATTATTGCATACAAGCTCACCGATTTCATCATCAAAAAGACAAAAATACCCGCACTTTGATGACGCTTGCGTCATACGAGTGATTTTAGCCTGATCTCATCCACATAACGTGAGATCGTTTCAGCTGACATTTTAAGTCTTCGCATTTCATCTTCACTGAGAGGGATGTCGAGGACTTTTTTTACGCCGTCACGACCTACTATTGCAGGAACACTCAGGCAAATATCGTCGATTCCGTAATGTCCTGTGACAAGGGTAGATATAGGAAGGATCGCGTTGTCTTCACTTACGATAGATTTGATTATTCGTTTTGTTGATTGTGCTATAGCATAATAAGTTGCACCTTTGTCACGGATTATGTCGTAAGCACTGTTTTTGACGTAATCGAACAGGGGATAGATCATATCCGTTGATACACCGCTTATTCGGCAGTATTCGGGAAGGTCTATGCCAGACACATTGGCAGATGACCATACCGCAAGCTCGCTGTCGCCGTGTTCACCTATGATGAACGAGTGTACATTACGCGAATCGACTCCGAGACGGTTTCCAACGAGGTATTTAAGCCGTGCCGTATCGAGTACGGTCCCGCTTCCGATCACACGTGACGGATCGAATTTCGACATCTTCAGCGTAACGTAAGTGAGAATGTCGACGGGGTTTGTGACTACGAGGATAATACATTCGCGGTTGACCTCTGTGATCCGTCCGATTATGTCCTCGAAAATTTTCACATTACGGTTAAGGAGATCAGTTCGTGTCTCTCCTTCTTTTTGGTTAACTCCTGCGGCTATTACTACGATCGATGCGTCTGATAGCGCGTTGTATGAGCCTGAGACGATCTGCATTTGCGAGAGAAAGGGGATACAGTGCCCGAGATCGAGTGCCTCTCCCCGTGCTTTGTTCTCATTCACGTCGATGAGTACCATTTCATTGAACATTTCAGATTCCACAAGAGTATAAGCTATTGTGGAGCCGACAAATCCGCATCCGATAATTCCGATTTTTTTAATATCAGTCATTTTTTCCTCCGATTTTTTGAATCAAAACTATTATGCGTCAGATCGTTCGGAAACATACATAAAAACAAAAACGCCAAGTTTAACCTTGACGTTTTGTTGTTGTAGTTAATCTTCAATCGGCTGTCTTCCGATCTCTTCAACGGGGATCTTTTCGAAATCGGGGAGTCTCTTGTAAACAGTACTGTCATCCTTGAGGTTGAATGCTACAGGGTCCCAACCCGCTTTAGCGAATGACTGATCTCTGTACTGATAATGGATATTGTTTTTTACTGTTGAATACTCATAAACAGAATCTTCAATTCTCAGGAGATTTTCAGTTGCCACATTTACTTTAATGAATACGTTTTCACATACTTCCGAATACGAGGGGTTGCACGGGAAGTCGATGTCGTCGTAGTCAGCAGGATCTTCTGAGAGGTTATACTTTGCGAGAAGCGGATATTTTGACCTCCACGGCTCTTCGAGATAGGGAACGTAATCGAGAGTTGTCCACATTCCGTAGTCTCTTCTCTGAACTGCATTTGTTGCCCAACCGGTGCCAAGAATACCCTGTCTGAATCGGTCGTCGTAAACAATACCCTTGTTTGAGTCAACGATGATGTTGTGTTTGATAACGATTTCTCGTCCGCCTCCTACATAGAATGCGTATCCGTCACACTTTGTGATGATATTTCCGTAGCAGGTCTGGCCGCACATACCGTCATCAAAATAGAACGCGTGAGGATAACACTTGGTATTTGGTATGCCTACACCTGAGATGATATTATAACGCATTACTGTACCTCTGGCTGTCCAGTTGCCTCCTTGATAGATTGCTCCGGCATCTGTTGAGTCAAGAACAACATCATGGACGTAATTGTATTCGAAGAGCTGTTCAGAACCACCAAGACTTACCGCGGCGTGAGGCGAATAACATATTTCGTTGTGATCTGCGACGTTACCGCATCCTGCCAGGCCCAAGCCCTGCTGATAAGTAGTATATACTTCGCTAAAATTATGAATGTAGTTATTTGTTACTCTGTTTTCTCCCGGCGTGAGTGTTGCCTCGTCGCCGCCGGCGATATCAAGACCGCCTTTTCCAAGATGACCGAATTCACTGTTAGATACGGTATTTCTCCAGCCTCTGAGCTGCATTCCCCATCCTCCGATGTTTTTAACGGTGAGTCTGTCGAATGTTGTATCATCACTGGTTGCAGATATTGCGTTTCCACCGGTACCGGTGAGGGTGAATCCTTTGAATTCCATGTTTTTTGTGTTATTCAAAGAAATTAGATATTCGGATTTGTAATAGAAGTCAGCTGTTTCTCCGATGGTGTGTGGCCAGAAATAAAGATTACCTGTTTCACGGTTAAGATACCACTCGCCAACGCTGTCGAGTTCTTCAGGGATATTATAAAGGTAATACCTCGGTGTGAATCCGGCACCAACTTCACCCGATCCCCATGCGATATATTTCGGGAAAAGACTTAGTGTATCTGTGTTGAAGGTGACAGGCGACGTGCCTTCAGCCCAGTGATATGCGTAGAATGCGAAGATCCATCCGCAATCAGGATCAGCCCATGTTCTTACTCGGTCTGCTGTCGCCTGGTCAATGCGATATTCTCCACCGTAAGGATTGTCCTGTGTGCTTCTGTCTCCCGGATCAACAAAATTGAAGTAGTTGTATCCTGTGTTGGGATAACGAGCCTTCACCATACGCTGATCTCCGATGAAGAATCCGTCTGCAACGCCGGATGATGCGTCGTCGTACAAGTGATCCATTTTATATGTACCGACAGCTACTTCTTCACCCCAATCCTCTTTTGTAAGACCGTAGTCTGTGAGCGAGATCATCTTTATGTTCTGACGAACATCATCGTGGAAACGGGAAACAAATTCGTCGTCGGGATCCTTCCATTCCTCTCTCGGAACAGAAAGACCTGCTGAGATGATAACCTCACCGTCAGCCTGCCAGATAACTTTTGTATCGGGTGAGCAGTCCTTGCTTGTGAAAACAAAATCTTTGTTTGAATATGTACCCTCGGGAACGGTTACGGTAATTGTGTCAAGCTCGGAGTTACTTGAGAGGATCTTGCGAACTTCGTTTTGCGCCGAAGGAACATCTTTGAAATATAAGGTCTGACCGTCATATTCAACCGTTATCTTGGGGGAGTTGTCATCAATATCGACTATAGTTTCACTTTCCGATTCGGAAGATGAGTCATTATCTGTTGAGTCACTTTCGTCCTCGGGAATCGTCGCGGTACAAGATGACAACAGCATAAGAGTTGCAAGCAGGATAGATAGTTTTTTTATCATAGTGAACCTCTTACGTAATATAAATAAATTTTATGGTGACAATAGTGTATCACACTCCATTACATTTGTCAATGATAATTTCTAAAATGCACTACCCTGAAATGTAAAAAACGGCGAAACGAATAATCATTCTGCCGTTTTTTTGTTGAATATTACAATATGAATATTAACTCTTACAACAAATATTAATAATGTGTAAATCGGAATCAAAGCATTTTTTCTGCATTGATGCAGAGCTTTTTTGCGATTGAGTGAAAAGCCGCGCGTTCTTCGGGCGTTATCCCGTCTGAGATCTTTTCTGCAAAATCAGCCTGTATAGACTTGATCTCGGCAACGGCACTGTCTGATTCTTCTGTCAACTTCAGATGAATCACGCGTTTATCATCCTCGTCCTGAATACGAATTATGTAACCCCTTGACATAAGATTTTCAACAGCCTTTGAAACGTGGCTCTTGGCTGTCATTTTATACTCTACGATATCTCTTGATGTATCATGGTTGGGATTACACTTCAGAAAAGCGAGCACGTCGATCTCTGCCCTCGTCAGAGAATATTTCTCCATTACGGAGTTCCAGATCGAGTCATACGCTTTTTTTATTGCAAAAGCACTGTGAAGTATTTCTTTTGGGTCAAACATAGTATCCCCCAATCAGAATTTGTAATTTGTTGGTGAATCTTTAAGAGAATATTTATCGATAAGCTCTTCGTTTATGACAACGTCATCAAGGAATGAGCCTATGTGATCTGAGAATATTCTGTTTGAGATGGTGGTGTCAAAACCATCGAAGAAGTCTGCATTTGATTCGTCAGCCCACGGCTTTTCATTCATCTCAAGACGTTTGATGTAGTGTGTTCCGACGTCAGACTCGATTTTTACGTATTCACCGATCTCAAGTTCAAAAGCGGACGACACAACACTGTCGATAAAATCTGTGGTTCTCGTGAAATAGTATCCGTTTTTGTATAGCTTGTCTTCGGAGAAGGCATTGTAGATCTCCTCGAAATCTCCGCCCTCCGCAATAGATTCATCAATCGCGGAGATAAGAGCATTTTTTGCCGCAAGCTCGTCTTCATTGAGTGGGGCAGTTTGCTGAGTACCTGACGTACTGTAAACCGGCTTTCCATCCTCGTTGTAGACGTATTTATACTTGTTGTTTACATAAATATGGCGTACTCTGACGTAATTCTCGTCGAGATAATCCTCTCTGTCGCTGTCTGTTACCTTCAGCGGACCGTTTGAAGAAAACAGATAATTGAAGAGAGAATATGCTCTTTCGTCTTTCAGATAGATCTCGCGGAGCATTTTTGCATTTATACCGAACTCTGCGAGAGCATTGTTGAATACATTTGTGTTTCCATCAGCGTATTCGTTGATAAAATCAGCGATATAATTGTCGACTGTGTCGATCACTTCGTCAGATAATTTCAGATCATACTTATCGAATAGCTCATTGCAGATAAGAGTCATCTTGATATTGAACAAAACAGAGTTGAGCAGAAAATCTTCTGCGGTAGTACCGTTGTCATCAATCACCATATCGAAAAAGCTTGCCGAGTCGCTGTAATCCGAATAGGTTCTGGAGAAATTTCCCTTAGCTGTTGCGAGATAGTATCTGAATTCGTTCTCTGTAATAGACGATTTTCCGTAAGACATAACACCTGCAGGTGATGAGCACGATATGCAAGACAAGATAATCAGCGCAGATGTTATTGCAGCCAGAGTTTTTTTGATTATTTTTTTCACTTTTGAATCACTTCCGTTGTTTTTTTGTGTGAATTAATACGTTTATTATACCTTACAAAAATGAATATTTTGTATCAATCGGTGATGAATCCTGTATATTTCTGCAGAATTTCGATGATAAAGTCGGTGTTTCGTATATTTTTCTTTGTTTTCATAGTAATATACGGATTCTGACCAAGCATCACCTTTACACCGCAGCTCTGATACGCAAGAGCGAGTCTTTGTACGGCGGACGCATTTATATTCTGTGTATAGAATCTGATAACACCGTCTTTTTCCTCAATTTTGGTGAATCCGCATTGTCTTCCCATTGCACGTATCCACGCAATTCGGCACAGATTGAGTGCAGAAGAGTTCGGTTCACCGTATCTGTCGCAGATCTCGTCGATGATATCGTTGTAGTCATCCTCGTTTGCGACACGTGCGATCCTCTTGTACATATCCATTCTCTGAGGAGCTGAGGTGATATACGATTTTGAAAGATATGCGTCACAGCGGATGTCTACCGCACATTCGGGAAGGGGCTTTTTGATCTCTTCTCCTTTTTCTTCGATGACAGCTTCCTCAAGAAGCTTCATGTACATATCGTATCCGACAGCTTCCATGTGTCCGTGCTGCTGAGCTCCGAGAAGATTTCCCGCGCCGCGGATCTCAAGGTCACGAAGAGCAATTCTGAAGCCTGCACCGAATTCGGCGTATTCTCGGATAGCGGCCAGACGTTTTTCAGCGATCTCAGTGAGCTGTTTTCCTTTGCGGTAAGTGAAGTACGCGAACGCTCTTGTACTCGATCTTCCGACCCGTCCGCGAATCTGATGAAGCTGCGAGAGTCCGTAGTTTTCCGCATTTTCTATGATGAGTGTGTTCGCATTCGGAACGTCAATACCTGTTTCAATGATCGTGGTACAAACGAGAATATCGACCTCTCCGCGAATCGTTGCGTCCCACACTTCCTCGATCTCATCACGATCCATTTTTCCGTGCGCGATCGCAATTCTGGCGTCGGGCACAGCGTTGTGAATCCTGTCAGCAACGGCGTAGATACCCTCGACCTTGTTGTAGAGATAGAATACCTGCCCGCCTCGTCTGAGCTCGCGTCTGATCGCTTCGTGTATCAGAGCGTCGTCATATTCCATAACGTATGTCTGAACGGGCGTACGAAGTCCGGGAGCTTCTTCAAGAACACTCATGTCAACTATTCCGCCCATTGCCATATTGAGCGTACGCGGTATCGGAGTTGCGGTGAGTGTGAGAATATCGGCGCCAACTGCAAGCTGCTTCAGCTTTTCCTTTTGAGCGACACCAAAGCGTTGTTCTTCGTCGATGATGATTAGCCCGAGATCGTAAAAGGAGACATCCTTTGAGATAAGTCTGTGTGTACCGATGATGATATCTGTGTCACCTCGTGCAACCTTGCGGATCGACGCCGCCTGCTCGGAAGCGGAACGGAAACGGGACACCATATCAACATTGACAGGGAAGGATCTCATTCTGCTGAGGAATGTCTGATAATGCTGGTACGCAAGTATCGTGGTGGGAACAAGAACAGCGACCTGTTTGCCGCTCATTACAGCCTTGAACGCCGCGCGGAGTGCTACCTCGGTCTTGCCGTATCCGACATCTCCGCACAGGAGTCTGTCCATCGGATAACTCTGCTCCATGTCACGTCTGATATCGTCGATTGCGGCAAGCTGACCGTCAGTCTCCTCGTACTCAAACGAGTCGGCAAACTCGCGGCACATATTGTCGTCGGGATCAAAAGCAAATCCCTGCGTTCTCTTACGTCGCGCGTACAGCTCGATCAGCTCTTTCGCCATTTCCTTTGTTGAGGCTTTAGCTTTGGATTTTGCCTTTGTCCAATCTGCTCCGCCCATTTTTGAGAGCTTTACAAGACCTGTGTCGCTTCCCGCACCGATGTATTTCGATACGTGGTCAAGCTGATCGACGGGAAGAAAGAGCTTATCGCTTCCTGCATACTTGATGTGAACATAATCACGCGAGCTTCCGTCGATCGTTAGGGTCTCCATACCCATATACTGACCGATACCGTACGCTTCGTGAACAACGATATCTCCGACATTGAGGTCGGCATAAGACATGATCGCTTCGGTGGCGGTCTTCGTTTTCTTCTGTTTTCTGAGGAATTTGCCGTGAGTCGGACGAGCCGCTTCGCGCGAATAGTCCATCAGCGCAAATTTCGGAGATGCAAGCTCAAATCCCCCGCAGAACTCGCCGCTCATAACGAGGATCGGGGAGATCTTTCCCGATATGATATCGTCGTGCGGGATCGCTGAGTCATCATCTGCCGAGATGACCGTATATCCGTCGTGTGTCAGACTCGATATCATTGATTCTTTTTCAGAATCGTTTGAAACAATAAATGCGGTGAGATACTTTTCTCCGACAAATCTCTTCAGATCCTCAATAAAGAGAGGTGTGTTTCCCGCATAAGCCGACACGTGACGGGTGTTGAAGATAAATACCCCGCCCGGTGCTCCGGCTGAACGGTTGCGCGATAACGCATCGCACAGCACAACGGGTCCGCTTTGACGGTCAACAATTTCTTCAAAGGAACGGGTGTATATCCCGTTTTTTTGAGGCGGAAGCTCAAATGAGGATGACATATCCTCTATGCTTTGCTCAAGCAGCGCAGCGGACGCGCCGCTTCTGTCTTCCGAGGATGATGAATCCACAAGGATCACAACGCCGTCAAGATAATCGAGCATACAGGTTCCGTCGGGATAAATTGTCGGGAGATATTTGTCCGCAAAATTTATCTCAAATCCGTGCTCGAGTGAAGAAAGCTCACCCGAGAGAACAGATGCGGCTCTGCTTTGACGGTCTGTGTCTCCCTCAGTTTTCCCGATTCGTCTGATCTGACGTCGGATCAGCTCGATAAGCTCCTCTCGTTTTTCTTGAGTAATGATCAGCTCGCGCACAGGAGGGAACACGATCTCGTCCGGAGCCTGAGAGGTGAATCTCTGTGTTTCGGGGGAGAAGTATGCCATTCTGTCGATCTCGTCTCCGAAAAGCTCAATTCTGACAGCTCCTGTAGCGGATGAGAAAACGTCAACGATACCGCCGCGGATCGCATACTGTCCTGCAGCTTCGACAAGCTCAACTCTCGTGTAGCCCGCTTCTGACAGCTTTGTTGATAACTTTTCCGTGTCAAGAGGCTCATCAAACGAAACCTTCACGCACAATCCGCGTATCATATCGGGGGAGAGTGTAACCTGGAGCATAGCCTCAGCAGTTGTACAGATCACATTGGGGAACAGCTCTTCGTCCCCGATTCCTGCAAGTGCGGCGAGAACACTGAGACGCTCTCCTTCAAAATCGTGTGAGGAGGAAATGTTTGAAAAACAGTATTCTCTCTGTGGAAAAAATGCTGATCTCAGCCCGAGTGACAGGAGAAACTCCGAGAATTTTGCGGCTTTTTTGTCATCAGCGAAAACAAGAACGGGAGTGTTTTTTACAGAGGCGAAATCCTCTGCAAGAGATGTGAGAAAAATGTATTCCGAACCGTCGGTAAGCCCACTTACGCTGTAAGGCTTTCTTCTGCCGTACGGCGGATTTTTCAGCGCAAGAGTGAGCGCGCTGTAGTCTCGGTTTTTGCGGAAAACATCACATAATAAAGCGTAATTCATATTACCTCGTTCAGTAATCGGAGAAAATCAGAATTTTACTCCGTTGTATTTGCCCATAGCGTCATCAAGTCGCCCGTCAAGAAGCATAGGCAGAGATTCGCAAACACATCCGATAACGGAGAAGATCTTTTCTCGGTCTTCTTCGGGAATTTTTCCGATTACCCAATCTGCCATATCGTATTCGGGATGCGGTTTTTCACCTACCCCGATACGTATTCTCGGGAATTGATCTGTATTCATAATCCTTATGATACTTCTAAGTCCTTTCTGACCGCCGTCTGAACCCGATTTTCTGATACGCATACGTCCGACAGCCTGCGCAACGTCATCGGAGATCACGATGATCTTCTCTGCGGGAATCTTATAAAAAGAAGCCGCTTCGGAGACAGCCTCACCAGATAAGTTCATAAAGGTCTGAGGCTTCATGAGGAGAACGCGGTGTCCCCCGATCGTTGTGTATCCGACGAGAGACTTGAATTTTATCTGGTTAACCTTACACTCATATTTCTGAGAGATGTAGTCGATCGCCATAAATCCTGCATTGTGACGTGTGAGTGCGTATTTCTCACCGGGATTTCCGAGTCCTGTAATGATAAATTCGGGTGCACCTGAGGGCTCGGCTTTCTGAGTTGATATTTTTTTGAAAAGTTCAAAGATATCTGCCATTTTTACTCCGTTATTTTATAGTATATTATTATTTTTGATAATTAAAACCGAATAAACCGCAAAAAGCCCGTTTTTTTTAACGAGCGTCTTTTGCTTTATTTTGTCCTTGTAAATTATACATCAAATCCCGCAAGGAATCAAGAGGAAAATCAAACGATGTTCACCTTTCCTCCGGGATCGAGCTTGATGATCCGGCTTCGGTAGTCACGCGATATTCTGTCATACATCAAGTCGTCCACGATCTTTGATGAGCCGAAGAAGTGCATCGGAATTGCGTTTTTGATGCGGAAATGCTTCATATAATAGTCAAATCCGAGGAAGGAGTAAATTCCCTGCCGCGTATCGAGCGGAAGAAACGCCGTGTCGATCCAGAAATTCTTCAGTCCGCGGGTGTATTCGCGGAAACGGTTGGTCATTGCAAAGACTTCACCTTCACTCATGCCCTGCCATAGCCAGAGATTGAGATCCCCCGCGTGGAAAATATTCCGTCCCATGCATCCGGCGAGATAAGCAACGCCGAGATCGGTGGAAGGGAGGACTTTCAGGCGGAAGCGGCTTTCCGGGCGGATGTCCATACCGGGTTCGGCAATGATCGGATCGGTGACGCCGCAGTCGCGCAGAATGGAAACGGGAATATCACTGGAAACCACATAACGGACATTCGGATGCTCCCGGCATAAACTGAAAATATCCGGATTGAAATGATCCTCGTGCCCGTGGCTGATGAAAACATAGATTTTCTTTTTTGCGGGCAGCTTCGGCAGAGTTCCTTCCGAATAGTCAAAGATCAGCATATGTGTTTCCGACTCAACGGTGAATCCGCTGTGTCCGGTGCAGTTGATAACGATCATGGGCGGCTGGTTCCTTCCGGTGGATTGACATGATAAACGGGCTGGCAGATAAAAAGAGAGGAAGATGAATAAGATATTCACACAGAATAAATATCTGTCAGAGATATGTTATCATTATCGGAGGTTTTTGTCAAGAGCTTCGATTCAATCTTCACGTCTTTATCTATTCTTGCCAAAAATACCGGCCGCCTTCCGTATTT
>SVUC01000051.1 GCA_015063455.1 Oscillospiraceae bacterium
CAACACCGTAAAAGTCTGCGATCGCGGTCTTAGCATCAAGAAGTACGGGATCTGAATATAGTCTGAGATCTGCCGCAGAAGCGGAATTTACCGCTTTGAGAATATCCGGACACGGCGGATACGGTGACTCGTTTGTATTGAGTTTGATATACTTTCGGTCTCTCGGCTGCTCGCCGGGAGTATACGCTTCAAGAGATGCAAATTTTGAATCAAAAAATCTGCTCATTGTTTATTATCCTTTTATTTTTCGCTATTGTTTGTATCAAATCTTACGACAGCGCTCTTTGCGTGAGCTGTAAGACCTTCCTGCATTGCAAATTTGTTAACCTTGTATGCTTCAAGCTCAAGAGCTTCCTTTGTGTAGTAAATATAGGAAGACTTTTTCACAAAATCGTCTACTGAAAGAGGAGAAGAGAATTTCGCTGTACCTGAGGTCGGAAGAACATGGTTTGTTCCCGCAAAATAGTCGCCGAGAGGCTCGGGACAGTTCTTGCCGAGGAAAACAGATCCTGCATTTTTGATCTCGGGAAGGTATGCAAACGGCTCCTCCACCATAAGCTCAAGATGCTCGGGAGCGATCTCGTTTGAGATCTTTGCTGCATCACGAAGATTTTCGGCAATGATGATCTTACCGTATTTATCAATAGACTCACGCGCGATCTCAGCTCTTGTGAGGAGAGGAATCTGAACTTCAAGCTCATATGCAACTGCAGCCGCAAGTCCCGCTGAATCGGTTACGAGGATCGCTGAAGCCATTCTGTCGTGCTCTGCCTGGGAGAGCATATCAGCTGCAACAACATCAGGCTTTGATGAACCGTCAGCAATTACGAGAACCTCACTCGGTCCTGCGATCATGTCAATGCCCACCTTGCCGAACACCTGTCTTTTCGCCTCAGCAACAAATGCGTTACCGGGACCTACGATTTTATTTACGGGAGTTACTGTTTCACTTCCGTAAGCGAATGCCGCTATAGCCTGAGCACCGCCCATTTTGTAGATAACGTCCACACCCGCAATCTTTGCCGCAGCGAGAATTGAGGGATTGATCTTGCCGTTCTTCGACGGAGGGGTTGCCATTGCAATAAACGGAACTCCCGCAATTTTTGCAGGAATTACGTTCATAAGAACGGATGACGGGAGAGGTGCGCTTCCTCCGGGAACATACACACCAACTTTTTCAATCGGAGAGATTCTCTGACCGATTATTACACCTGGCTTGTCTGTGAGCGAATAACCGTTTCTCACCTGGCATCTGTGGTACTTTCTGATGTTCTCGGCTGATTCATTCAGAATATCAAGAAACTCTGCATCTACAGACGCGAGAGCTTCGTTTATCTCGTCTTCCGACACAACGATCGAATCGAGAACGACTTTATCAAACTTTTCGGTGTATTCAGCGAGAGCTGCATCTCCTCTTTCACGAACATTTTTAATTACATCAGCAACAATTCCCGATACATCGCGTGATTCTTCCTCACGCTTAAGGATCTCGCTGACTGAGATATCTTTTATATTATAAGTCTTAATCATTTTCTCATCTCCAGAACTTCTCTGATTTTTTCCGCAAGTGCAGTTACTTCTTCGTTTTTGAAACGGTAAGCCGCTTTGTTTGCAATAAGTCTCGCACTTATATCAACGATCGTATCCTTTACTTCAAGATTGTTTTCCTTGAGAGTTGAACCTGTTTCAACTATGTCAACGATCACATCCGAGAGACCGAGGATAGGAGCGATCTCAATAGATCCGCTGAGCTTGATAATATCTATCTCTCTACTCTTGGACGAATAGTGCGCCTTTGCAATCCCCGGGAATTTTGTTGCAACTCTCAGAGTTCGGTCTGTACTAACTTCCTGACCGACAACTCCTGCTACACACATTCTGCATTTTCCGAATCCGAGGTCGACAAGCTCGTATACATCGGGATTATGTTCAAGAAGGATGTCACGTCCGACAACTCCGATGTCAGCCGCGCCTCTCTCAACGTAAATATCAACGTCAGACGGCTTTACCCAGAAATATCTGACCATACCGCCCTCATCTTCAAAGATCAGCTTTCTTGATCCGTCTGTCATTCCGGGACATCCGTATCCAAGCTCTTCAAGTAATTTATATACCTTCTCGCCGAGTCTTCCCTTCGGCAATGCAATATTAAGCTTTTGCAACTTCAAGTCCCCCCTCTGTATATTTGTAGTGCTCGCGGTATCTGATATTATCTGTATTTTTCTGAACTCTTACGGTTCTTCCGCCGCCGAGCATCATATTTACCATTTTTGTCATTGCAATGATATCTGCGCCGTCCTCGTATGTCACGAGAATATCGACGTCGTATTCCTTCACGTCGTCAAAATAAAGATCGAGCAGATTCATATAGATCGCAAATCCGACAGCTCCCATTGGCTTGCCCATTTTTGAGAGGAGCTTATCATAACGTCCCCCTGCGAGAACTCCGTGAGGTACTCCGTCAATGAATCCTCGGAAAATAATACCGTTATAATAGCTCATATCGTTGATAAGAGAAAAATCAAGTCTGATGTTGTCGCTCTCTCCAACCTCTTTCATAAAGTCGTAGATCGCCTCAAGCTCACAAAGCGCATTTTTCATTGTATCGTTCGACACGAGTTCTCTCGCCTTGTCGATCACACTCTCGAATGTTCCGTAGAGCTGTGCTATTCCCTTGAGCTTGTCCGAGATATCGGCAGAAAGCCCGTTTTCATTTGCTATCCTGTCGATATCGTGTGTATTCTTTCCTGCAACACATTCAAGAAGCTTTTCACGAACATCGTACGGAATATCGCTGTCCTCAAAAAGTCCGCTTACAAATGCAGCATTTGAAAGATCGAGAATATATTTATCCGATATTTTCTCAAGACTCTTCTTCGCGAGCAAAATTACCTCGCAGGTAGAAAACAGATCATCAGATCCTATAGATTCAAGACCGACCTGCATAATTTCTCTGTATTCTCCGTCAATCGCGCGGTAAACGTTTTCGTTGTAGTATTCCTTGAGAACAGTACCGTTTACAGCATTTTTAACGATTGAAAGTGTTACGTCAGGCTTGAGAGCAAGGAGCTTACCGTGAGTATCGTTAAAAGTTATTATATTCCCCTCTGCGAGAAAGCTTTTGTTCTCTGCGTAGAGATCGTACTCCTCGAACTTCGACATTTTATATTTTTTATATCCGTACGCTTCGTAAAGTGCGCGCAGATCAAATATTGTTTTCTCTTCTTTTCTGAGTATATTTTCGGTCATTTCATCTTCCCCGAATCTGTTTGACTTTATTTGATGTATGTTTTATAAAACATCATTTCAATTTAACTGACAAATATTATACCACGCTTTAACGCTTTAGTCAAGTAAATTGCTAAATTATTATAACTTTGTAGTATTGCACAAAAAAATCCGTCAAACACTGTCTCTGAATGACGGATTTGTTTTTCAAAAACGTCTCATAAGAGATTACAGAACGAATTCCATACCATCGTAAGATCTGATACACTTGTACGGGTATGACTTCTTTTCCATTTCTGCAAGCTCGTTATCTGCTCTGGGTGCGATATGATTATAGATAACCGTATCAACATCACATTTTGCGAGAGTTTCTTCTGTTTCGTGCGGATAGAAATGAGCGGCTTCGATTACGATAAGATCAAATTTTTCATTGAATGCTCTCTCGGGAAAATCCACATCGGGATATTTGATGTCACCTGAGAACAGGATCTTTTTACCATCAGCCTCAAACACAAAGGAGTATGAATCATAGCAATGCTCATTAGGTATAGCACTTACCTTTACAATACCGTCATCGTAAATATCACCTTCGGCGAAAACAACAAACTCCATGTTTTCTCTGTAGTATTCCTGCATGCCGCGAATCCATTTTTCAAGACCTTCCTTCATTGACTCACGGGGAATAAAGATTTTGGGGTTAGCATCGCCGTGATACCAGCTGAGAAGAGTTACAAATGACACAAGACCTTCACTGTGGTCTGTATGAGGATGAGTGATATAAACAGCATTTACATCATGAATATCTATATGTCTGTGTTTTATTTCGTCCATGATTGCAGTTCCGGCATCAACAAAATAGTACTTGCCGTTTACTTCAACCATAATACTTGTACATTTTCTGTTAGGCTCAACAAAGCCGTGTCCTGATCCGAGAAATGTGATTTTCATAATATATTTTCTCCTCCCGATTCAATCTTAAAGTACCAATTCCATACCGTCGTACGCTTTGATACACTTGTATGGGAATTCTTCTTTTTCCATTTCGTCAAGTCTTTCTTCGGCGTGAGGTGCGATATGTGTATAGACAACATTTTTGACATTACACTTTGACAAAGCATTGAGAGTTCCGTCCGGACCGAAATGAGCAGCTTCAAGAACAATAAGATCAAATTCTTCTTCAAATGCACGAGGCGGGAAATCAATATCCGGACTTCTCATGTCTCCTGCAAAGAGTAATTTCTTGCCTTCCGCTTCAACATAATATGCAAAAGAATTTTTGCAATGAAGTGTAGGAACAGCGCTTACCTTAACAAAACCATCGTCATAAACGTCGCCTTCTTGTGTTACTCTGAAGTTTATGGTTGATTTAAGTCTTTCAACACTATTCAGCCACGCTGTAAGACCACCAATCATTTCTTCCTGAGGGAGTACTACAACGGTATCATGCTGTTCGCGGTACCAACCGGAAAGTGTTATAAGTGACGGAAGTCCATCAGAATGGTCTGCATGGGGATGAGTAATAAAAATGGCCTTTATATCGTCTATGGTAAGACCCATATTAATTACATCTTCAACAACAAACGTACCGACATCAATAAAATAATATCTTCCGTTTGTTTCAAGAAGTGTCGATGTACATCTTCTGTGCGGCTCTGGAACGCCGTGGCTTGTTCCGATTGTTATGATTTTCATATTCAATACCTTTCTTATGTTCTCAATATTTTATATAACATACTGCATACCGTCAAATGACACAGTTACTTCATATGTATGTACTTTTTTTAATGTTTCTTCAAGCATCCCGTCAAGTTTTGGATTAACGTGGTTGTACACCACTCTATCCACATCAAAATCTGAAAGAAGATCCTCAACAACATCTATACTATAGTGAGTTGCTTCAATTACAATAAGATCAAATTTCCCCTCCGCAATAATATCCGCATAGTCTGTATCAAGATATCCGAGGTCCCCCGTAAAGAGAATCCTTTTCCCCTCTGTTTCAAGAGAAAATGCATACGCATCGGGACAGTGATTGATCTTGAAAGCTTTGACTTTCAAATTTCCGTCATCATATATAACCCCTGGGTGAGTAAGACTGTATCTGATATCCCCGCGAAAAAGTTCATTCAAGCTCTTGTTCCAAGCTGAGATTGCATTTGCCATATCATTATTCGGAATAAGGATCTCGGGATCCGCATCTCTCGCGTAATTACTGATGTAACTGACATACGCAACAAGTCCATTGGAATGATCTGCATGAGGGTGTGTAACGAACACGCCTTTGACATTGTTCATGGGTACTTCCATATCTATCATATCGGGAACCGCATCGGTACCGATATCAACAAAATAATACAGCCCGCCCGATTCAATAAGAGTACACGAACATCTTCTGTTTTTGGAAGGAGAACCTGCTCCGGTTCCTATAAAAGTGAACTTCATTGTAATCTCCGGCTTTTAATGTTTGAATTATGGTTTTGCGTGTTACGGAATATACTCCATTCCGTCATACGAACGTATACTGTTATATCTGTGGGGCTTTTCCATTACAGAATAAAGCTCAGCATCACGATGCGTACTGATATGATTATAAATTACTGTTTTTACATTGCATTTATCAAGCTGAACCTCGGTAAGTGCAGGTGAAAAATGCGTTGATTCCACCACGATCAGATCAAGATCTTCTTCGAATGCGATCTCGGGGAAATCTATATCCGCGCGATTGAGGTCTCCCGTGAAAAGAAGCTTCTTCCCCTCACATTCGATCAAAAACGAGTATGAATCATCGCAGTGCTGATTCGGATACGCTCTGACTCTGACAAGTCCGTCATCAAAGGTCAGACCCTGATGTACGATCTGATATCTGATGTCATCTCGGGTTGAGCTTGATGTTGCACCAACCCAACCCTGAATGACATCTATAAGTTCTCTGCGCGGAAGTAAAATTACGGTATCTACATCATCATTTTTCAGTGACATACTTCTGAAAGATATACGTGAAATATAAGGCAAAAGTCCTTCACAGTGGTCAAAGTGAGGATGAGTTATGAATATCCCCTGCACATCGTGCATATCAATATTTCTCTTTTTCAGATCTTCAATGACAGACGTACCCATATCAACAAAATAGTATCGTCCGTAAGTCTCGATCATTGTACAAGAGCAGCGTCTGACGTCACCTTCATCCGGGAAAGTGGCCCCTGTTCCGATAAATGTAAGCTTCATATATGATTACCTTTGAGCTTGAGTGAATCAGCCGATGATTTTCGCAAGGTCGTCGATCGTTTCGTCGAATACCTTCATTGCGTTCTCTACAACCTCGGGAGATGTAAGGTCAATTCCAGCGATCTTCAGCTCGTTAAGCGGGTAGTCAGATCCACCTGTGGAGAGGAACTTGAGATAATCGGAAGCGTCTCCTGTCTCAAGAACTCTGGATGCGATCGCAACTGCGGAAGAGAATCCTGTTGCATACTGATATACATAATAAGCTCTGTAGAAATGCGGAATAAAGGACCACTCATACTTCAGAGTATCACGGAACTCAGCGTTCGGATAATACTGCTTTACGAGATCAGCGTAAACTGAGCAGAGACAGTCAGATGTGATAGGTGTTCCCTGAGCCTCAAGTGTGTGTGCTTTCTGTTCGAATTCAGCAAAGAGTGTCTGACGGAATACAGTTGTTCTGAATCCTTCAAGGAAGTGATTGAGAATATACGCACGGCGTCTCGGATCTGTCTCAACCGAGAGAAGATACTTTGTGAGAAGAACTTCGTTGCAAGTAGAAGCAACCTCAGCTACGAGAATTCTGTATCCGTGATTTGCAAAATCGTTAGCTTTGCTTGAGAGATATGAATGCATTGCGTGTCCAAGCTCGTGAGCAAGTGTGAATGCATCATCAAGTGAATCGGTATAATTTAGCTTTACATAAGGATGTACGCCGTAGACGCCGGACGAAAATGCACCTGATTCTTTTCCGGGAGTTTCGTAAACGTCGAGCCAATTGTCCTCGTAAGCCTTCTTGAGAACATTTACATATTCTTCACCGAGAGGTGCACACGCCTTGAGCACGATCTGATAAGCGTCCTCGTACGGCATAGGATAGTCAACATCAGATACCATCGGAGTATAGAGATCATATACGTCGATCTTATCGAGTCCGAGAGCCTTCTGACGAAGAGAAATATACTTTTCCATAGTAGGAATCGCATTGTGAACAGCCTCGATCAGTGCGTCATATACAGATTCGGGAACGTTTGAAGAAGCAAGAGCTTTTGCACGTGCAGAAGAGAAACCTCTGATGTCAGCGTACATATTATCGCACTTTACGCTTCCGCCATATGTGCAGGCAAATGTATTGATGTACTTACCGTATGTGCCGAACATTCCCTCGAATGCTGCTTCACGTACTTCTCTGCACTTTGATTCACGGAGAACGCCGAAGTTACCGTTTGTGATCTGAACATCTTCTCCGTTCTCACCCTTGATCTTCGGAAGCTCCATCTCAACGTTGGTGAACATATCGTAGATATCTCCCGCTGTATGAGAGATCTTACCTACTTTTGCAAGGATTCCTTCGCTCTTTTCGTCAAGAATGTGGTCACGAAGTCTTGTGGAATCTTCGATGATGTGAGCATATTTTTTGAGCGGTTCGTATTTCAAAAACTCAGCAAGAGTGTCAGCGGGAATCTCCATAAGCTCGGGATCAAAGAAGGAAAGCGCAGATCCTGCTTTGATTTCGAGAGTCATAACCTTATCGCAAAGTACCTGTGCATTTGTATCGCCGCCGTCGAGGGCCTTTGAAAGAAACGCATAAGATCCGATTCCGTTTGCTTTTTCGTGGAATGCATAAAGTGTTTCAAATGCGTTGAAAAGTGATTCTGCGGAATTTCCGAGAGTACCTTTGATGTCAGCAAGAGTGGGAATCATTTTCTCACATTCAGCGTAGATCTCGTCCCATTTTTCCTGAGACTCAACGATATGGGAGAGGTCCCATTTGTATTTTGCGGGAATTTCATTTCTGTTTTTCATTATTGTATTCCTTTCAGATAATGTTTATTTTATATTTATTATCCACGTCTAAGCATGGATTTGAGCTCCGATTTTGTTACTATTTTCAACACAAGAACAAGCACGGCATATATTGCAACAGCTGCTGCGATCGAGACAAGGCCTCCCATCTTCACGCCTGCGGCAGCGGACACGGGAAGATACACAAGATAAGTCACTCCGCCCATGATCGCCGCAGCGATTACTGTTTTTATCGTATTCTTGACAATTTCGCCGCAACCTTCAAGATGACGTCTGAGGAAGATCATATTCATCGCTATCATAACGATATAGCAAGCTACCGTTGCGATCGGCGCACCCATAATGTTTATTTCTTCAAATCCGACAAGTACTGCGTTGAGAACACATTTCACAACTCCACCGACGCAAAGGCTGATAAGAGGTCTGTTAACAAGTCCGAACGACTGAAGAATTGATCCGCTGATAGACACTATCGAATAAAGAATAACTGCAATTCCGTAGATCGCAAGAAGAGGGGTACCCGCCGCTGCCTCTTCGGGAGTGTTGAAGTATATGATATTCATGATCGGCTCAGCGAGAACGAAAATTCCAACCCCTGCGGGAAGTGCCAGAAGAAGTGCATACTTGAAGCAGGACGTCATATTCTTCACTACGCCGTCCTTGTCCTTTGCGGTATAAGCCGCAGTGAGAACAGGAAGTATGCTTACAGTAAACGGAACTATAAATGCAGACGGGAAATTGAATATCTTCTTTGCATTCCCGAGGACTCCGTAAAGCCAGTTTGCGTTCTCATACGAGTATCCGAGTGTGTTCTGCAATACCCTGAGAATTACCGCAGTATCAACAAGATTAACAAGGCTCATAACCGATGCACCGAGAGAGACGGGAATGGCGATCCTGAAAAGCTCTTTGACGATAGCTTTTGTAGGTCTGACTGTCATTCCGCACGGAACGTAAGCTTTTGTGTATTTCTTTCTGACTGCAATCAGATATATCACGGCAATTACAGCACCAGATCGAGACACCGAGAATAGCACCTGCCGATCCGCCGATATACTCATACTCGGTTTTGATAAGAACAAACGCAAGTGCACATCCGAGAAAAAGCTTTGCAAAAGCTTCGATCACCTGCGACACTGCTGTATGTGCCATAACCGAATGTCCCTGGAAATATCCTCTGAGCGCGGACATTACAAACGCGCAGAATGCGGTAACTGAGAGCGCACGGATAGAGAGTCCCGCATTGGGATTTTTGATTAGATCTGCGAGAAGGTCGGCACCGAAGAACATAAATGCAGCAATAACCGCACCGATCACGGTGAAAATTCTGACTGATATCTTGTAGATCTCTTCAGCTTCGTCAGTATTCCCCGACACAAGTGTCTCGCTGATCATTCTCGATACAGCAACAGGCAAACCTGCTGATGCAAGAACGGCAAGCATATTATATATATCGTAGGCGGAATAGAAATATCCCATTCCCTCTCCGCCGAGAAGATTGGCGATCGGAATGGTGAAAAGAAATCCCGCCAGCTTAACAAATGCAGTTGAGATCGTCAGGATAAAAGCGCCCTGCAAAAACGATCCTTTTGTCTGAGTGTTTTTCAGGATAAAACCTTCTTTCTGTCGTTTTTTACTTATAATATACCGAGTATAATTTTACCACAGCTGCGATTGAATGTCAATAATTTGAACATTATTCAGAACATACCGAATCAAACACACGTTATCCTGCTCTCGCCCGATGTTTTTGTGATGATGATCTTGTGCTCGATCTTCTCGCGCAGTCCTGCCACGTGGGAAATAATCCCGACCGATCTGCCATATCCGGATTGTGAACGCAAAACCTCAAGGGCTGTATCGAGTGAATCTTCATCGAGTGAGCCAAAGCCTTCGTCAATGAACATCGCGTCGATGCGTACACCGCCCGATTCTGCCTCGGTTTCATCCGACAATGCAAGGGCAAGGGCAAGGGATGCGGCAAAGGATTCACCGCCCGAGAGTGTACGCACATTTCTCTCACGTCCGTTCCAATGATCGACAATATCGAGCTCAAGTCCGCTTTTCTCACGTTGATTCTCCGCTGTTTTTCTTCTGACAAGCTCGTAGCGTCCGTCACTCATCTTCATAAGTCTGACGTTTGCACGGCGCACGATCCTCTCAAAAAGACGCATCTGCCAGAACGTCTCAAGCATGATCTTCTCTTTACCTTTTACCGTTCCGTTGGCAGTATCCGATATTGCACTCAGAACCTTAAGTCTCTCTTCCGATTCACAAATCTCCGAGAGAGTATCCAAGATGAATTTTGCTGCAGCACGGTTACGCTCGTTTTCTGCGGCCTCCTTAGCAATTTCATCTCCCTCTTTCTCAAGAAGATCGCTGAGCTTTTCTTCAAGAGCTTTATATTCGTCATATCTGTCTGCCGAGCTGCCTGAGAGCTGCTCAGATAACGTCCGTACAGACGACTTCAAAACTTCAACATCAATAAGTGCCTCAGATCTTCTTCCCTCCGCCTCAGAAGCAGCTCTCTCTATTTCATTTGCCTCAGATTCGATCCTTGATATTTCTGCTTCAAGCGCATCAATACCTGAAAAGACAAGTTTTGACCTCACCTCTTCATATCGGGCTACTTTCTCACGGACAACCGCCGAGATGTCTGCAATTGTAAGAGTGGATTTATCAAGAGACTCCTTTTCCGACTCAAGTACCGCTGTATGCTTTTTCTTCTTTTCGATATTTCCTTCCAAAATCTCAGCGTTTTTGCGGATCGTCTCAGCCTTAAATTCCGCTTCTATCAGCTTCGATGTTACTTCATTTTTCTTTTCGCTGAGGATCTTTTCCGCACTTGATATATCTTCACTTCCACTGACATAACCGAGTATTTCTTCGTGAAGCCGTGCTTCATTTGATCTGATCCCACCGAGCTCTCCCGCAACCTTCTCGGCAGCAGAAGAGAGTGAGTCAACAGCACCGCGGAGTTTTTCTATCGTTTCTCTGTCAACACCAACTGTGTCACGTGAAGCAGGTCTCGGATGAGTTGTTGAGCCGCACACCGGACACGGCTCGTTATCCTTCAATTCTGACGAAAGAATTCCCGCAATACCATCGAGGTAACGTGATGTCATCTCGGAATGAGTCGCCCGCATTCTTGCAAGCTCCGCCGACACAGATCTGTATTCATCCTCTTTTTCACGAAGGATCTGCTTGGTTTTTGTGTACTCTCTGACCATCTCGAGCCAATGTATTATCTCATCTTTCTCACGTCCGAGAGAAGCTATCAGAGCATCGTGTTCACTCATTTTCGAGACCGATTCGCCGAGTATCACGTTCTCTTTTTCAAGTCTGTCGATCTCACGCGCAAGTGATTCAATATTCTGTTGTGTCCTCTCTGTTTTTTCCCGAACCGTATTCAGCTTTTGTGACGAATCGTCGAGCGATTTTTTTACTTCGTCCATTTCAAGATAATCGGCAGCTGATGCTCTGAGTGATGCCGAATTTTTACGCATTTCGGGCACTCTCGCCAGAGATTTTTTCGCCATCTCGTACTCGGATGCTACAGATTCAAGCTTTTCTTCAGCTATTTTGAGGCTGTTTTTCTCTTTTAAGAATTTTTCTTCTGATTTCTTGTCGTTCTCCGCTTTCGCAAGGCAAAATCTTGCAATGTTCAATTCTGCTGTTGTTTTCTTCTTTTCACCCTCAAGCTTCTCGATCCTCTCAGCCGAACTCGAAAAATATCTCTCGAACGCTGACTCAATCTCACGTTTTTCAACAAACGGAACTTTGTCAAGCACCGCCTTCAGCTCGTCATCTGAGGTTGTCACAAGAGACGCATACCTCTCAGCACTCTCTCTTTGAGTCTCCACTCTCTTTTTTTCTTCCAAAGACATCTCTTTTGCTCTACGCGAAAAATCTGCGAAAAGATTCGTCTTGAATATTTTACGCAGCACAAGCATTCTGTCATCTGTCTTTGCATAAAGAAGCTCACGGAACTCTCCCTGCGCTATCATAACAGTACGGCGGAAGCGTTCTCTGTCAAGTCCAATGATCTCTGAGACAGCCGCTGTAACATCCTTGTGCTTCGTAACGGTACGTCCGTCGGGATATGTCAGCCACGCCTCGTTAGATTTTTCCTCGCACAAGACTCCTTTTTTCATTTTTTCTCTGCTCAGCTCGCGATAAACCGTGTATCGTTCTCCGCGATCCTCAAATTCAAGCTTAACAAAGGTTACGTCATTTGCAGATGCAAACTTACTTCTCAGCATCCCCGATTCACGACTGCTGCCGCTTGGTTCACCGTAGAGAGCATAAGTTATCGCGTCAAAGAGCATAGTCTTTCCGGCACCTGTATCTCCGCAAATGAGGTATAGCCCCGATTCTGTCATTTTCTCAAAATCTATCGTCGTTTCCGAAGCATACGGACCGAACGCCTGCATTGTCAATTTTATCGGGCGCATTATTCCTCTCCTTTCGCGGATTGTTCAAACAGTTCTCTTACAATTTTCATTGTTTCATCGCTTGGTGTGGCATTATTCTGAAGCTCATACAGCTCGGCAAACACCGACTCGGGTGTAATAATGTCGTCCTCATCAGATGTCACATCAACGATCTGAGATTCGCGTGTACGGCGGTTGTCATACGCCAGACGCATCAGATTCGGGTATATCGTTCTGAGCTTTGATACCGCATCCGGAATGTCATCCTCGTCGGTCAGCACTATTCTGAGGTAGTCCTCAGTATTACCGAGACCTCGGCACTCGAGTGATGTAACGTATTCATAAGACCCTCTGATCTCTCGAAGATCACGCTTCTGTATGAGAGGAATACGCACAATCTTAACGCTGCCTTTTTCTGCAAGTTCAATAACGTTTACGGATTTTTTGTCATTCGCTTCCGAAAACGAACACTTTAGCGGTGAGCCGCAATACTCGATCCCGCTGCCATTTATGACAGAATGAGCTTTATGAAGATGGCCGAGTGCTGTATAATCAAATTTCTCAAAAACATCGGCAAGAACAAGACCGCTTCCTCCCGCTTCCGAATCATAAGCATCACCCTCATCCCTGCCGCCTGCCGCAAACTGATGAGCAACAGCTATATTTCTGCTCTTTTCATCAACCTCGAGAGAATCTATAAGATGCCTGTGGGCAGATGTGAAATCGTCTCCCGTAAAACCGGAATCGACAGCTTTCAACTGTGACGGTCTGAAAAACGGCATAAGGTAAAAATTCACATCCCCGAACTCGTCAGATAGTGTTGTCTTCATTATATTTCCGTCAAAAACAGGAGAAATATGGATTCCAGCCCCTTCAAGCACTCCCGAAAGATACGATATCCTCTCCTGAGAATCGTGATTTCCTGAAACAATAAAGGTGTGTATTCCCCTCTCAGCGAGTGAAGTCACAAACCCGTCAAAAATCGCGACGGAATCGGGAGACGGGTTCGATCTGTCATAGATGTCACCGGCTACAATAACTGCAGTACAGTTCTCCGTAGATGCTATGTCCAAAATCTGTCCAAGCAAATATTCTATTTCCGAGTTCATTGGGTATTCGCACAGTCTGAGTCCGAGATGCAGATCGGAAGTGTGAAGTATTTTCATATTGTCCTCAATAATTACATTTTTTCTCAACAAATAATAGTATATACCGTACTCCGAAAAATTCAAGGTATAAGTTATAAATTTTGTTGAATAACAGGAATAAAGAAAATGCAGCTTTACGGAAAACCGCCAAAACTGCATTTTGATTTTATTTGTATTGTGCTAAAACTCTATTATGCCTGAGCTGCGTCAACGATCTTTGCAAACTTCTCGGGAACGAGAGATGCGCCGCCGATAAGACCGCCGTCTACGTCAACCTTAGAAAGAAGCTCTGCAGCATTGCCGTCGTTCATTGATCCGCCATACTGGATTGTAAGAGCTTCTGCAACGCTACTATCATAAAGACCTGCAACAACGCCGCGGATGATAGCGCAAACTTCTTCAGCCTGATCGGGAGTAGCTGTGAGACCTGTACCGATAGCCCAAACAGGTTCGTATGCGATGATAACGTTCTTCATCTGCTCAGCGGGGATACCTGCGAGGTCAAGCTTTGTCTGCATTGATACGATCTCTTCTGTGATACCTGCCTGACGTTCCTCAAGAACTTCACCGAGGCAGAGGATAACCTTGAGACCTGCATCGAGAGCAGCGCGTGTTCTCTTGTTTACTGTTTCATCGGTTTCACCGAAGTACTGTCTTCTCTCAGAGTGACCTACGATTACGTACTCAACACCGCACTCAAGGAGCATATCTGCAGCGATCTCACCTGTGAAAGCGCCCTTCTTTTCGAAGTGAACGTTCTGAGCACCGATCTTTACGTTTGTGCCCTTTGCAGCTTCAACTGCAGCAGTGATATCCACGAACGGAACGCAGAGAACAACTTCACAGCCGTTCTTTCCTGCTGTGAGCTCAGCTGTCTTTGCAACAGCTTCACGAGCTGCGGAGGGTGTCATATTCATTTTCCAGTTACCTGCAATGATAACCTTACGGGATTCTTTTTTCATAATATACCTCTGTAAATTTTGATGAAGTGTTTTCATAAATATCGGGAGAGACTCTGCGCCTCTCCCGTTTCATTTGATTTAAAATTATTTGTCGAGGAGACAAGCGATACCGGGAAGCTCAAGTCCTTCGAGGAATTCGAGAGAAGCGCCGCCGCCTGTGGAGATGTGTGTCATCTTATCAGCGTAACCGAGCTGTTCAACAGCTGCTGCGGAGTCACCGCCACCGATGATGGAGATAGCGCCGGAATCAGCAACTGCCTTAGCAACAGCCTTTGTACCGGATGCGAAGTTTTCCCATTCGGAAACGCCCATCGGTCCGTTCCATACAACTGTACCTGCACCTGCGATAGACTTGGAGTAGAGTTCCTGTGTCTTTTCACCGATGTCAAGACCCATCCAGCCGTCCGGAATAGAGTCGGAATAAATTCTCATGAATGTAGCATCTTCCTTGTATTCGCGCGCGATGATATTGTCAACGGGAAGGAGGAAGTTTACACCCTTTGCACGTGCCTTTGCGAGAAGTTCACGAGCGAGGTCGAGCTTATCTTCTTCGCAGAGAGATGTACCTGTGGAGCATCCCATAGCGCGGAAGAATGTATATGCCATACCACCGCCGATAATAAGTGTATCAACCTTTTCGATGAGGTTGTTGATAACGCCGATCTTATCGGAAACTTTAGCACCACCGAGGATAGCAACGAAGGGTCTCTGAGGATCGTCAAGAGCCTTGCCCATAACGTCGATTTCCTTCTGAATGAGGTAACCGCAAACTGCAGGGAGATAATCAGCAACGCCTGCTGTAGAACCGTGAGCACGGTGAGCAGTACCGAATGCGTCGTTTACATAGATCTCTGCGAGAGATGCGAGAGCCTTTGCAAATTCGGGATCGTTCTTTTCTTCAGCTGCGTGGAAACGAACGTTTTCAAGAAGAAGAACTTCGCCTTCCTTGAGAGCAGCAGCCTTAGCCTGTGCATCGGGACCGATTACGTCAGCTGCGAGAGTTACCGGAATACCCTTCTTTGCGAGATCGTCAGCAACGATCTTGAGAGAAAGCTTTGTGATATCCTTCTTGCCTTTTTCAAGAGCAGCAGCTTTTGCAGCTTCCTGTTCTTCAGCGGGGAGAGCTTCGATCTTTTTCTTTTCCTTCTTGTCGAGCTTGAGTTCTGCGTCGAGAACGTTGTGGGGTCTGCCCATGTGAGAGCAGAGGATAACCTTTGCACCCTGAGCTACGAGATACTGGATAGTCTTCATAGCGCCAACGATACGCTTATCGTCTGTGATAACGCCATCTTTTACGGGCACATTAAAGTCACATCTTACGAGGACTTTCTTGCCGGCTACGTCGATGTCTTCAACTGATTTCTTGTTGTAAGTCATATTGAACCTCTTTATATATAAGATTTTTTATTTTTCTACATCGTATAATATACCACAAAATCTCAATTTTATCAACACTTTTTTGAAAAAATACCCTTTATAAGAAAAATTCACACATTATCAACAATATTTCTCTCGTCAATTTTTATTTATCGGGTAAAATTCACTTGTGTGATATTGTTTTTTTGATTTAGTCTTTTCTTTATGACAAAAGTCACACCCAAAAAGTGAAAGGAACGGTTGCCGTGTCAAGCCCATCGTCAAATTTTATGCACCAAATCAAAGTAATATCAAAAAAAACGACCGTTTCAACAAATACCGATGCGCGCGAATTTTTGAGAAATGATGAATCGTCGGATGACTTCGTTATTATCGCAGAAACACAGACAGGCGGACGCGGACGTCAGGGAAAAAGCTTCCTCTCGCCGTCCGGCGGACTTTATATGACTCTTGCGA
>SVUC01000052.1 GCA_015063455.1 Oscillospiraceae bacterium
CGGGGAAAGGAAGGAAACAGCACGCGCCGCCTACGATAAGACCGATAGAACCAACCCAAATGTACTGAAGGAACTTGTTTCTCTTGTACTTACGACGGTCTGCGTCGATCATAGAACCGATAAGCGGGTCATTGATAGCATCCCAGAACTGAACGATAACGAGAAGAAGAGAATACCATGCGCTCATACCCATAACCTGAGTCCAGAAGAGAGCCATTGTACCCTTTAGCGCGAAGCTCATATTGCATCCGAGGTCACCTGCAGCATACGAAATACTGTCGCGTATACCAAATTTGCGATAACCTTTTTCGTCTAAAACTACATTTTTACTCATTTTTTTATAGATCCTCCTATTTTATTTTTTTCTGAGTAAGTAGCTGTATTAATTATAGAATTTTTCACATACTAAGTGTGAGGAAATTTTTTTGCATTTATTGTATTATTTTAATGTTATTCGTTCAAAAAATATTGAAAAATAATTGAATATGTGCTATAATACAAAAAATGGGGATTGATTTTTATATAATTTCCACAATTGACTTTGTTAGGAGAAAGAATTTATGAATTGTGATGGGGAACTTCGTCTTTTATGCGAAACATTTGAGAAGTGCAGGGTGCCTGTTTCTCTCTTAGGACGCAGCGAATCGTTCGACAGTCTGATTGATGACAGAGTCAGACTCCTTTTCGGAGACAGCATTACTCTTTCGACAGAAGATATCTTCAACAAAATTGAGCCAAAAACTATATATCGACTGAACAGCTCTTATATTGCGACTTATATTATTATGAAGCTTCCGTGGAACTCACAGGAAAAGATCTTGATGATCGGTCCATACCTGCCTGTTCGGCCTGATCAGAGGCAGATATTTGAGCTGGCTGAGAAGCATAACGTCCTTCCGCAGAGATACCGTTTGCTCGAGGATTATTTCAACAGTATTCCTCACATTCAGGAAAACAGCCATTTGTTCGTAATGCTTGATACCTTCTGCGAGTGCGTATGGGGTGGCAACGACTTTTCCGTTGTGGACATAAATGAGAACTTCATTGTTCAGACGGAAATGCTGTCTGCAAACCGTCAGGTTGACGTTTCAGAGGCAATGATCAATATGAAAATGATGGAGGAGAGGTACGCGGTAGAAAACGAGCTGATCCGTGCCGTATCACGCGGGCAAATACAGAAGGCTGCTTTGATAATGGGGACTTTTGCATCTATTCCTTTTGAAAAACGCCTTGACGATCCACTTCGAAATTTAAAGAATTACAGTATAATAATGAATACTCTTCTCAGAAAGGCGGTCGAGGGAAGCGGTGTTCATCCAATTTATATTGACAGAGTTTCATCTTCATTTGCAAGGCGTATCGAGCAGCTGACATCTACAGACCTCGGTGGTGAACTGATGAGTGAGATGTATCGTTCGTACTGTCATCTTGTGAGAAAGCATACGATGAAGAATTACTCATCGCCCGTTCGTAAAGCGATACTTATGATCGACGCGGATATATCGGCAAATATTTCTCTCAGAAATCTTGCAGAGGCACAGAACATCAGTGCGGCATACCTGTCAACGATATTCAAGCGCGAGACGGGCAAAACGATTACGGAATATATAAATAATGAAAGAATGACTCTTGCGGCACACCTGCTTGAGACGACAAATTTGCAGATCCAGACAATTGCGCTTCATTGCGGGGTACTTGATGTACAGTATTTTTCAAAGCTGTTCAAGAAATATTCGGGAAAAACGCCGAAAGAATACAGAGAAAAAATTTGAAATGTTTTTTGCACAATTGGAATTATAATTTTTTGTTTTTTGAGGCAAAAACTTATTGACAAGCCATATTGTGCGTGATATAATGTGTTAAAATCACAGCCGATTATAAAATTAATCATAGTTTTATATTGAATGATCTCAGACTCTGTCGAGGTGGAAATGTATATGTATCTTCTGTTGGCAGTTGCCGCCATCCTCTTTTCAACTCAGTTTATTTTCAATCAAAGGTACCAAAAGGGCAGAGGTGACGGGATCGATTCATCTTTGCTGTTTCAGATGTATACTGCATTTGCGAATGTGATCGTTATGCTGATCTTAAATCAGTTTCATATGCGTGTCACACCGTTTTCGCTGATTATCGGACTTATCTATTCGGTCGACATTATTTTGTATCTGCATTTCAGTCTGAAATCATTTGCGAGTGCAAATTTGTCGGTGTATTCGATTTTCGCAATGCTTGGCGGAATGGTACTTCCGTTTATCTGCGGAACGGTATTTTTCAGTGAAGGAATTACCGTGCCGAAGATAATCAGCTGTATCGTGATCGCTGCCGCGCTTGTTCTTACATATGAAAAGGGAGCACAGTCAAAAAAAGCGATACTTTACTATATCGCGGTATTTGTTTTCAACGGAATGATGGGGGTGATATCGACTGTTCATCAGTCGTATCCGGAGTACAGCACAGACAGCCGCAGCTTTATTGCGGTCGCGTATGCAGGTGTGTTTGTTATTTCAACAGTGTGGTATCTCGCGAGAAATAAAAAACTGACTTTTCTGAAACCTGTCGAGCTTACATATACCTCTCTCTATGCGGTGTTTGGGGGAATTGCGGAGCTGTTTTTGCTCATTTCTCTCACAAAGCTTCCCGCATCGGTACAGTATCCCGTTGTGACGGGCGGAACTATTCTGTTTTCAACTGTTGTTAGTTTTATAATGGAAAAAAAGGTGAGCAAAAGGAGCGCATTGTCTGCACTTCTCGCACTTGCAGCTACTATAGTTATTATTTTGTGAAACATAAATAAATGAAAGGAAAAATTAAAATGAAAACATTCAAAATCAGCTTGATCGGTGCAGGAAGCGGATGCTTCTCCACAGGACTTGTCCGTGATATCTGTAAGTGTAAGACTCTCTCAGGATCTCTCATCAGTCTTATGGATATTAACACAGAGCGCCTCGATGCTGTGCATAATCTTTGTGAACGCCTTAACAAAGAGCTCGGCGGAGATCTCCGTTTTGAAAAGACTACCGACAGAATCGAATCCCTGAAGGGCGCGGATTTTGTTATAAATACTGCTCTCACAGCTCCCCACGAGAGACTTCGTGAAGGCTGGAAGATCGCGGAAAAATACGGCTTCAAGCTTGGCGGAAGTTACCACGTAATGTATGATGAAGCATTCTGGCTCAACTTCTATCAGTTCAGATTTATGGAAGAGCTTACACTTGACATCCGTGAGCACTGTCCGAATGCTTGGCATCTTATGGTGTCCAATCCCGTAGTTGCAGGCGTCACACTTCTCCAGCGTAAGTATCCTGATGTGAAGATGGTAGGTCTCTGCCACGGATACGCAATGACATACAGAATTGCTGAACTGCTTGGTTACAGCAAAGAAGATATTACATATCAGATGCCCGGTGTTAATCACTTTGTATGGCTTAACGAGGGAAGACTTAAAGGAGAGCCTATTTTCGATGTTCTTGACAGATGGCTGGCTGACGACGAAAAAACATCAGAATTCTGGGCAAATTCAGGCAGAGGCGGTCCTCTCGGAAAGAAGAGAATGGACTTCTACAAGAAACATGGTGTTATTGGTATAGGTGATACACTCTCCGACGGCGGTGCATCCTGGCCTTGGTGGTATCATGTTGATGATGAAACAGAAAAGAAATTCGGTGAATACACAGCTATGGACGGATGGAACGCATACTTCGAAAAGGTTGAGAGAAGAGCGAACAATATAATCGAGCTTTCAAAGCAGCCTGACAAGAGTGTTGAAGAATTCGTTGGGAATATCAGCCCCGACGAGCTTATGGTTCCTCTGATCGAAGCAATCGCGGGAGATATTCCGAGAGTTATCATCGTAAATACTCTCAATAAAGGTCAGCTCGTGCCCGGAGTTCCCGAAGATTTCGAGGTTGAGGTTCCCGCCCTCTGTTCCGCTGACGGTATTCATCCTATCACAACAAAGCCTCTTCCGAAGCATATCATTGCGCATATTCTCCGCGACCGCGTAGCTCCTGTCGAAATGGAGCTTGAAGCTTACGAAACAGGTAACCTTGAATTCCTCAAAGAACTCGTACTTATGGATAAGTGGGCGACATCAATGGAGCAGGTAACAGAATTCATTGATGAGATCATGGCTCTTCCTTACCACGAAGAAATGCGTAAGCACTATAAATAAAAATTGTCTTGAAAAAGAAATCCGGACATAAAGTCCGGATTTTCTGTTATTCTTCCTTATCACCGAAAGTGAGGGAGAAGATCTCAGCGTCGCACATTGTGATTTCCATTGATACGACTTTTCCGTGGAGATCGGAGAGGGATTTTTCGAAGTCAATGATTCTGTCAATAGAATCGCCGAAGATCTCGCAGGTCGTGTATCCCTCCTTAAAGGGTACTCCTCTGTGGTCAAGGATCTGTATCTTGATGTATCCTCTCGCAGATGTGCGGAAGTTCATTTTGATCTGGTCGCCGTCAAATGTGAACTGCTTTGTGAGCAGTCTTCTTGTCTTGTATCCTGCTTTGACTGACGCAAATCCGTCGCGGCGGAATGTATATCTTGCAAGCTGTGTTTTCTTTTTGACAGAGTAGTTGATGGGTACGAGAATAGAAAGCTCATTTGGATACCCTTCAATCGGGGCAGGCGTTTCGATAAGGCACCCTTGAACTGGATATCCGTCTCCGTATATCCAATTATTCCCGTTTTCAGGACCGGGAGTAATGCACGCTTCGTCGAATCTGTACCAGTTGTAACAGTCACGGGAGCTCATGAATACGCAGTCGGTAATTGCAAGGCCACCACGAGGTTCGGGTTTCATTCTCTCAAGTCTTTCTTCTTTACCGCCGAGACGCTCGTAGTTAGCAGTCCACTCTGTTCTCTGAGTATAACGTGTCGGAAAACCAATGTAATAACGTGTATCGTAAGGATATGCCATGATACAGTTTGTATACATCGGGTAATCTTCGCCGCCTTCTATGTTGAGCTGGACGGGATCTGACCAGTTAACAAAGTCTTCCGATTCCTGTACCATGATTCCGCGGATCCCCTGACCTTCCATAAGAGGTCTTGTTATACTGTGTTCGGGATGATCGAGTATAATACGCGCGAAAATGTAATATTTCTTCGTATGCGGATTCCAGTGAAGAGTATTCAGCGAGTCAAAATGGAGATCGCATGAAATAAAAGAATGTTTTCTCCAATGTATTCCATCGGGAGAGGTAATGCAAGCAAGTCCGTAATTTACAGGTGAACCATATCTGGTTAATTCCGGTTTATTGGAATAGCCTTCAAGATCAAAAGTCGGAGCGATCGCCTTGTATCTGTGCTCGGGAAGACAGTCGGGATTAATATCCTTGTATGCACAGAAATAATCTAAGAGGTTTTCAGCAACAATGTTATTGTTATAACTTCCGCGAAATTCGTAAAGTTTGAGCTTAGGTCTTTCCCAATGGATACCGTCTTTACTCTCAATGTAAGATTCTCGTGCAGTATCATCAACGTATGTTCCGTAATACATACGGTAGAAGCCTTCTTCTTTTATTATGTTGAAATATCCCGGATTTTCGCCATCCTCTGCCCCGTCAAATTCAAATACAACATCTCTCAACTCGGGTTTGTTCACAGAGAGCTCAACATCAGAAAATCTTGTGTTTATGAGGTAATCGTCCCAAAACGGTACAAGACCTTTTGAAATGTGAATTATATCGCTACGCGTATTGTTTGTGTGGTAGGAGGCATATTCTGACCAGAAAGGGGCAATGTCTTCCCAATGTTTTGTTTTTTGTACCATATTTATCTCCGTATTGATCAAAAATTAAGATTCTTCCTTGTCACCGAATGTGAGGGAGAATATCTCAGCGTCGCACATTGTGATTTCCATTGATACGACTTTTCCGTGAAGATCGGAGAGCGGCTTGTCGAAGTCAATGATTCTGTCAATAGAATCACCGAAGATCTCGCAGGTCGTGTATCCCTCCTTAAAGGGTACTCCTCTGTGGTCAAGGATCTGTATCTTGATAAATCCTCTCGCGGACGTGCGAAAATTCATCTTGATCTGATCTCCGTCGAACGTGAACTGCTTTGTGAGAAGTTTTTTCGGCTTGTAGCCTGCTTTGACTGACGCAAATCCGTCGCGGCGGTAAGCATATCTGACAAGCTGTGTTTTGTTCGGAAGCATATGATGGATCGGAACGAGAATAGAAAGCTCGTTCGGATAACCCTCGATCGGGGCGGGTGTTTCGACGAGATAACCCTGTGCAGGATATCCGTCACCGTACAGCCAGTTGAGTCCGTTTTCTGGCCCGGGGGTAATGCACGCTTCATCGAATCTGTACCAATTGTAGTAGTCTCGTGAGCTCATAAATACGCAGTCGGTAATAGCAAGACCGAGACGAAGCTCTTTTTCTGCTCTCTTTTTTCTTTCTTCTATACCACCGAGACGGTCGTAGTTTGCACTCCATTCACCTCTGTCAGAATAACGTGTAGGGAAACCGATGTAGTAACGTGTATCGTAAGGATACGCCATAATACAGTTTGTGTACATCTGATAGTCCTCACCGCCCTGAATATTCAGTTGTACGGGATCTGACCAATGAACAAAGTCTTCCGATTCCTGAACCATAATTCCGCGTATTCCGATAACTTCACTCGGGAATCTTGTCGCGGTGAACTCGGGATGATCGAGCATAACGCGAGCGAAAATATAATACTTCTTTGTGTGAGGATTCCAATGAAGAGTATTCAGAGAGTCAAAATGCAGATTATATGATACTAGTGAGTGTTTTTTCCAATGCAGACCGTCGGGAGATGTCATAGAAACGAGACCGTATGTTATCTTGTTACCGTACCAATCTTCTTCGGGAATGTTTGCGTATCCTTCAAGTTCATTACAGGATGCTACCGCCTTGTATCTTTCTTCAGGCGGACAGTTCGGGTTTTCATCCTTCATTGCGCAGAAGTTGTCAAGAATTTTATCAACGACAACATTGTTGTCATAGCTTCCGTCTACTTCGTAAATGCCAAGGTTTGGACGTTCCCAATGAATACCATCCTTACTCTCCATATAGCATTCTCTTGAAACACCTCCGTAGGATGCACCGTAGTACATGCGGTAGAATCCGTCTTCTTTAATAACGTTGAAATACCCGGGATCTTGACCGTCAAGCAGATTAGAAAATTCATGAATAACTTCTTTTAGTACAGGCTTATTTACAGAAAGCTCAACGTCGGAAAATCTTGTGTTTATGAGATAGTCATCCCAAAAAGGTACGAGTCCCTTTGATATATGAATGATGTCACCATGTGTACTGTTTGTATGGTGTGCTGCATATTCTGTCCAGAAGGGCGCGATGTCTTCCCAGTGTTTAGTTTTTTGTGCCATATTTATCTCCTTAACCGCTATGTTATATCACTATTATTATATAAAAAACATATTTGTGTGTAAATGAACGGTTATGCCAACTTTGACATTTTTATGTCAGTATATGACACAAAAATATTGACATAATTTGCGGACTGTAATATAATAAACATATATTTCATTATTGCAACGGAAGTGAAAAATGTCTGATATACTTTTGTTCCCCCCCGGGAAGGAATACTCAATATGTGTTGAAAACTGCGTTTTTAGTTTTATGGCAGATGTTCCACTGAAGCTTGGTCACAGCGTGATAGTATCTCTTCACGATCACGTTTCATCAGAGCTTTTTGTGTGCGGGAAAGGATCTATGTCGGTTCATTTCGATGACAACGATGTGGTTCTGAACGAGGGAGACGCACTTCTGATCCCGCCGCGGATACGTCATTGCAGCAGGCCATCTGTCGAAGCGCAGGAGTGCTGTGCGGTGAGCTTCATATGCCAAAGACGTCAGATCAGCTGCGGAGAGGATGTATACAAAAAAGTTCAGCATCTCACAGAAAGCGGGAATATTATGGTCTACCGCGCTCATCCTGAGATGTGGAAGTTTATTTCCGATTTCACGGAAAGACGGGCGAGTGACAGCCTTATTCCCTCTATGGATATAGTCGGTCTTATTCTTTACACTGCATCTCTTGAATATGAAACGGTAACTCATTACAGCGGGGGATATTCTGATTCGGGGCTTGAAGATATTACGCGCATGACTCAGCTTGACCAGATCATAGAAAGAAATTACATGAACGATATTACGATAGAGGATATTGCGGAAAAAATGTATCTCAGCAGCCGCCACGTTTACAGGATCGTGAAAAGCCGATACGGAAAAACATTCCGCAGAGTTATCACAGACAGACGGCTTGAGCTTGCAAGGCAGCTTCTTCTGACGTGTGATCTAACGGCAGAAAAGATTGCGGAGTATGTCGGATTCGGGTCACGCGAAGGATTTTACCGTGAATTTACAAAAAAATATTCCATCACTCCGATGGAATACCGTAAACAAAATTCTAAGAAGGATATGGTAAAAATATAGGGGGAAAGATAATGTTTAACTTTTTTAAACGAGAAAACAAAAAGTCAAAAAAAGATATGGGCGAAAAACATTTAAGCGAAATCAAGAAATTTTTTGATTATTATCACGGTGATGAGATGACAATGGATCGCGAAGATCCGGAAAAATATAAACGGTATCGGTTGATCAGTGACGACATTATTGAAATATGGAGACAAGAGCTTATAGATTACGATTTTGAGCTGCTTTCAAGTAAGAACGATGTAAAAAACACTTGGAGTACTGTGGGTGATCTTCTCCGACTGATTTTCGTATCTCGTACAAAGCAAGAGAGTAACTCTAAAAGATTGCTGACTGAGATTATCGATACAGCGCCTATATTAGATAAGTGTCAAAAAATTTTGATATTAGAACATTTTGCCGGTAGAACAGCTCACCAAAAAGATGGTGGAATCTATTTGGTTCATACAAAAACAAACTTGACCGAATTGCTTACAAGAGTTATCGACGTTCTTTCAGACTTTCAAACGGATGTATCAGACAGTACTGAGGAAATTGGTTGGGAGGATATGGAACTGAGGTATACCGCAGTTAAGAATTCCATTCAAAATGCATATATAAAATTTGGAATAACAAGTCACTAAATAAGCAAACCCCGACAGACCTAAAAATCTGCCGGGGTTTTATAACTATTAAGAAAAATATACTTTACATCGCACATTTTAATCAAGCATAATTTTAGCCGAATCTATCCGCGGCACAACGGGACGCCCCGCGGCATCATAGATCTCGTTTCCTGTGTGCTCACGGTTGATTCCCATGAACATCGAGCTCTCCATACCGTTGATCGTTATTGATGACTCGTCAAGAGTAATTACCGCGTGGATCGGATCGTTGTAAACTACGGTATTTGAGAGAAGCGTGTATTTCTTGCACAGCTCGCTCGGGAATTTGTCGTGCTTTTTGTTTACCCAATCGTAAGACGCAGAGTTGAGATCAAGGTAGCACACATCATCTATTACACGAATAGAGTTTCGGTGATAGTGCCCGTTTATGCACAGTATAACGCTGTGCTTTTTCTTTTTGTTTGCATTGTTTATTATTTCCAACACTTCATCGCGATTCTGTACTCCGTCAGGTCTCTCAAAGCTCTGATGACTTATCAGTACACACGGGAGAGGGGACGATCTTATCGTTTCTCTGAGCCACTCGATCTGCTTCGGCGGAATATAGTCGCGGACCTCATACCTGTAGTAGTTCATCAGCTCAAAGTGTATGTATTCGCCGTCAAGCCTGAAAAAATTCGGATCACACACAACGAAACGGTACCCTTCGCAGTCGAAATAGTAGTAGCTACGCTCAAGACCGTACAGACGAAGCGTTTCCCAATACGGAGTGCGGTCTGTGTCGTGATTGCCAAAGCAGTGATACGTCGGTATCTTGAAGCTTTTGTATCGCGCAATATAATCGTGAGCACGGCAGGGAGCGTGGGAGAAATCTCCCGCATGAATGACAAAACTGCATTTTTCGCTGATTGCACGTTTTTCAATAAAATCAAGATCTTCTTTTGTCCCGCCCATAAATACACCCGGGTAGTGATGCAGATCTGTAAAAACGGAAAATTTCATATACTGCCTTTCAGTGTGGTTTTTGTAAATTATATCACACAGGGTTTCCAATGTCAATTGATAAAGGTATTTGCAGAGGGAATAAAAAGATTATAAATGATGTTGATTTTCACAAAACAATATGTTATACTTGAATAAAGACCAGCGGAGGTTATAATATAAAAATGACGATACATACAACAAAAAAATGGGGTGAATTTTCCCCTCCGGCATACGTTGCTAACGGTTTCATAGGTTTCAGATTTTATAAAAATCCGTTTTCGGGAGTCCTCGGGATTTTGGCAGGTGTTACAGCGCTGAAAAATACTGCTGACGTTGAAGCAATGGTAGTAATTCCGACACCAAAACTCACTTTCATCAAAGATAATATCGAATTGATTCCCGAGACACTGTCTCAGTCATATGATTTTTCAAACGGTGAATTTACCACAAAAGCAAAACTTGGCGAGACAGAGCTTGATTATACTGTATATACATCAAAAACACAGCCTACTCTGTTGAACTCTCATCTCACTTTCCGCGGTGACGAAAAAATCATTATGCGTGTCTCATATGAGATCATGAAAACATACGAGGATATGGCGAGTGAACTTAAATATTGGCCTGCAGCTAAGCATCACGACGGAAAATGCCTTTTGATCTCTTCTGACAGAACGACTTCTGCGGGAATATCCTTCCGACTCTACGGTGCTGAGACAAAAAACGATACCGGAGATCTTTCATGTGAGGCTGTTATTGAACCGACTCCTGACGGACACGAAATACAGCTTGTCACATCGTATGTACCGTCTGTAATGCATACCGAGCCGCACAATCAGGCTCAGCGAATGATAGGACTTGCACATTGGCAGGGACTTGATAAAATTCGTGAAGATAACCGCGAGACTTGGGCAAAGCTTTGGGAGAGCCGTATCACGATAGATGGTGCGGGAGATGAGTGGCAGGATGCGATAGACGCTTCATTCTTCTATCTATTCTCTTCAGTATCAGAGTTTTCTCCGACATCAACAGCGCCGTACGGTCTCAGTGATGCCGATATGTATGACGGTCACTGTTTCTGGGATACTGAAAGCTTTATGTTTATGGCTCCGTTGTTTTTTTCTCCAAAGGTTGCCCGTTCAATGCTCGATTACCGATTCAAAAGAATAGATATGGCAGCGGCAAATGCTCGTCTCAACGGATACCTTGGAATACAGTTCCCGTGGCAAAGCGGAGGAAGCGGATCGGAAGTTACCCCCCCGGGATGCTCACAGGCGGGAGAGCAACATGTAAATCTTGATATTGCTCTTGCATTTGACGGATATGTGCGAGTAACCGGAGATGACGGATACGCAAGAGAAGCGGTCTGGCCCGTTATGAAAGGCGTTTCTGAATGGATAGAGAGCAGAGTTAAAAAGACCTCGAGAGGGTACGAGATACTGAATATTACAGGGATTGACGAAGAAACCGACAATGTAAACAATGATTCGTATTCCAACCTTATGTGCGCTAAAGTTCTTCGAGCTGCTGCGGATTATTCCGAAAAGTTCGGCTTTGGTAAGCGTCCGTATTGGAGAGAGATTGCGGACAAGCTGTACATTCCTGTTGACGAGAACGGAATCCTTCTTCAGTACGAAGGGATCAAAATGACAGACCGACAGGTACCGACTGTTCTTATGTCATACTTCCCATATGGTGCTTTTGTGGGAGACGTGGGGAAAACTCTTGAGCATTACATAAAAAACGGAATGGAAGAATATTGCCGCTATCCTATGCTCTCAGGATTCCTCGGAGTATTTCCTGCATGGACCGGAGACAGGGAGACCGCACTCAAGTTCTATGAGCTTGCTAATCTTACATTCTTCTGCGAACCATTCCACGCGAGTGCGGAATGGAGTATCAAAGATCCTGCGGAACGTGAAAATCCATCAAAGCCCATCAGAACCAACTTCATAACAGCGAGAGGAAGTTTACTCTCCGGACTCATTATGGGACTCACAAAAATGTGTCCGTGGACAGATGACATAGATGCACCTGTTGAATCTTGGTTTGGTGAAGATATCGTTCTACCTGATGGCTGGAGTAAGATAACTATCGGTAAAGTTTACTTGAAAGGTAAAGCATACCGCATTACCGCCGAGAACGGTGCCGAGCGTGCACTTCTTGAAATGATAGATGAATAAAGTGGTGTGATTATTTCAGATAAGGAAAAATTATGAAAAAATATTTTGTAAACGAATGGGCAAGTAGTGCTCCACCGGCATATGTATCAAACGGATTTATTGGATTTAGATTCAATAAGAATCCTTTTGAGGATGCGCTTGGACTTTTATCTGGGTTTACGAGTGTCGCAATGGGGGATGAGGTTGAAGGACTGGCGGTAATTCCAACGCCTTTAATGACATTTTTCAAAAACGGTGAAGAAATCTATCCCACAACAATATCAGAAACGTACGATTTTGAAACCGGTGAACTTCTCATATGTATGCAGTTGGATGATACTGATCTGGAGTATACGGTTTATACACCCAGAACTATGCCAACTCTCCTGTGTTCCCATATCTTTTTCCGGGGAGAGGGAGAGATAATCGTAAAGATAGAATATGAGATCAAGCATAATTATCGTCATACAGTGGGAGAGCCGACATTTTGGCCTGCCGCAAAACGCCATGACGGAAAAATGCTTCTTCCCTCTTATGATCACTCAACTTCGGCGGGTATATCTTTCTGTGTATATGGGGCTGATTCGAAGAAGGATACTGGAAATCTTTCGTGTGAAGCTGCTCTCACTGTAACTAAGGAAGGCAGAGAGATGCAGGTTATTACATCGTATGTACCGTCTGTAATGCATACCGAACCGCACAATCAAGCACAGCGAATGATAGGACTTGCAGAATGGCAGGGACTTGATAAAATTCGTGAAGATAACCGCGCGGCATGGTCAAAGCTATGGGAGAGCCGCATCACGATAGACGGTGCGGGAGATGAGTGGCAGGATGCGATAGATGCATCATTCTTTTATCTTATGTCATCGGTTTCCGAGTTTTCTCCTGCATCTGTTCCTCCGTACGGACTTAGTCACGGGAACGCACACGGCGGTCATATTTTCTGGGATACAGAAAGTTTTATGCTTATGGTACCGTTGTTCTGCTCACCAAAAGCCGCAAGGGCAATGCTCGACTATAGATTTAAAAGAATTGATATGGCGGCGGCGAATGCTCGCCTTAACGGATATCTCGGAATACAGTTCCCATGGCAAAGCGGCGCTAGTGGTTCTGAAGTTACTCCTCCGGAATTCACGCAGGCGGGAGAACAGCATGTAAATCTGGATATTGCGCTTGCCTTTGATGTATATGCGAGAGTATCGGGAGATGATGGATACATAAAAGAAGCAGTCTGGCCTGTTATGAAAGGTGTTGCAGAGTGGATCGAGAGCCGCGCTGTGAAAACATCGCGCGGATATGAAATTTTCCATATAACAGGTATTGATGAGGAAACTGATAATGTCAATAATGACTCGTACACTAACTTGATGTGTATTAAGGTTTTAAGGTCCGCCGCTCAGTATTCTGAAATGCTCGGATTTGGTTCACGTCCTCACTGGTGTGAGATTGCTGACAATATGTTTGTTCCTGTAAACGACGACGGAATTCTTCTTCAGTACGAAGGGATCAAAATGACAGACCGACAGGTACCAACTGTTCTTATGTCATACTTCCCGTACGGTGCTTTTGTTGGAGACGTGGAGAAAACTCTTGCCCACTACGTAAAAAACGGAATGGAAGAATATTGCCGCTATCCTATGCTCTCAGGATTCCTCGGAGTATTTCCTGCATGGACCGGAGACAGGGAGACCTCACTTAAGTTCTATGAGCTTGCTAACCTTACATTCTTCTGTGAACCGTTTCATTCGTGTACAGAATGGAGTATTCCGGATCCTGCACTTCAAAAAGCAATGACAAAGCATATAAATACAAACTTTATTACAGCGAGAGGAAGTCTTCTCTCCGGACTCATTATGGGACTTACAAAAATGTGTCCGTGGACAGATGACATAGATTCGCCTATCGATTCTTGGTTTGGTGAAAATATCGTTCTGCCTGATGGCTGGAATATGATAACTATCGGAAAAGTTTACCTGAAAGGTAAAGCATACCGAATTACCGCCGAGAATGGTGCCGAGCGTGCACTTCTTGAAATGATAGATGAATAATAAACACAAAAACATATAAACAAGGAGAAAAAGCTATGAAAAAGCTGACAGTAGATTTTGCTCAGAACACCGGAAAGGTAAAGATCATGCACTCCGTAAACAACGGTCCCGTAGGAGACCATGTCCGCGGAGGTACAAGTAACTTTGATCTGTACAAAGAAGCAGAAATTCCTTATGCAAGAAACCATGACGCTGCTTTCTGCGGCTCTTACGGCGGTGAATTTACAGTTGACGTACACCGTATTTTCCCCGATTTCGATGCAGACGTAAACGATCCCGCCTCTTACGTTTTTACCTGGACAGACCGTTATTTGAAGGATGTTGATGATGCGGGAACAAAGACATTCTACCGTCTTGGTGCATCTATTGAATTCAAGAAAAAAGTCGGTACAATTCCTCCGAAGGATTTTCAAAAGTGGGCTGAAATATGTGAACACATAATCCGCCACTATACTGAAGGATGGGCAGACGGCTTCCACTATGATATCGAGTATTGGGAGATCTGGAATGAACCCAACTGCGGTGCTATCGGATCAAACCCCTGCTGGCAGGGAACACCCGAGCAGTTTATGGAGCTGTTTGTAATTACTCTCCGTCACCTTCAGAAGAATTTCCCTCATCTCAAGTTCGGCGGTCCCGCGCTCTGTAACGCCTGGGATGATGAGTACAACGATCTTGTGTTCTCAACCCTCCGGAAGAACAATATGACAATGGACTTCTTCTCGTTTCACGGATACCGCAACGAGCCTTATCTTTTCGACGAAGATGCTGAGCATATGTGGTTATTTATTGAAAAATATAACCTTGCGGGTAAGATTGAGCTTATTTTCAATGAATGGAACTACATAAGAGGCTGGTACAGAGAAGAGTTCCGTCAGTCTCTTGAGACTATCGCAGGGCTCAAGGGGGCTTCGTTTATTGCGGGAACAATGTGTGTCGGTCAGAAGTCAAAGCTTGACCACATGATGTATTACGACGCACAGCCTCATCAGTTCTGCGGAATGTTCGATTTGAGATTCTACACACCTCTCAAGGGATACTATCCTTTCAAGATGTACTCACAGATCTACAAGATGGGACAGAGCGTTCTCTCCGAAGCGGATGACAAATATCTCTACTCTATCGCCGCGAAAAACGAAAATACCTGTGGTATTATGTTCACATACTTCGTTGACGACGAAAATCAGGAGCCCGGACTCGTTGAAGTAGATATCAAGAACTGCGAAATTGCTCCCGGCGCGACAGTTGAGTATTACGTTCTCGACGAAGACCACGATTTTGAGCTTGTACGCAAGGAAACGATTTCTTCCGAAAATGCAACTCTTTTTGTTGACGCTAAACTCTTTGGCACATATTTCATCAAGATAATCAAGAAATAAAGAATATAAGATCCCGTCGATTCATCTTCTCGGATGAGCCTGGGGGATCTTTTTCTTGTAAGATGACGGTTTTTGTGATATAATGTAAACGACTATAATTCGAGAATTCGCGGAGGATTTTATGAAGCTATACATAAAAACCACAGGACTGCTCATTGCGGCAGCTTTGTCATTGGGCGGATGCTCTTCAGTCGGCAATGAATTTGACGTGAACGATAAATCTGACAGCGATATCATCATTGACGTTTCCGATGAAGACAGTACTGACACCGAGAGTGAGTCTGATGACGCAGATGAATCCGATTCGGAGAGTGTATCCGACACATCCACTGAGACGGACGAGGTCGTAATCGAAGAAAAGGAATCGGAGAGAAGAATTACATCATTCGTTGTTCCGAAAAATAGGAATAAAAATATGTGCGAGGATATTGTTGGAAAAATATCCGACAATCAGATCACACTTGAGGTGGTCGCTCCAACAGATACGTATTCGCTGAGATATGCTTATGTTGAGATCGAGACTGATGCCGAGCGTGTTGTTTTATCATCATATAACGGGACGACGGCAGATTTGACCGCAGAAGATCTCAGGTGCACGATTACGGATGAGGACGGACTTGAGAGGGTTTATGATATTGTAATCAAATATTCGGAGCATACGATTCCTGTGATCTCGATAGACACGTCATCTGCTGTGATATCTCGAGAAGACTATATTTCAGCACAGATCAGTATAGATACGTCAGGGGTGAGCGGATGGTTTCTTCCCGAAGGATTTTCCTCACTTGATAAAACTGAGGTACAGATCAAGGGACGCGGGAACTCAACCTGGGGATGGCCGAAGAAGCCGTACAAGCTGAAGTTTGAGACAAAGACTTCAGTTCTCGGAATGGAAGAGGCAAAAAAGTGGATTCTTCTTTCAAATTATGCTGATTATTCATTGATTCGAAATTATGTCGCAATGGAAGCCTCAAAGG
>SVUC01000053.1 GCA_015063455.1 Oscillospiraceae bacterium
AAAACGTGTCTTTCGGGCATCTGCATATATTCTGCAAAACAGCCTTCCCAGCAGTTTACAGTACCGACGGAACGTGTTGACTTGCACTGCATATAATCGCCTCTCTTGCAAGCTTCGCAAGTACCGCATGAAACAAAGTTGTCGGTATAAACGCGATCACCGGGTTTGAAATTCTTTACCGCAGGTCCGACTTCTTCTACAACACCTGCATATTCATGACCGAATCTGCAGGGATAGACTATTTCACCACTTCTGATGAAACTGCAGTCACCTGTGAAAATGGAGAAGTCTGTTGCACATATACCGGTTCTTTTTACCTTGATAACAAGCATATCATCGGTAGCGAGAGGTTTTGAGACTTCCTCCATTCGAGCATCTCTCGGTCCGTAGACCGTAATTGCTTTCATATAGATTCCTCCTTTATAGTTAAATGAATTGTAAACATGAATTTTTCTTTTGCCTCAATCACGGAATTGTATCCGCGATCATGAGCCTTTTCAGGTGAATCGAACGGAACAGTACACGGTTCAGGTGTAATGCTGTATCCGTCCTGGAATTCGCCGTTGTTGAGCCAAATTCCGAGATACGGGAGTTTTTTCTCGTCGTACTCGAAAATAAGACTTTTTCCGTTGCTGTAAGTTATTTCAAAATGTCCTGTCGGGATTTCGGCTATGTAATAGAATTTGTATGCTGCACCATCTTTGGGTTGATAACCCGAGAGGCGATCGAGCGGAAGGGATTCAAACGTATATCCCGGGGTACAGAACATAGCCTCAACCGGAATATCATCAGCAAAAGGGGGGGTGATCTTCATATCATCTTCTCCTTTGAGCATAATATGACCTGCCCAAAGAAAAGGGAAGGGATAGTCCCCGTTGTTTGAAATCTCATATTCTATGTCGATTCCGCCGTCATCAGATGCGGATACACATTTCTTGTAAGAGATGGGAAAACGATGTGAGTCAGCCGATAAGATGAGCTTGCCGTTGGAAATTTCCGCATTATACGGAATACGGCACGTCTCACCGTGATCGGGATAGGTAATACCCTTGAACGGACCTTCAGAAGGAGTATAAGGATCAACTGTCGGGAACATATCGTCAAATCCGCTGCATTCGGATTCAATGTAAGTACCGTCGTATGTGAGAACCTTGTAATTTTCATCGGGCTTTGTTACGAGAAGCTCTTTTTCTGTGTCGCGCTCCTTAAGTGAAACAAGCTTAGCGCCGTCATCCTGAAGAAAGGTTGCAATCAACTTGCCGCTCTCAACAATAACAGCAGCCCTGTCCTTGAAATAATCTCTGCGAATCATCAGATAAGGATCCCTTCTCCCTGACGCATAAGAGTAAAGGCTGAGTCAGGAGCAATACTTTCCATATTTGTTTTGAAAAGACCGGGATTTCCGCCGTGTTCAGCAAAATTCCAATAATGGCAGGGAACGGTCATCTTAGGCTTGAGAATACTTACAACCTTAGCGGCTTCTTCTTCGTTGAGATTTCCGAAAGCACCGTTGATCGGGAGAAGAAGAAGGTCAACACCCTGAAGCGCAGGATTTTCGAGAAGATCGGGACGGAATGATGTGTCACCCATATAGTAGATGGTCTTTCCGTTGATCTCAATAAGGAATCCGAGTGCATCGGGAGCGAGCTCGCCGTGGTCACATGGAACAGCGTTTACTGTAATATCGTCAAGAGCAACAGCATCCCAGCATTTCATATATGTGATCTTATCGTTGATGTTGAGCTTCTGACATTCAGCTTCGACATCGTACGCAGCGATCATTTCTGTATGACAGTTTGACATAAGAATCGGAACACTGTCAGGATCAAAGTGATCGTAATGAGCGTGAGAAATGAGAAGGTAATCGAAAATGATCTCACCGGGATCAAGGATCTGAGGCATCAGACGCTTAAATCCGACGTGACGTTCACAGCAATTTGAAAGATACGGGTCTATAACCGCGATCTTACCTGAAGGTGTTTTGAAAAGAAAACCTGCTTGACCGAGGAAATATACGCCGACCTTATCCTCGGGAACATTTTTAGATAAAACGTTAATTGCGAAATCTTTCATAATAATCCTTTCTGTCAATCATATCTCGACTTGCGATAGGTATGTTAGTGCATGAAAAATCATCCATTAAAAGTTTCTCGCATAGCCGCCGCAGGTCCAGCCGCCATCAACGGGAAGGACTGCTCCGGTGATATAAGACGCAAAGTCTGACGCAAGGAACGCAACAGCATTTGCGATCTCAGAAGGAACACCTTGACGTCCCATCGGAATATGAGAGAGAAGGCCTTCCATAGCACTGTTGTTCTGCCAGAGCTTGTTTGTGACAGCAATACCGATCGTTCCGGGGCAGATAACATTTGCTCTGATGTTTTTGTCAGCAAGCTCCATTGCGATAGCTTTTGTGAAATTGATAACTGCAGCTTTAGCGGCAGTAAACGCACACTGGTTTCTGAGAGGAACCATACCAACGATCGAGCTGATGTTGACGATAGACGCACCCTCATTCATATGAGGAACAGCGAGCTTGGTGCAGTTGTATGTACCGTCAAGGTCAACCTTGATGATCGCATCCCACCACTTGTCGCTGAATTTGTCAACGTGCTTTCTCTCGTCGGGACCAACATTGATTCCCGCATTGTTAACGAGAACATCGATTTTACCGAGTTTTTCTTTAATTGTGTTCATTGCACATTCAACCTGTACACGATCGGTAATATCAAAATCAAGACCGATTACCGAGTCAGGCTTGTTGATAGCCTGTGCCGATTCTGCGGCACCCTTAAGGTCACAGATCGCAACCTTAGCACCGTCTTCAACAAAACGCTGAACCATAGCAGAACCAAGACCGCCGACAGCACCTGTGATAACAACTACTTTATTCTGAAATTCAATCTGCATAACTGAAATCCTTTACATATAAATTATTCTTCGGGAGTGAGAAGTACTTTCATTGCATTGCCCGCTTCAAGATCAGCGAATGCTTCGCTCCATTCGCGGAGAGGACGCACGGATATCATAGGAGATACCTTGAGCTTACCAGATGCGAGAAGAGAGAGTGCAATATTCCAGCCGTTGTAGCTTGAGCTCATATTGAACTGAACATCGAGAACCTTCATCATAGCTTCATTCCACGGAACATCTACAAGCTCGGGTGATGTCATACCAATAGCGCAGAGAAGACCACGTTTCTTGAGAACCTTGATTGACGTGCGGATTGCACTTGCAGCACCGGAAGCTTCAACAACAAGATCAGCCCCGATACCCGTTTCTTCTTTGATTATTGAAACTGCATCTTCTGTCTGAACATTGATAAATCTGTCGTAGCAGCCAAGCTCGTCTGCAATTTTGAGTCTGTATGCAATATCACCTGTGCAGCCGCAAAGAATGATTTTTCCTGCTCCCGCAATTCTTGCCATCTGAGCTGCGAGAAGAGCGATGGGACCGACACCCATAATAACAACATTGTCACCGGGAGTTACTCGTGCACGTTCAAGAAGCTGGTGAGCTACAATAGCAGAAGGCTCTGCCATAGCTGCATCCTTGAGTGAAAGTCCGTCGGGAATCTTGTGAAGAAGATTTTCGGGCATTACAAGGTAGGTCGCAAATGAGCCGTCAATACCCCAACCGATCGAACGCTTGTCCATACAGTTCTGAATATGTCCGTTGCGGCAGAGATAACACTTTCCGCAAGCTCTGTTGTGAGGTTCACCGACTACAAAGTCACCTTTTTTGAACAATGTAACATTTGCACCGGTATCAACGATCTCGCCTGAGAACTCGTGGCCGAGAATTACAGGCGGATAATAAGCGAACTGATCATGAAGAATATGTATATCTGTTCCGCAGATTCCGCTGTAAGCTACTTTGATCAGAACTTCATCGGGACCGAATTCCGGAACAGGAGCATCAGAAAGACAAACCTTTCCGTCACCTTTTTCTTTTTTGAGAAGAACTAACATAAAAACTCCTTGAAAAACAAAGAAATAAAATTTAACTATTTACAACATTTCGACATTATGCTATAATGATTATAACACAACCAAAATGATAATAATATAAGCTTAAATGCAAATAATATAATTTTTTCGTCAAAGGTTTAAATAAAATGAGTCAAACACCGATTCCAACTGTACTTTTGCCAAATCTTGGCGCAATCAACCTTGCAATCAGATATGAGCGTCGTTTTACAACACTGAATGATGTAACACACGATGAAGACCATATTCACCATTTTTATGAGATTTATGTCAACTTAAAAGGAGACGTTTCATTCCTTGTTGAGAACAATCTTTATTCCATAAATCGCGGTGATATTATCGTTACAAAGCCCAATGAACTTCACAGATGTATTTATCATAACGACTGTATTCACGAGCATTTTTGTATATGGTTCAGAAGTGCCCCGAACAGTCCGTCTGTTTTTGAGGATTGCCTCGATCAGAGCACACTTGTTGTTCTTTCCGATGAAGATAAAGAGGCTTTCATAAACCAGTGTTTTTCTCTTTATAAGAATCACGGGAAAGAAGGAGTGTATCAGATCCACGCCGCAAAAAGTTATTTCAATATTATTGACTCTATATGTAATAACAGACACCGTGCAATGCAGACGCAGAATCTTCCCGGAAGATTCTCGGAAATAGTCGACTATATTCTTCTTCACTATTCTGAGACAACGTGTAGTGTCGATTCGATCTGTGAAGAATTCTTCATTTCCAAGAGTACACTCCTTCGCAGATTCAGACAGTATTTCCAGACAACACCGTCGGCATACATAGAATCAAAGAGATTTTCTGAGGCGAAAAAGCTTCTTGTAGCAGGACACTCAGTACAGAATGCCTGCTATGCAAGCGGATTTACAGATTGCTCATACTTTATTATGAGATTCAGAAAAAAATTCGGGATGACACCGTACAAGTACCAAAAGGAATTTATGGATCCTGTGTCGGCAATTTGATAAAACCCTTTACATATGAAAATTGGTGTGATATAATATTATTTAATCATCTGATAAATTATAGAAAGGATTTACACTATGAAGAAATGGGATTTTTACACGACAAACGAACTCAAGCCACAGGGATGGATAAAGCGTCAGCTTGAGATACAGGCAGAGAGCTTGAGCGGTAACCTTGATAAGATATGGTCTCATATTTACGGTAATGCCTGGACTGTTTATAAAAACAGTGATCAGGTAAGAGATCTTCAAAGCAATCCGGCTTGGTTGGATGAACGAGTATTATATTGGCTTGACGGTTTTATTCCTCTTGCATATTTACTTGAAAATGAAGAAATGATTGCAAGAGCACAAAAGTACATAGAAGATATTCTTGATGCACAGAAGCCTGATGGCTGGATGAATATATGCGAAGAAAATGATATTCCATTATACGAGACATGGATTCTAGAGCTTCTGTCAAAGGTACTTGTTGTTTACTACGAATGTTCAGGAGACGAACGTATTCCCGAAATTCTTTATAAATTTATGAAGAAATTCTATGAGCTTCTTGAAAGTAAAACGATCAAGCTTTTCAAATGGGGACAGTATAGATGGTTTGAAGCATTTATTGCGCTCGATTTCTTAAAGAAGAGATATGACGACGAATGGATTATTTCACTCGCTGAGATTCTCAAAGAACAGGGAATGGATTACAACACTTTGACTCATATGTGGAAGCGTCCGATCAATTTCTGGGGACTTGATACTCATATTGTAAATATCGTTATGATGCTTAAGTATGAAGCGGTATACTGTAATGTTACCGGCGCCGAGTACACAAACAGAGCTGAATACCTTCTCCGTATCCTCAGTGAATTCAACGGAACCCCTGTTGGACTTATCACCGGGGATGAATGTTTATCAGGTAAAAGTCCGATTCAGGGTACTGAACTCTGTGCTGTTGTTGAACAGATGTATTCGTACGAACAACTTTTTGCATATACAGGTGACTATAAGTGGGCGGAACGTCTTGAACTTATAGGATTTAACGGACTTCCCGCTACATTCAGTGATGATATGTGGGCGCACCAATACGATCAGCTCAGCAACCAGATATCCTGTGAAAAGACCTTGCTCGGCAGACCGAAGTTCAGAACGAACGATCAGAATGCACATATATTCGGTTTTGCTCCGAATTTCGCATGCTGTACTTCAAATCTCAGCCAAGGCTGGCCTAAGTTTGTTCTCAGTTCATTTATGCATAATGAAAATACAGTAATGTCCGTCATTCCGATGCCGTCATCATTGAAGACCGAAGATTATTTCGTCACACTCAATACTGAGTACCCGTTCGAGAATAAATTTGTATACACAGCAGAAGCTAAAAAAGACTTTAATCTCCGTATCAGAATCCCCGGATTTGCAAAGAATCTCACCATAAACGACGAACGTGTCAATGCATACAACGATGTGACATTTGAGATAAAAGCAGGAGAAAAAAAGGTGATCACAGTATCATACGAAACAGTTCCCGATTTTGTTGACCGTCCTTATGATCTTAAGGCAGTTCGCTGTGGTTCTCTTGTCTTTTCTGTTCCGATTGAATATGAGCAGAAGATCGACGAATGTATGTGCGGCAGTTTGCAGCTCAAATATCCTTACTGTGACTATGAATACATACCGAAGTCCGATTGGAATTATGCATATTCTTCATTTGATCTTGAACTTAAAAAGAATGCCGTGTCATCAATTCCGTTCTCATCAAAAGAGCCGCCTGTAACAGTCAAGGCTAAGGTTCAGAAGATAGCCTGGGGATATGAAGAAGGATACAACACATTCTGTGCCAAAGTTCCGGAATCTCGTTTTCCGCTTACAGAAGAGCAGGAGATAGAACTTTATCCCTATGGATGTGCAAAACTCCGCATGACAGAGCTTCCTCTTATCTGATCCACAAGAATATACGCAAAAATCAGAAATAAATAAAAAAACATAAAAGGTACTTCCGTAAGATCGAAAGTACCTTTTATATTTGTTTGTATGTGAGTAATTAATACTGTACGGTTTTCTTTCCTGCTTTGAGATAGTCTCTTTCAAGAGAGAGAACACCGTTGTCCATACGGAAGATTCTGTCTGCGTGATCTGCAATAGCAAGGTCGTGAGTAACCATAATAAGTGTCTGGCCCATTTCTTCTCTTGTTTTGAGAAGGAGCTTGAGAACCTCGTCTGCATTGTTTCGGTCAAGGTTACCTGTAGGCTCGTCTGCAAAGAGAATATCGGGCATATTGATAAGAGCACGAGCGATTGCAACTCTCTGCTGCTGACCACCGGAAAGCTCGGAGGGAAGGTGGTTGAGTCGTTCTGTAAGCTGAAGTGTTTCAACAAGACGACGGAGAGTTTCCTGATATGACATTTCGGGCTTGGAACACATCATTGTAGGAATAAGAATGTTTTCGAGAGCTGTGAACTGAGGAATGAGATTGTGTCTCTGGAAGACGAATCCCATATTCATTCCTCTGAAACGGCTGAGTTCATCGGGAGACATCTATGTGATGTTCTCGCCTCTGATCATAACATTTCCCGCATCGGCAGAGTCAAGACCCGCGCAGATGTGGAGGAATGTACTTTTACCGGAACCGGATGTACCGATAATTGCAACGAATTCACCGGGCTCAACTTTGATGCTTACTCTGTTAACAGCAGTGATAACGCTGTCGTACTGTTTGTACTGTTTGATAACACTTTCAGTCTGAAGCATATACTGTACTTCTGCCATATATATATACCGGACTTCATATAAATTAATGAAGTCAAATCCTTTCTATTAATAATTTATAGGAATAAATAGGTTTGAAATCAAGGGAATTATTCGTCAGCACCGTATTCCTGACCTGCTCCGCCGTTCTGGAGAGAGTAGCGATGTTTGTAATAGCTTCTGAATGGGAGATATGTGGAGAGGAATCCGCATCCAACCGACATTACAATGCTGATAAGGATCGCATACCAGGGCATATAGAATGTGTAGCGAACGTGCTCCTTAGTGAAGTAGGGCATTACAACGTTGTAAATAAAGAACAATGCGTAGCTTCCTGCGTAACTGAGGATGATCGAAACAAAGAGCGACATAAATGCCATACAGAAACCACCCTGGAGATAGATCTGCTTGATTTCTTTTGCGATAGCACCGATAGACTGAAGAATATTGAACTCTTTTTCTCTCTTTGAATAGTAAAGTGACTGTGAGAAGAACCAAACAAGAGGAGAGATACAGAGAATAAGTATGGAGATGCAGATGTAAAGCTCGTTATAGTGCTTGTCTTTAGCAACTTCGTTTAGGAATGTGATCTCGGAGTTGGTAATTGTTACATCACCGTAATCGCGTCCCCATTCACGAACTTCTGCATAAAGTTCTTTGACTCTTTCTGAGCTGATTCCATCTTCAACGTAAATATTGAAGGAATTTGCCTTGGGAGTCTTGCCGGTAATTGTTTTATAATCTTTGAGATTGAGGTAGATCGGAGTAGAATCGCAGGGAACATTGTTTATTATTGCTCCGACTGTGAATTCGTAGTACTCGAATCTGAAGAATTCGATCTGATTTTTGAGAAGTACACGACCTGTAAGATTCATATCAACAGGTTTGATCTGCCCTGTTTTCTTGGAAATGTAGATCTTATCACCGATTTCGAAATCGTATGTAGGAATATTGGAGATCGCATCACCTACGATTACATAACCGGGCTGAAGAACAGATGTGAGATCGCCTTCGTAATCATAGCTTTCAAGAATACGGATCTGTTCTTCTGACATTGCGGTGTAGATGAAATCGCGGGAAGCTCTCCAGCTTTCCTCACCTACGTCAAAGTCTGTACCGTTGTATACTACAAGATTCTTGAAGGGAAGAACGCTATCCTTATGAACGATAACGTGAGAGGATGTTTCGTATGCCTCGGCAGTGTTGTCATTGATCTCAACTGCCTTTACGCCTTCAAGGGAATAAAGCTCTTCGCTCATAATGTCGTCATATACAAATCCGGAGTCTGAGAGGTCTACACTGAACTGAGGTCTCGGGTAAACAAGGTCAGTTGTGTAGATATCCGCCATATAAAGACCCATAATGAAGAGTGCACAGAATACGATAGCTGTTGTGAGAAGCTGAATATTGTACTTTCTGAAACGCCAGATAGAATAGAATTCATATTTAACAGGGAACTTTTCCATGAAAATATTGAATGAACGCATCGGAGAAGTAACAAGGTTGGAGTTATCTTCCGTAACTATGAGAGACATAGGATCCTTCACAGACATTATCTTCATAGGTGTCCAAACAGAAGCGAGGATAACAACAAGTGTGAAAAGGAATACCTTAAGAATAGCAAGTCCGTTGAATACAAATCCGTATCCGGTCATGCTGTACATTACGAACGCGATTCCGGTAGAGATCAGCATTGAGGGAATGAATGTTACAACGAAAATAACGAGGAGTTCCCAGAATGCAGTGCTGAAAAGCATTTTAAAATCTGCACCGAATGTAAGATAAACACCGTACTGGAATTTGTACTGGTTGATTCTGATATTGTAAAGTGATGTAAGAAGGAAAATTGAAACAAACAGAAGAACAATGGTAATAAGCACAAACGTGAAGTTGTTGTTTCTTATGTTGTTTTCAAATGTAAGAAGGGGGGTGGTTGTTTTAAGGAAAGCAGAACTTCCAAGAGCAGCAAGATCGGGCTGGTATACATTAGTAAATCTTTCATAGCTCTTGTCGATATTGTCACCTACAAGGAGAAGGTAAACGTCATACCTGTTCTCATCATTATAATTATTTTTGTACTGATCTGCGCGTACTACCTTAAAAATGATGTCACTCTTGAAGACAGTGCCCTCATCCTGTATAAGATATCTGGCCTGGTCTTCATTAAGATCCTTGAGTACAACATGATAATCATATTCCTCGGTAACGTGCTTGTATTCGACGTTGTTGTTGTTGTCCGCCGAAACAGCCATCATACCGTAAAGAACCTGAACAATCATAATTGCGATGAAGAAGCAAAGGTATTGTTTGAAATTGAAAAATACGCTCTTCCATGCAATTGTTATGCTTCTTTTTAAGTATTCAAAAATTTTTTCCAAACTTAAAGTTGACACACATTGACTGCGCGTCTGCCTCCTTCTGCCATAATAATTTACGGCTAAAATTAAATCTTAAAAATTATAACATATTTTTATGAGTGAAATAAAGAACATTTTGTGAACAAAACGATGTTTTGACCTTCACAAGTGTAGAAAAAACACCCCTCAATTTGTACAAAATCGACAAAAACAAAGTTTGATAATAGACAGAATGATGAAATTTCCTTTTCTTAAATAATTTATAACTTTTTATTAAATGTGATAAATGTCGAATGAATTGAAGGATATTTTTTGTGCAAATATTATTAATCACAATAAAAATGAATATTTTGTAAGCTGATTTACTACAAATAAAAAACTTGTGATGAATTTATAATGAACGAGACTTTCTTCTTTGCCAAATGATCTTAGATATTCGTTATGTGAAATTATCCCCGTTACTGTATGTACGGTATTTGCTTGGTGTCACTCCAACATTTTTCCTGAAGAGTTTAATAAAATAACTGCTGTCACAAAAACCACAGTCGAGTCCAATTTCGGTTATGTTTTTGTCAGTGGACAAAAGCATCTTTTTTGCGTTTTCCATACGAATCGAATTGAGAAGTGAATTGTAGCTTGTCCCGAGCTTCGCTGAGATAGTTTTCGCCATATTACTGTAACTAATATTAAGTCTTTGGGCCATCTCGTATGCTGATGGAGCTGACATATATTCATTTTCAAGAATGTGTACTACATTAAAAACAGTGCTGTCACTGACTTTGTCAATGAATGATAGTCCTTCCTTCATCCACTCGTTATAAATGTACGCGTATATCTTAAGTATCTCCGACTGTACCAGAATTCTACCGATATATGTGTCTTCAGCAGAATTGAGCCGTTCGATTATCGGCGCGATCTCTCCGTTATCTTTGAAGAAGCAATGATCGTCGATCATATCTGTCTCAAACGGAAGCAGAATACTCTCTTCCTCAGTGTCTTCATCACAAATAAGCCTCTTAGATATTCCTATAACCGTTTTTGCAGTTTCATCGTTATCACATATCATAAAATGTATTCTCTGAGGCGGAACAAATACCATATCTCCCTCTGACATTTCGTGCCAATTATTATTGAAGAAAATACGCATATGCCCACACTCGACATGAACGATCTCAATGCAGTCATGCCAATGCATTCTTGTCTGAGTTCGTTTTGTCTGATGGTCCACGACATATTTGCGTGTACCTATTCCGTCAAGAGCCTTGGGTAAAAAATCCGCTTTCACAATAAATACCCCGATAAGATAGATTTGTCATATTATTTACAGAAAAATTATATCATATTTTCCACAAAAATACTATAATAATAAAAAATCAAAGGAATTTTTATTATGGAATACTTATTACTTGTTTTATCAACAATTACAGCGGCAGGCAAGTCTGTAATATTTAAGCGGATAGGTACAGATTCGTCGTCATCACGTCAGCTTTTCAGATCGAATATGATTACATATATCGTAGCATCATTGATACCGATAGCGGCGGCTGGATTCAATTTTTCTAAATGGATAAATATGTCGTCATATTCATTTGGGATGTCATTTGTGTTTGCCGCCTGCATTGTATTTACTTATGTAACTCAGATGAGAGCAATGGCGCTTGGTACTGCATCATCGACTTTACTTGTATACTCGTGCGGTTTTCTTATTCCGATATTCTACGGCGCGATCTTTCTTGACGAAAAGATCTCACTTGTTCAGATATTTTCTATCTTCATTCTCCTCGGAGCACTGATACTTATAATCAATCCAGAGAAAAACGGTAAATTCTCAGTAAAATGGCTTGTCGTTTCACTTATGTCTATGTGCGGTACGGGAACTACAGCGGTGTGTCAAAAAATTCATCAGAGATCTGAATTTGCATCTGAGTTTCCGATGATGCTTGCACTTGCATTCATTATATCAGCTGCGGTTGTTCTTATTATACTGCCTTTTATTCCCGCGAAAAAAGAAGATAAGAGTATCACAAAGAAAGATATCGGTACAGCATCCCTCAGCGGCTTTTTTGTGGGTGTCGTTAATCTTCTCAATCTCAGCCTTGCGGGAAAAGTCCCCGCCGTAATTCTGTTTCCAACTTACAATATAGGAAGTATTATTCTCAGCGGTATTATCTGTGCGTTTATGTTTAAGGAAAAAAACACAAAAAAACAGATTATCGGATTTATTATCGGATGTGTGGCTATCTTGCTGATAGGATTGTTCTAGAATTATATAAGGAAGGAATATCTTTATGAATTTACCGTGGAAGACAAAAGGAATCGTTTTGACAGCTCCGCTTAGTGCTGAAGTTGACGATGTGGTTGAATTTATCGACAAATATCTCGCACCGAACGGATGTAATCTCATTGTTATGCAGGTTCGGTATCGCTATGAGTTCAAGCTTCATCCTGAATGCAGAGGATATGATCCCCTCAGCAGAGAAGACGTGAAAAAACTTGTTGAAGTATGTCGAAAAAAAGGAATTCGTCTTGTGCCGAAAATGAACCTGATCGGACATCAATCGGGACTTCATAACACTCCGACCGACGGAATCCTTCACGGACATGGAAAAGCAATCCCGGACTTCCGCGACGGTCTTCTGCGAGCATATCCTGAGCTCGATGAACAGCCTGACGAAAAAGCGGTAGTCTACAGCAGAAGCTTGTGTCTCACAAACCCACTTGTGAAATTGATAGTTTTTGATCTTATGGACGAGCTGATAGATGCCTTCGAAGCGGACGCAATACACATCGGATGTGATGAGGTCTTCAATATAGGACTCTGTCCCGAATGCTCAAAGGTATCCAATGCAGAGCTTTTTGCAAATTACATATCTGCTCTCCACGAACATTTGGCTGACCGAGGTGTAGAGCTTATGATGTGGGGAGACCGTTTTCTTGATGCCGAGAAGATCGGTTTCGGTAAGTATGAGTCATCATATAATGGCACCTCTGAGGCGATAAATATGATACCGAAAGATATTCTCATATGTGATTGGCATTACGAAAACCAGACCGAGTTTCCGTCTGTTGATATTTTTGCTGATGCAGGGCTAAAAATGCTTGTGTGTCCAATGAGAGTCAAGGAACACGCCGTGAACTTTATTGAGTATGCTGCAGAGCACGACAGGGGACATATTGAAGGTCTGCTTATGACAACGTGGTTTGGTTCGGGAGAGCTTGCACGACATATGCTGTATGGAGATACGGCAAAATGGCAGTATGCCGAGCAGATTGCAGATACAATAAGATATTTGTTTGAGTGAAAAGAATAAAAAACAGAGCCGATAATGAACTCGTTTCATATCGTCTCTGCTGTGATATATTTATGAAGTATAATATTTGAGGAAATCACTGATTATTTGTATATCCATTGATCAGACGCAGAGTATCCTCGTATCTATCACTCTCATCTTTTGCACCAAATACTCCGATCAGAAGCTTTGTCTCTCCGTCATCATAAAGGGTAACAAGGCAGTAGTTCCCAGTGAGGCTTCCTGTTTTGAGTCCGATGATACCCTCACAGTAGTATTTTGAATTTTCATGAAGCATATCGTTCGTGTTGATCCACGTGTTTGTTTGACCACTCGCATATGTCACATTATCTGTCGGTAATCCTGTATATTTCATAATAATTTCATTTTCTGACGCAAGACGTGAAATAAGTGCGATGTCGTGCAGGGTTGAATAATGCTCGTCTGCCGCAAATCCATCGGGAGTTGTGAAATTCGAGCCTGTGCATCCGACAGAGATGGCATATTCATTCATTTCCTCGACGAATACCTTTACTGCTTCCTCGTACCGGAGCGAATCATCACCCGATATCTTTCGTCCGCAAGCTGCAGAGACAGCGTAAGCCGCATCGTTGCCTGATGGGATCATCATACCTTCAATCAGCATTTCGAGTGTGAGAGTGTGATGGGGGCGGATATATGCACTTGACGCATACTCACCCGTCAGATATACTTCGTCTCCGGGAGAAATAATCGAATCAGGCGACATGATTTCCAGTGCAAGCATAGCTGTCAGAAGCTTTGTAATACTTGCGGGATAAACTTTTGTGTTGCTGTCTGAGGTGCAGGTCAGGGAGTCATTTGAATAGTCGTATACAAAACAATATTCCGACTCAAGATTCTTTACTGTAACAGAAGCGCTGATAAAGTCAGTACTGTGGGCGCACGATGTGCTGAGCACGACAAAAATAAACGATATTATAAAGAGACAAATTCTTTTCAAGACAATATCCTCATAAAATATATTATGGAATATTATACCTCAAAACAAATAAAAAATAAAGACGGTAAAGATTGGAATATGATTAAAAATTCCGTGATCTTTACCGTTTTGTACATTATATTAGGTTGTAAGATGTAATCACTTTGCAGTGAGCTCACAGAACAGATCTATCTGATCAGCGATCATCTGAAGAGCGCTTCTCCAGAAATCCTTATCGGTAAGATCAATGTCTGCTACCTTTGCGGCGTCCTCTGCGTCAGCAACAGTTGTTGTGTAGAGGAGCTTTTTGTATTTTGGTACAAAAGCGTCTCCTTCTTTTTCATACTGTGCATAAAGTCCGCGAGCAAAAAGTCCGCCGAATGCGTAGGGGAAGTTGTAGAATGTCGGGCCATAGTAGTGACTCTTGCATACCCACATATACGGATGCTTGATTTCGGGATCAAGACCGTCACCGTAAGCCTGCTCCTGAGCTTTAGTCATAAATCCGCAGAGAGCATCAGCGTTCATAAACATCTCCTCACGGTTTTCAAATACCATAGTTTCGAAGAGATAACGTGAGTAAATATCGCAGATGATCTGAGTTGCATCCTGAAGCTGAGATTCGATAAGAGCGAGTTTTTCGTCGGGATCGGCAGTTTCCTTGATAGCAGCTGCCATAACGATACATTCATTGAAGGTAGATGCTGTTTCTGCAACAGGCATCGAATAATCATGGTTGAGAATACGGTGATCCTTCACACACTGATTGTGGAAAGCGTGACCTAGCTCGTGAGCGAGGGTAACGACATCGCCAAACATACCGTCAAAGTTTGTAAGAATACGGCTCTCACCAAGACATTCAACACCGGAACAGAAAGCACCGCCTGTCTTACCGTCGCGCGGGTAGAAATCAATCCAGGCATCATCAAATGCACGTGCTACCATATCGGTAAGCTCCTGATCGAATGTAGAGAACAGCTTTACAAGATAATCTCTCGCCTCTTCAGCCGTAAATTTTGAGGATGTTTTTCCCATCGGAGCGAAAAGATCATACCAGGGAAGTCCGTTTTCGTGTCCGAGAACCTTGCTCTTTGCTTTGAGATACTTGTGGAAATGCGGGAGATACTCGTCGATTGCGGAAAACATCGCATCGAGTGTCTCTCTCTTCATGTGAGAATGCTTTAATGTTCTCTCAAGAGGTGAAGAATATCCGCGGAGCTGACAATCGGAAATTGTTTCAAGCTTAATTGAATTGAGTGCGTAAGCAACAGAATCCTTTATTCTGTCATAGGATGCGATCTCGGCTTCAAATGCATCACGGCGTACTGACGGATCGGCATCATATGCAAGATTTCGCGCCGTGGAGAGATTGATCGTTTCACCACGATATTCAACGGGGACTGTACTTGTGAGATACTGCTGAAGATCACTCCATGCACTTGAACCTGACATTCTCATTTTAGCCATGATCTCCTCACCAAGACCGGAGAGAAGGTATTTGCTTGAATCTGCCAGATTAGCGAAAAGATATTCATAATCTTTAAGATCATCGTCAGACTTTACAATATCCATAAGATTCGGGATCTTTGAAGCCCATTCTTCAAATGCTGCAAGAGGAGCTGCAGTTCCACTGAGAAGGGACATAATTCTTCCGATCTGTGAGCCGGCTTCCATATCCTTTGTGTTTGCAGCCTGTCTGAACATTGCGTATTCAGCGAGCTTGTTTGCAAGCTTCTGAATTGATTCCTGAAGCAGAATCCCTTCCTTAAGTCCCGCAAGATGATCCTTTTCGGGAAGAGCAGACGCAAACTCTGCTGTTTTTTTGACCTCTTCCGAGAGCTTTGCAAAATCCTCTGCAAATGCAGGATCGGAAAATCCCTTGTAAATCGAATCAAGATTCCAAACTTCGTTCATAATATATCTCCAATACTTTTAATAGATTACAGAAGAATAATTCCTTCTTTTTCACAGGTGTCAATAGTTTCCTGATCCCATACGGACGCCTGAACCTCACCGATATGAGCTGTCTGCATCATAAGCATACAGAGTCTTGACTGACCGATACCTCCGCCGATGGTAAGAGGAAGCTCGTCGTTCAGAAGCATCTTGTGGAAGGGAAGCGATGCTCTGTCCTCACAACCCGCAAGCTTGAGCTGACGCGCGAGTGACTCTGCATCTACTCTGATACCCATTGACGAGATCTCGAATGCGATTCCCAGAACGTCGTTCCAG
>SVUC01000054.1 GCA_015063455.1 Oscillospiraceae bacterium
CTGATACCCTGAAGGTTATGGGCACCGTCATAAATTACAAGAGGAAAATCTGACAGAGTTTCAAATCTCGCCTTCCACTCTGCTTTTTTGAGTCCCATCTCAACCGCTTCATCGGAAATTTTGATTCCGTGCTCTCTCAAAGCATTGACGGCTGTTATAACGGTGGCGGCATTTCTGGTCTGGTAGATACCGCGAAGATTGATCTTGATAAGCTTTCCGTCAAAATAAAATTCTGTTCCTGTGAGAGATGTCTTGATACTGCTGATCTTTGAAAAATCAGTACGGATATATTCAGAGCCCATATTCTCGGCAGCAGTGCGGATCACACACTCGGCATCTCCGTCTCCTTCACCGAAAATTACAGGAACACCTTTTTTGATTATCCCTGCTTTCTCAGAGGCAATTTTCTCAGTCGTATCACCGAGAATTGCCGTGTGGTCGAGGTCAATACCTGTAATTACAGATAAAACGGAAGTATTTATCACATTTGTTGAATCGAGTCTGCCGCCAAGACCGCACTCGAGTACAACATAATCACATCCTTTTCGTTTGTAATAAACAAACGCAATCGCTGTAATAAGCTCGAATTCAGTAGGTGAATCTTCCATTTTGTCAGCGAACTGTTTCACATACTCGGTATCTCTTGCAAGATCCTCATTACTGATATTTTCACCGCAGAGCATAATTCGCTCATTGAATTCTTCAATAAATGGGGATGTATAGAGTCCGACACGGTAACCGCTCTCAGAAAGGATCGATGCGATCATTGCAGAGGTCGAGCCTTTTCCGTTAGTTCCTGCGATATGAATGAATTTCAGCGAGTCCTCGGGATGGCCGAGAAGAGTGCATAATTCACTTATTCTCTCAAGTCCCGGACGGCTTCCCTTCCACGAAACAGAATGAATATATTCGAGCGCTTCACTATATGTCATAATAATTTCTCTAAAATAATAATTTACTTAAATACAGTTTTTTTGAGCATACCACAAATGCGATAGATAATGGGGATCAGGACAAGGTTAACGGGAATCAGAATAAGATATTCGGGGATTCTGTAAATAAACCATCCCCAATAAGTTCTCTGACCCGAGAGAATACTTACCCATCCGGTATTGATGAATAACCCAATAGCAATGCTGTTGATAAGAACAGGCATCACAATATTAGGAAAAAATTTGATCGTTGGCTTTCCTTCTGCGGAAACATCAGACGGCTTCTTATACAGGAAAAGTCCGTACACCGCGCCCATGATCACCGCTGATACGGTAAATCCCGGAAAATACGGTCCGATCGGAAACAGAAGCGAGCCGATCAAATCCGCAAGTCCGTATACAACAGCCGCAGGAATAGGTCCAAACATAATCGCCGCGACAACGATCGGAACAAATCCAAAGCCTATTTTGAGCCCGATCGTGTTTATCGAGCAGAATCGATTGAGTACGACCTCAATCGCAACAAGAAGTGCTGAGTAAACAATTACTCTGAGTGTGAATCTTTTGTTCATAAACAAAACCTCCCATAAATATTACGCGGAAAGCCGACTGAACATTTATGAGAGTGTTGCCTCTTAAATAATGACAGCGGGATGCGACTTTGCAACCGCAGCGGATATACCGCTTTCGTCCGATGAACAACTCCCCGTTTCATCAGCACTTGACGCCACAAAATCTACTCTGTTGAAGGCGGGCACAAAATATAATGTACCTCGCGCTTCGGAAAAATTCACAGAAACAAATCTTTCCGCAAATCAAATTATACCACACCTATCAGTTTTTTTCAATAGGTGTCGATTATTGTAACAAAAATCTCAAATTTCAACATAACGCCGCACAGATGAGATACTTTTTTATGTGATAAATACAAAAATTTTTCAGAGAATCGGATCATCTGCAAGACCCATACTCTCCATGAGCTTACGGTTGAATTCTTCCGCAGTATTGTAACCCATTCTCTTTTGTCTGTTATTCATAGCTGCGATCTCAATAACAACAGCAAGGTTACGTCCCGGGCGGACAGGAATCGTTGTTGTAGGGATCTTTATTCCCATAATATCAGAATATTCGCTGTCAAGTCCGAGTCGGTCATACATTTTCCCCTGTACCCACGGCTCAAGGTTTATCATCATATCAAGCTTTTCCGTCTCTTTTACAGAACCCATACCGAAAAGTCGGCGTACATCGACGATTCCGATACCGCGAAGCTCAATATAGTGTCTGATAAGCTCAGGAGCACTTCCGACGATAGCTTTTGCTGAAACTTTTCTCAGTTCAACAGCGTCATCGGCAATAAGTCGGTGACCTCTCTTGATAAGCTCGATAGCGGTTTCACTCTTACCTACACCACTGTCTCCTGTGATGAGAATACCCTCACCGTAAACCTCAACAAGAACTCCGTGACGTGTGATCTGCGGCGCAAGCTGTACGTGAAGAAAAGCTATAAGCGCAGCCATAAAATCACTTGTGTTCTCGGCTGTTGAGAGAAGCGGGATCTCAAAATACTCGGCAAGCTCAAGAAGAACTTCATCAACAACGTTTCCGTGAGTAATAATTACCGCAACAGGATTGTGCTGAAGAAAGTTTGTCAGACGTTCTCTTTTTAACTCCTCAGGCATTTTCTTGATGAACATTGCCTCAGCGTTACCGATTATCTGGATACGCTTCGATTCGAAATAATCAAAAAAACCTGTGAGGGCGAGTCCGGGACGCTCAACCTCAGTCGAGCTTATCATAATCCGTGTCGGATCATCAGGCATATATTCTGTTTTCAGTTTTTGCTCAATAATTATTTTATTAAGATCAACACGTGATATGAATTCATCCATTTTTACGCACCTCAAAGATTTCGGTTTATATGTAGATTATAACATATCCCACCCCTAAATGCAACATCTTTCTGATACCGTTTTATCTCTTTTGAGAAAAATCCATATTTACCGAATAAAGTATACCTGTTAATATTGTATTCATCAAAATTTGATATATTTATTATGTATACTTTTTTTCCAATACTATCGATCAAGGACAAACAGCAATGAACAATACATTAAAACGTATAATTTCTTTACTTCTTATAATTACATCCCTTATCGTATTTTCTTCATGTTCAACGAACAGTGAAAGGCTCCTCAAAAGCACATCAAAGGAACTTGATGTAGTCAAAACTATTGACGGGTTTGACGTTCCTATGGAGATGTACAGATATTTCGCCCTCAATTACAAGGCGGACTACGAGAACGGATCATCGAGTAATATTTGGCTTGGAGATAACGGAGAAGAGCTTCGTGAAAAGCTTGACAACAGCGTTGATGCTGCTCTCATAAAGGTGTATGCCGCTCTTACCCTTTGCGATGACTACGGTGTTGATTACGATTCGCCCTATGTAAATGACACTCTCAACATTCTTATGGACAATATTTACGAGAGCTACGGTTACGATTACAAGTCTTATCTCAATGATATTGCTTTATATAACATGAATGATTCGGTATACCGTTTTATGATGCGTAATGATATTATCGCAGAAGAGCTTATCGCGGCTATGATGAAAAAAGGTGACATCATTTACGAAAATGATGATGTAACGGAAGTATTTGCATCAGACGAGCTCGTTCGTTTCAAGCACATTCTCATAGAATATGATCCCGAAAAGACCAAGGAAGAAAACATCGAATATGTTGAAAGTATTCTTGAAAAAGTAGAGAGTGGTGAAGATTTTGAGTCTCTCATCCAGAAATATGGTGAGGACCTCTATATGTTTAACAACACCGATGGATATTATATCACCCGCGGTCAGTATCAGAAAAATTTTGAAGATGCAGTATTCTCACTTGAAATAGGTGAGCACAGCGGAATCGTTGAAACTGCTGCTGGATTCAGTATAATCAAAAGATATGAAAAAGATGAATTATATATCAAAAAGCATTTCGATACGCTCTCAGAACAGTTTGTAGAAAGTCAGTACAATCTTCTGCTTGAAAAGCATCAGGCGTCCTTGACTGTAACAGATACAAAAAAACTTGAAAACTACTCCGTATTCAATCTTACAATCAATTCAAAAAAATAAAATGAGGTCAATGCCTTGAAATATTACAGAAGAAATCCTTCATCAAGCACTCGGCTGAAAAGAATAATGTTCCGTATTCTTTTCGTTGTTGTTGCCGCATTTATTATTCTTATGCTCTCCGTTATTCTCGGACTGCATCTGAAATCGAAGGTTGATGCAGCCGAAAACAACCCTGACAATTCTCTGGACAATCCCGGTCTTCAGATCAGCCGTGAAGACGAAGAAGACGGGGATACAGTCAACTTAAATCCGGACGTATTTGCAGGATGTGTAGATCTCTTGACACATCAAACTACCGACGATGTTGTTGTGTCAGTAAACACAGCAGCCGAAACGTATGATTCGATCACACTCTCGCTGACTGATTTGAACGGTGTACTTTTATATCAGTCCCCTGCACTTTGCGATCTCCTTCGTATACCTTATAACGATAATTCTGGAAAGTACGAGCTTCTCACCTCTGCAATTTCTGCAGCCAAGGTTGAAAACCTGAGAATAATCGCGCTCTTTATTCCGACCAGAAGTGTATCTTCAGTATCAAGTGCGGCTTTGATCGACGGAACTGTTATGGCAGAGCTCGCAAAACTCGGTGTTAACGAAATACTGATCGATCTTCAGGATTCGAGCGGTCTCACATACGAAGAAGCAAACCGAATCCGTTCATATATTTCCGAATGTTCAAAAATCGTCGGAAGCTCCTGTTCAATCGGCGTTATTCTTTCTGACGTTATGTTCCTTAACGCAGAAAACGCAAAGTCAGTTCAGATGATAGCAGGTGCGGCGTCTTATCTTGCAATCAACTTCAATTCATTCGGATTTGATACTCCGGATGATCTGTATGACAGTATTTCTTCAAATATCAAGTCTCTGCTCGGCACGTTCAGCGTATATAATATGCGTGTATACATTGATTCGTCTGAACGCGATTATGCTGCTGCAGAACTCGAAGCTTGCATGGACAACGTGATCACAAATATCTGTTTCTCTACTCTTTACTCAAGTGATGAGCTTGAATTTTCAGAGAATGATATTCCAAGAGAATCAGATACATCAGAGCCTTCTGAAACCATACCGGAGGACTACTACACAAATCCTTATGCCGGCACAAGCTTCAGCGAGAACAACAAAGAAACAGAATCCCCCGAAACTGCTCCGTCCCCTCAGGAAACCGACAAACCATCCGAATCGGAGAGCAGTACAAGACCTTGGTTTTAATTATGATTTGGAGATACTATGTCGCTCAGTCCTTATCTTATCCTGTCTCAAAACGGTGAAATTTCCGATTGCACTAACCTTTCCGTCAAACTCGGAGATATCATCGAATGTGATACTGTAAATCAAAAATTTAACTCATCGCTTGCATCTGGAGATACAAAGCAGATCAAAGATTTCTGCAAGCGTGAATATTCACTCGCGGGTGATAACTTCTTGATAGTCAGAATCATTGATTTTTACTCATACAACTACGTTTTTCTCGAGAAAAATCTTGTATCCGGAGAAGTTATGAACATTGCATTTCTTGGGCACGAGGTGTTTGATTTTGCAGAGCTTATCTCTCCGTCTGCTGAATTATATCAGTCAATTGTCGGGAAATGTGTATATGAAATTCTCTCCTTAAAGAGTATTTCGTCCAAGCTCAGCGGTGTTACTCCTGAAATGTTTCTTCTGACAGAAAATCTCCCTGAGATAAAGGAAGAAATTCTGGGCAGAAATTTAGCATATCAATGCTGTGATATCTCAGAGGTAATCTCTCACATCACAGCCCTGCTCAAAGAAGAAGAGTTTTATCCCTCTGTTGAGTTTTCGTGCGAATACTATAATGTTACGGACGGAAAGCCTCGCTCGGATGAAACAAAATGTACCCGTCCTATGAACTACAAGGTTCCCGTATCCTCTTTCGTATATCTTTTTATGGCGATAGCAGGAGTACTTTCAACAATCTCAGCTGATCACAAGATCAAGGTGACGGTATCTTACTATTCCTGCTTCGCAGAGGTAGAGTTCTCAGCGATTGCAGATTATCAAGATTCTCTCTCAGGAAGGTATTCTTCTCTGTCCTGTCTTGGTGATCTTGCAGCCGGATACGAAAATCTTGCCGCAGTCTCATCTGCAGTTGCATTTTCTTCTGACATCGGAATGAATGTATCTGTCGGTGATGGAAAGATAAATGCAATTCTCGGACTCGACTATTTCGCAGATATGAAGCCAAAGTTCAGATACAACGATCCTTACGAATCTATTGCTTCTGTTGTCGGCAGATCTCTCAAATATTTTAACTCAATAAAGAATATTGCCGGATAAAAACTATCCGGCAATTAGTATCAGTGCCAAAATCAAAGCCTCAATTCCAAACCCGTCTGATGAAACAAGAAGCATTACGAGAAGGATTATAAGCTCTTCCCTGCCGATCTTCCCCTTCAGACTTCGAAGAAGATCTTCTATAAGATGTGACTCGTGAGATTTAAATACAGGGGACTCTTCTTTTGCATCAACCAAATGCCTCTCGTCTGCACATTTCTCCTCGACTGATGAGTCAGATGAAGCATCCACTTGAGTTTCCTCTGCGGGAATGGTTTTTTCGACCTCAGAGACAATAATATCATCTTCGGGGATATGGTGTTTCACGCTGTTATGATCTGAGAAAGCATTCCCGACATATCCCGGCGGCGGATAGTATCCGTGCCCTACTGAATAGCCTCTGCTCTGACGCGAACTGTTTCTCGAGTATATTTCAATCGCCCCCGTTCTTCTTTATATTTCCGCTGATCCCGTCAAGTCCCTGCAGAGCTCCCATAACGTCGGTCACCTGCATTACAGATACGCACTTGTCGATTATCTCACCTCTTCCGTTGTTCAAATACGGCTTTAATGCTCGGAGGAGCTTCTCCGCTTTAGCTTTATCGTATCTTTTGAGATTACCGGTCTTATCTGAAAGAATTGTCTGTACTGCTTGTTTTTCATTTTCCTTTGAGGGCTCTTCTGCCCCCTTTTCTCCACCGTCGATCATTGGTGAGACCATCGCAAGAACATCGGGCAGCTTTGACATCATTTCCTTTGTGATGTCATCTGAATTCCCCTTGTTTTCTTCCCCTCTGATACTGCTCACCATTCCCGCAAACTCGGGATTCTGTACGATTTTGCTGATTATTGAAGAAAGATCTTCGTGTGTGCTCATTCTGTTCCCCTTTACTTTTTTTAATGACTATGAATCTCTGATTCAGCCGCCGTATTTATATCTTTCGGTAAGATATGTAACCCTATCAATATCCTCGTTGGTAATTTCCTCAAGAACACATCTGATCTTCTTCACAGTTTTAGGATCGTATTTTTTTGATGACATATCGATTCCCATTCCTGTCATAATAATTTTCAGCATACTCCAAAGTCTGTCGTCAGGCATCTCAAGCATCTTATCAATATTACTTTTTTTGATCATACTGCACCTCCGCAAAATGTCTGTAACTTCAGTATATTATTTATGCGGATTTTTGCTACACGTAGATTCGCGCAAAGCGTAAAGAAAGGTACTTCCACAATGAAAATCCTTGTTTTTTCAGACTCACACGGCTCTCGAAACCATTTGGACTTTGCTATCCGCGAGCATCTCAAGTTTGGCGGCATAGATAAAATATTCTTCCTTGGTGACGGAATCAGAGATATCAAGTCGATCTCTCTCGCTTATCCTAATCTTGACATAGATTACGTCTACGGCAACTGTGATGCTTCGTATTCATCACATGACGACGAGGATATGTGGGAAAAGGTCGTTGATGTCGGCGGGATTAAGTTTATGATTATGCACGGGCATCTGCACGATGTAAAGGAAACATATCAATTCGCAGCAGATCACGCAATTGCAAACAAGGCTGATGTTCTTCTGTTTGGGCACACTCACCGTGCAGAAGACGTAACGATCGACGGCTCTCGCAGAGGGCATATAAGGATGATAAACCCCGGATCGTCAGGTTACGGTTACAACTCATCTTATGCGCTTCTGAACATTGTAGGACGTGACGTGATCTGTGGATTCGGACAATTCAAATAAAATTATGAAGCATAATAAAAAACACCCCGAGGACATCCTCGGGGTAATTTTATGTTCTGTATCAGATCAAGCCCACGCCATTGTTGTAGGCTTAGGATCGTGCATAATAACGTTCTTGAGAACAGCGATAGCCTTTGAGAGACCTTCGTCGATAGACATAAGGCTGTCTTCGTGTTCGATTGAAAGAACTCCGTCGTATCCGATGAGTCTGAGGTTGTCAACGATATCTCTCCAATAAGATTCGTCATGACCGTAACCGAGAGCTCTGAATACCCATGCACGATTGAGTTCGTCACCGTAGTGCTTTGTATCGAGAACACCGATTCTTGCTGTATTGATCTTGTCGATCTTTGTATCCTTAGCGTGAACGTGGTAGATAGCGTCACCAAGCATACGGATAGCAGCTGCGGGTTCCATACCCTGCCATACGAGGTGAGAGGGGTCGAAGTTTGCACCGATCGTAGGACCTACAGCACTGCGGAGCTTGAGAAGGGATTCTGTGTTGTAGCAGCAGAAGCCGGGGTGAAGCTCGAGAGCGATCTTATGAATACCGTGAGCGTTAGCGAAAGCTACTGCTTCCTTCCAATAAGGAATGAGAACTTCGTTCCACTGATAATCAAGAACTTCAAGGAAATCATCGGGCCACGGGCAAGTTACCCAGTTCGGATACTTTGCACCGGGGTGGTCTCCAGGACAACCAGAGAATGTGATAACTGTATCAACTCCTGCTTTTTCAGCGAGAAGAATCGCGTTTCTGAAATCCTTGTCGAATTTTTCAGCAATTTCCTTGTTGGGATGAATAGCGTTTCCGTGGCAGGAAAGAGCTGCGATTTCCATATCATACTTCTTGAATGTAGCCATCCATTCCTCAAATGCCTTTTCGTCATTGAGGAGGATCTCGGGATCAGCGTGATCTTTTCCCGGATAACCGCCGCATCCGATTTCAACAGCCTCAACGCCCTGAGCCTTCAGAATAGCGAGAGCTTCGTCAAGAGGCTTCTTTGCATAAAGATTAGCAAGAACACAAAGTTTCATATTATGTATATCCTTTCAAAAATATTTAACTGTTCAAATATCAGAATCTGTAGATATCACCGGTCTTAGCGGATTCGTAGATACCTTCAAGGATTCTTGTTACAACGTACGCCTGTTCGGGAAGAACGCATGGATCTGTATCGTTGCGGATAGCGTTGTACCACTGGAGCTGTTCATTAACAGGAGCACTGTTAGAAGTACCTTCGTAGAATGCAACACCACCTGCACTGAGGTCGACCTTTGTGATAGTCTGACGACCGTTATTTACGCTGTTAATGCGGAGTCCGTCTTTGGTATCAGCGCCTGCCTTTGTGCCGCAGAGAGTCGTTGTAGCTTCATCGGGATCTGCATAGTTGAGAGCCCAGGAGGAGCGCAAAATAATTGTTGCACCGTTTTCCATAACAACGAAACCAAACGCGCTGTCTTCAACAGTAAACTTTTCGGGATCCCAGTCCCCCCACACATTACCTGTATGTGTATCGTTATTGAGCTTGTGATATGTAGTACCTACGCAATACTTAGGCTTGTAGTTATCCATAAGCCAAAGTGTGAGGTCAAGAGCGTGTGTTCCGATATCGATGAGAGGACCGCCGCCCTGTTCATATTCGTTAAGGAAAACGCCCCATGTAGGAACTGCACGGCGACGGATAGCAATAGGCTCAGCGTAATAAATATCACCGAATACATCATTTTCAGCTTCCATCTTGAGATACTGAAATTCAGCTCTCTGACGAGTCTGGTAACCGATTGTAAGCTTCTTGCCCGTTCTCTTAGCTGCATCAAGCATCTTCTTAGCTTCAACAGAGTTGATAGCCATAGGCTTCTCGCACATAACGTGCTTACCTGCCTCAAGGGCATCAACAGTTATGAAAGAGTGTGAACGGTTAGGTGTACAAACGTGCACTACGTCGATCGTTTCATCTTTAAGAAGTTCCTTATAGTCGGAATAAACCTTTGCGTCTTCTGTGCCGTATTCTTTAGCAGCTTTTTCTGCCTTTTCTACGATAATATCACAGAAGGCAACCATTTCAACATTCGGTACTTTGGAAATGGAGGGCATATGCTTGCCGTTTGCAATACCGCCGCATCCGATAATACCGACCTTAATGATGTCTGTTTTGTTCATTTTTTGATCCTCCGGATAAACAACAAATCTGTCTTGTCTCCCTAAAAACAGGGTTAATTAATGATATAACATTATCCGCCTTTTTTCAAGTACTTTTCACAAAAAAACAGATTTTTCTATCTTTAAGAATAGTTTTGAAGCAACTCGGTTTATATTCGCTTGATAAATAGTCCGAGCTCTCCCTGTCTCTTACCAGACCAGATGATGTGTCTCGGGCACTTGCTTACGCAAATATCGCATCCCGAACACTTCGAATAATCTATGCTTGCAACGAAATTGTCGACTGTGATTGCGTTCTCAGGACAGTTCTTTTCGCAGATCTTACACGAAATACAACCCACGTCACACACTTTTCTCGTACTCTTACCGTCGTCAATCGACATACAACCTACCCAGTGTTTACTGTCGTAAGGGATAAGCTTGATAATAGATTTGGGACAAGCGGAAACGCAAATACCACAACCCTTACACTTCTGGTAATCGACAGCAGCAACTCCATTATCAACGGAGATCGCGCCAAAGGGACACGCTGCAACGCACGTACCAAGACCGATACATCCGTTGGCGCAAAGTTTATTACCACCACCAATTTTTGATGCGGCAGTACAGTCTGAGACGCCTTCGTACACGTATTTCTTTTTCGCGTATTCATTTGTACCGGAACACATTACCTGCGCTCTCATACGGATAACGGGACCTGCTTCAACGCCCATGATCTCTGCGATCTTGCCGGCAACCTCAGCTCCGCCTACAGAGCACTGTGTAACTTTAGCTTTCCCTTCCGCAACGGCTTCAGCAAATGCAGAACATCCTGCATATCCACATCCGCCGCAGTTTGCACCGGGGAGACATTCGAGGATCTTTTCAGCTTTTTCGTTCTTCTTTACGGCAAAAACCTTAGAAGCAACCGCAAGGAGTATTCCCATAATCAGACCAAGGAGAAGGAATATTCCGAGCGGATATAAAATAAATGCGTATTTTTCCATTCAATATTCCCTCCTTAGAAGCTCATTCCGGAGAATCCGGAGAATGCCATTGCAGTAAGTCCTGCTGAAATGAGAAGGATCGGGAATCCTCTGAAGGCTTTCGGGGGATTAGCGAACACAAGTCTTTCTCTTACGCCTGCAAACACTACGATAGCAAGTGTAAATCCGAGTGCTGCTGAGCATCCGAATACTACACTTTCGATAAAGTTGTATCCTTCTTCGATATTAACGAGTGCAGAACCGAGAACAGCACAGTTTGTTGTGATGAGAGGAAGATAAATTCCCAGCGCGCTATAGAGCGAAGGTATATTCTTCTTGAGAAACATCTCGATAAACTGCACAAGAGATGCGATAACAAGAATGAATGCAATTGTTTTAAGATACTCAAGTCCAAACGGGACAAGAAGGAAGTTGTATACTGCCCATGTTACCGCTGATGAAAGAGTCATTACAAACGTTACTGCCATACCCATACCGAGTGCGGTTGAAGGTTTATCCGATACTCCGAGGAACGGACAGCATCCATAGAAACGTGAGAAAATAAAGTTCTCTGTTAAAATGGCTGTGAACATTATCATAAAAATATTATCCATATTTATTCAGCCGTCCTTTCTGCAGTATTTTCTTCATCAGCAGTTTCTTCGATAATCTCTTCTTTAATTACAGGAGAGGGAGTATTCTTTACAGTTTTACGAACGATCTTTCCTGTTTCGGGATCCTTCATAAGTGTTTCGTGGTATCCGCCTGCGATAGCGTCTGCTTCATAGGACTTCTTTCTCGCTCTATCCTCAAGATATTCCTGAAGCTTCTGAACGATCGCGATTATGAAGCCGAGGGTCAGGAATGCTCCTGTGGGCATAAGGAATATTGATGCGGGGGAGAACCACTCACCGAATATTCTGACACCGCCTGTTCCGTCAGCTGAGCCGAACAGTGCGCCTGTTCCGAGAAGCTCACGGACTGCAGCAATACAGGTAAGAGCGAGCATAAAGCCGATACCTGTTGCTATTCCGTCAAGGAATGATTCGATCGGACCGTTTTTGGACGCAAAAGCTTCTGCTCTTGCGAGGATAATACAGTTTACAACGATAAGAGGAATGAAAAGGCCAAGCGCCGCGTCAATTGCGGGGAAATATGCTTTGACGATAAGCTCTACCATTGTTACAAATCCTGATATGATTACTATGTAAGCTGCAATACGGATCTGTTTTGGAATAATTTTTCTGAGAAGCGAAATGAACAAATTGGAGAATGCGAGAACGACAATAACTGCCGCGCCCATTCCAAGAGCGTTTGAAACAGATGTTGTGGTTGCGAGTGTGGGACAAAGTCCGAGGAGCTGCACAAATATCGGGTTATTTGTGATAATTCCGTTCTTGAAAATATCACGAATTGTATTTTTCATGTTCACGCACCTCCTTTATATTTCACCGCCGACGTCATCTTGCTCGGCGCTCTCTTCACCGGAAGAGGACTGAGAGTCATCGGTGGTTTCCATCACATCTTCAGTTGGCTCTTCTTCGGGAGATTCTATCTCCGCTTCGGGTTCAACCTCAGATTCTGTCTCAGGTTCTGCTTCTACATCATTAAACAAAGATTCGGTGTCAGATTTTTTTGTCTCTTTTGATTCGGGATCGGTTTCGGATTCCGTTTCCGGTTCCGTCTCGGATTCAGTTTCAGACTCCGTCTCAGGCTCGGTTTCGGGTTCCGTTTCCGGCTCGGTTTCGGGTTCCGTTTCCGGCTCGGTTTCCGGCTCAGTTTCCGGTTCAGTCTCCGGTTCTGTTTCCGGCTCAGTTTCCGGCTCGGTCTCCGGCGGCGGAATATCGGGTTCTATCACAACCGGCGGATCTGTCTGAACTGTGATGGGATCGGTCGCCGCAGCAGATTCTGTTTCGGTTTCCGATTCTATCTGAGGTTCTGTTTCCTGCTGAGAAGCAGAATCAGTCTGATCATCAACTGGATAATCAGTTTCAGGGGGAGTTGTTTCAACAGAAGGGATCTCCCCTTCTTCTCCCGCCTCATCAATTTCTATTTCTTCGTCCCCGTTGTCAACATTCGCGTCGACATTGTCAACAGATGAAGAATCTTCTATGACATTCGAAACATTAAGTTTTTCTGCTGCATCGTCAAGATCAACTTTTACTGATACAGCGTTACTTACGGCTTCAGCAACGGCCTTTGAACTGTATGTAGCGCCTGAAATTCCGTCTACATCTTCACCGATCGCAACAGGTTTATCAAGTCCGAGGAACTGTGCAAGGAACGATTCTCCGCGGATCTTTGTACCGACACCGGGAGTTTCAGACATACTGACGATCTTGATGCCGCAAACCTTTCCATCGGGATCTATACCGATCATAAAGTCTACAGGACCGTCGTATCCTTTACCTGATGTGTTCACGCAATAGCCAATGATCGCTCCGTCTTTTACGGCGATATATACTGTCTCGCCGTTTTCGGTTACGTATTCTTCGGAAGAGTCGGCGTTCGGGAACACTGTCATAATTGCCGCCTGCATCTCTTTTGCCTTGTTTGCGGCAATAACATCCTTTGTCATATTATTGACGACCGCAAGGAGCAATGCCACACAAATACAGATAACCGAAAGAGTTGCAACAAGCTTTATTAAATAGCGCGGTGATAGATCCTCGGGCTCATCATCGTTCGCCTTTTTGATTCTTTCGTTTTCCTTTTTATTTATCGCCTTTGCCTTAGCTTCTCGCTCAAAAGGCTTTGTGGATTCTTTTTTGCCTGATACATTCTCAACTACTGCTTCTTCCTCATAGGGCTTTTCGGCGAGGAATTCATCTTCATTTTCGATTGTTTCTTCAGCAGTATTGAGATTTTCCAGCTTTTCAGACTCGACGATTGGATTGTTGTTTTTATTTTCCATTTTTACCTCCTCCAAAACGTCTCGGCATTGTAACCTTGTCAATATACCAAACAAGAAGATTCATTATGAGTATCGCAAAAGATACACCTTCATTATAGCTTCCGAAGTAGCGGATAAGGACTGTAATTGCGCCGCATCCGACACCGAACACAAGACGTCCGACAGGTGTTACAGCTGACGTCGAATAGTCTGTCGCCATGAAGAATGCACCGAGCATAAGTCCGCCCGAGAGAAGCTCGTAAACCATAAAATTCCAAGCTACTCCGTCGTACTGCGGGAAGAAGAATGTAAGGATCGCAACTGTTCCGATATACGCAACGGGAATGTGCCATGTGATAACGCGTCTGACAAGAAGGTACACAGCACCTGCAATGATCAGGAGAGCTGATACTTCACCGATACATCCACCACGATTACCGATCAGCATATCGAACAGATTCACGTCGGGAAGAGCACCGTTCTTGAGAGAAGCAAGAGGAGTTGCACTTGCAACTATATCAGCCTCAGGAAGTGTATTCATAAAAGAATTGACAGGGCTGCCTGCTTCTGTGAATCTTGTCATCTCCGCCGCCCAGGAGAAAAGGAATACTCTTGCGGCAAGTGCGGGGTTAACAAAATTCTTACCGATTCCGCCAAATAGCTGTTTTACAACAACTATCGCAAAGAATGCACCGATAACAGGCATCCAAAGCGGAACTGTAACAGGAAGATTCATCGCAAGAAGAAGTCCGGTTACGCAGGCTGAAAGATCTCCGATCGTCACGGGACGATGAAGAATAAACTGCGCGGCTGCTTCAAATGCGACACACGCGATTACAGAAATCAGCGCAACAGCTAAGGCTCTCATTCCGAAAACATACACGCCCCATACAAATGCGGGGATAAGCGCGATCAAAACGTCAAGCATAACCGTTGTTGTGGTCTCGGGGCTTTTAATATGCGGTGACGGAGACACCGTCAAAAATTGCGGTAGTTTTATCTTAGCTTCTGCTTTTTTGGTCTCTCCGGATCCCACTGCAGCAGTGTCTGTCATACTGTTTTCTGCTGCTTTTTCAGTTTCGGGGACTGCGGGAGATGCTTCTTGCAGAACGACTTTTTCGTTATTATCCATAATATATAGATACCTCTTCGATTAAACAAAATTTCAAAACGTGAGATTATTTAACGCCCATAGATGCCAAACGTGCTTTTTCAGTTCTGATAGCAGCTTTGGCAACTCTGATATGCTGAACGATCTCAACACCGCCGGGACAATTATATGAACAAGATCCGCATTCAACACAGCTCATAGCGCCGTATTGCTCACATCTTGCCATATCCCCGATCTGCGAAAATTGTGCTATATACATAGGCATAAGGTGCATGGGACAATTGTTTATGCATTTTCCGCAATGGATACAAGTCTGGTTCGGAGCATTCTTTTTACCGAAATTCTCAGAGAAAAGAAGGATCGCACTTGTTGACTTGGTGATCGGCATTTCGGTATCCCACTGAGCAGATCCCATCATAGGACCTCCGCTGATGAGTCTCTTTACTTCCTTGGTGAGACCACCGCAATACTCGATAAGATCGCCAACACTCGTTCCGAGCGGAACAAGAAGATTCTTGGGATATTTTACGCAGTCTCCGTCTACCGTAACGATACGGCTGATAAGAGGAGTTCCGTACGCAAACGCTTTATAAATTGCAGAACAGGTCTCGGGATTGAAAATTGCGCATCCAACGTCAGCGGGAAGCTTACCTGTCGGAACCTCACGTCCCGTGAGTGCGTAGACGAGCTGTCTTTCGTCTCCCTGCGGATACTTTGTTTTTGCAACCTTTACGGATATCATTTTGCTATCCGCAAGAAGTTCTTCAAGCTTTTCGACCGCATCGAGCTTATTATCTTCAATTCCGATATAAGCAGTACGAACACCGAGGGCTTTTATGAGAATCTTGATTCCGTTGATAACAGATGCGGGCTGCTCAAGAAGAAGTCTGTGGTTTACTGTAATAAACGGCTCACACTCGGCGCAGTTGATTATGATCTTATCAATCTTTCCGAGTGCAGACTTGATTTTCGCGTATGTAGGGAATGAAGCGCCGCCCATTCCGGAAATTCCTGCTTCTCTGATTATATCAATGATCTCATCCGTTGTTACTTCGCTGAGTTTTTTTGACGTAGGAACGCAAGTCGGACACACTGTTCCCTGCATATCGTTCTCAATAACTATA
>SVUC01000055.1 GCA_015063455.1 Oscillospiraceae bacterium
TTGCAATGCGGATGTTTTTGTGATATACTATAAAAAAACAAATTATTATGAGGTATGTAATGAAACAAAATGAAGTTTTCGCATCTGCTGTGTGGGTGTCTGCTCCGGAAAGTGTAAGTGAAAGACATTTTTGGATTCTTCGAAGAAAATTTAATGTTAATGGAGTCAAGAAGGCATCTCTCAGAGTTCTCGGACTTGGCTTTTTCCATTGCTATATAAACGGGAAACGTGTTTCTGAGGACTATTTCCTTCCGCTGAATAGTGATTTTGAAGAGCGTGAAATTATACCGCTAAGTGAAAAGTTCACAGGTCACCGTATGTATGTCCCAGAATTTGATATCACGGATCTTGTTGAGGATGGAGTGAATACCATCGCAATTCACTACGGCGGTGGATGGTACACAAATCCGCGTGGATGCTTCGGATCTGAAAAAGCAATATATCGAATCACAGTTGAAACTGACAGCGCTGTCGATGAATTTTGTTCATCCACATCCGACAAGATTGGTGAGAGCTTTGTGTCATCATATCTCCTCACAGAACATGAGTGCCACGACTACAGGGGATTTGATACAGCGTGTCTTGGGGCTGAGTTTGACGACTCCTTATGGTCTGACGCGATACAGGTCAGTTCCCCGGATACAGAGTACTTTTTTTCAGACTGTCCTGCTGACCGCCTTGATAGAATTTTAGAAGTAACAAAAATATCTGATGATGGAGACACCGTTCTTTATGATTGCGGTGAGAATACAGCTGGGTATCCAATTATTGATATAAGCGGTGCAGATGAGGGTGAGGAGATCGAAATTCATTTTTCGGAGATGCTTGAAGAAGGTGACCTATATTGGAGATGCGCGTACAATCAGCATATGAAGATAATTGCTGACGGAAAGACAAAGCTTGTCTCACCTATGTTCACTTGGTTTGGATTCAGATACTTTACCGTCAAGGGACGAGGTTTGCCAAAGTGTGTTCATTTTGTGCACTCTGATGTTAAAGTCACATCATCGTTTGAGTCTGATAATGAGACTCTGAATTGGATATACGATGCGTTTGTCAGAACACAGCTTTGTAATATGCACGCGGGAATACCGTCAGACTGTCCTCACGCAGAACGTCTGGGATACACCGGAGACGGTCAGCTTCTTTGTCACACTGTAATGAACCTTATGGATGCAAAGAACTTTTATGCCAAGTGGATCATGGACATCTCAGACTGTCAGGATATCTATACCGGACATGTTCAGTATACAGCACCCTGGTTCCCCATCAATGGCGGTGGACCGGGTGGATGGGGGGGAGCGATAGTTGAAGTTCCATATCAGTATTACAAACATTACGGGGACAAAAAATTTCTTGTTCTTCTATATGAACAAATGCTCAAATATTTTGATTATCTCGAAGATCATTCAAAATTCGGATTTGTTTGTAGAGCAGATGAGAAACAATGGTGTCTCGGAGATTGGTGTGCGCCTGATTTCAAGATGACTATCCCGCCTGCAATGGTGAATAACTATTTCTATGTTAAGTGGCTCATGAGAATGGTCGATATAGCTTCTCTCGTTGGCAAAAAAGATGATATTCCTGTTTTTGAAGAAAGGATCATAGCACGTAAGGAAGCAATAATGGCGGCGTACCATGATCTTGCGACCGACAATTTTATTTCCAATAAACAGGGTGCAAATGTTTTCGCGCTCGATATTGGGCTTGGCAATGAGCGCACATATTCCAATACTGTTGAGTATTATCAGAAGCTCGGACGATATGATACAGGTATTTTCGGAACAGACATTCTCACCCGAATACTATTTGAAAGAGGAGACGCTGATCTTGCGGTCGATCTTTTGACCTCGGATGACAGAATATCTTTTGCCGGTATGAAGTCGATGGGGGCTACAACAATTTGGGAGAATTGGCCGGATGCGGCATGGCAGCGTTCTCGTAATCACCCGATGTTCGGAGCTGTTGTGGCATATCTGTTTGACTATATTCTTGGTATCAGACAAGAAGTGGGTAAGGCAGGATATACGGATATAATCGTTGCGCCGACATTTGCTGATAAAATCAACAGAATATTAGGAAGCAGAATGTTGCCTGACGGAGAAATTTCCGTATCCTATCTGAAAAAGGACGGAATGGTATTCTGTAATATTACTGTTCCCGAGAATGTAAAAGCCAAATTTATATATGGAGACTCTGAAATTAAGCTTGTCTGCGGGAAGAATTCGTTTGAAATAACATTATAAAACCGAAAACTTGAATCGACAAACACGAAATGGCAATTCGCTTGTATAGTACAAGTGGATTGCCATTTTATACATAATTTTTTTCGAGCGAATAATCTGTCATATATTGCAGACAATATTATCGCAGGTAAATTATTTGCAAAAAAGGAGAAACAGGAATATGAAAGCAACAGGAATTGTCAGAAGAATCGACGACCTTGGTCGTGTCGTAATTCCTAAAGAAATCAGACGTACTATGCGTATCAGAGAAGGCGACCCGCTTGAGATTTACACAGACCGTGAGGGTGAAGTTATCTTCAAAAAATACTCACCGATAGGAGAGCTGGCATCATTTGCGGCACAGTATGCGGAAACACTGCATAAAACTTGCGGTTTTTCTGTAATCATCTGCGACAGAGATGCTGTTATTGCGTGTGCGGGAGTACCGAAGAGAGACTATACCGACCGCAAGCTTACAGCAGAAGCTGAGGCACTTGTTGAAGCACGTCAGCTTTATACGGCGGCTGATGGGGAAAAGGTCAGCATCGTTGACGGAGGCGGAGCTGTCTCGTGTCTTATGCCGATCATTACGGAAGGCGATATTGCGGGATGTGTTGCATCTCTTAAACCTGCTGACGGGGATAAAACAACCTCAATCGCCCCTGAGCTTGAAGCAAAGCTGATTCAGACGGCGGCGGGATTCCTCGGAAAACAACTCGAGAGCTGAAGAATAACAGGTAACGACGACGGAGTAATCCGCTGTCGTTATTTTTTGTGAAATTAATAATATTTAATAATATTATATAGATTTTTGAATTAAAACATAGTATAATTTTTATATGTTTCAGACAATAAATTTTTGACGGACTATCCGTTTATAAAAAGGAGATAACCATGGGACTTATTAAGGCTATTAAAAGTGCGGTCGGCACAACTCTCGCAGATCAGTGGAAGGAGTTTTTCTACTGCGATTCTATTCCCAATGATGTCCTCGTTGTTAGAGGAAGAAAAAAGATTTCGTCAGGTTCGTCGAATACAAAGGGAGATTCTAACATAATTTCCAATGGATCAGGTATCGCTGTGGCTGACGGTCAGTGTATGATAATCGTGGATCAGGGTAAGGTAGTTGAATTCTGCGCTGAGCCCGGAGAATACACGTTTAATTCTTCTTCAGAGCCGTCTATTTTCTCTGGCGAGTTCGGTGACGCTATTATGGAAACTCTCAAGAACATCGGAAAGCGTTTTACATACGGCGGCGACAGCGCAAAAGATCAGAGAGTTTACTATTTCAATACAAAAGAGATTATCGACAATAAATTCGGTACACCGAATCCCGTACCGTTCAGAGTTGTAGATTCAAGAATCGGTCTCGATATTGACGTTTCTGTAAGAGCAAATGGTGTGTATACATACAGAATCACAAACCCTGTTATGTTCTATACAAACGTTTGCGGAAACGTTGTTGATGAATATGCAAAAGAAGAGATCGAGAAGCAGCTCAAAGTAGAATTTATCAGCGCGCTCGCTCCCGCACTTGCAAAGCTTTCTGCACTTGAGATGCGTCCGAGCGAAATTCCGGCACATCACACTGAGCTTGAAGATGCAATGAATGAAGTTCTCTCAAAAGAGTGGAGCGAAACAAGAGGCATCTCAATTGTAAGCGTTGCTGTCGGTTCTGTAACACTTCCCGATGACGATGCTGAGCTTATCAAAAATGCACAGAAAAACGCAATGCTCCGCGATCCTTCATATGCGGCTGCAACGCTCGTAGGTGCTCAGGCTGATGCAATGAAGATGGCTGCATCTAACTCAAACGGTGCTGCAATGGGATTTATGGGAATGAATATGGCTCAGCAGGCGGGAGGGCTCAACGCACAGGCTCTTTACGCAATGGGAAATGAACAGCGCGCGGCAGAGCCGAAGCCTGAAAAAGTATCCGCTGATGAGTGGACTTGTTCTTGCGGTGCAAAAAACAGCGGAAAATTCTGCTCTGAATGTGGAAGTGCAAAGCCTGCAGATGGCTGGACCTGCTCCTGCGGCACAGTCAATAAAGGTAAGTTCTGTTCCGAATGCAGAGCAAAGAAGCCGGCAGGTGAGAAGGTTTACAGATGCGACAAATGCGGATGGGAACCTGAGGACAAAAATATTGTTCCGAAATTCTGCCCCGAATGCGGAGACAGATTCGATGAGGATGATGTCAAATAATTCCTTTTGAGATCGCATTCAACAGTTAGAGATGGGAGGAAAAAATGTCAGAGCTGACTACATATAAATGTCCATGCTGCGGAGGCGCTGTCGAGTTCAGGACAGAGATACAGAAAATGCAGTGTCCGTACTGCGATACAGAATTTGAGATCGACGATCTCAAAGCATACAACGATTCTCTGAGTGATGAAAATAACAGTTCTCAGGACAATATGAGCTGGCAGAGTGACTCCGAGAATGAATGGGAAGACGGCGAAACTGACGGAATGAATGTGTACGTTTGCCATTCATGCGGTGGTGAGATCGTTTGCGACGAAACAACTGCGGCGACATCGTGTCCGTTCTGCTCAAATCCCGTTGTAATGAAAGGTCAGTTTGCAGGTGATCTGCGTCCTGACCTTGTGATTCCGTTTAAGCTCAATAAAAAAGCTGCAAAGGAAGCGCTCATAAAGCATTTTGCAGGGAAGCGTCTTTTGCCGAAGGTCTTCAAGGATGAGAACCATATCGAAGAGATCAAGGGAATTTACGTTCCGTTCTGGATATTTGATTCAGATGCAAATGCTAATCTGAGATTCAAGGGGACGAAGGTCCACACTTACCGCGATAGAAAATATCAGTATACCGAGACAAAATACTATTCTGTCCAGCGAGGCGGAACGATATCGTATTCGGGAATTCCTGTCGACGGTTCAAGGAAGATAGCTGACGAGCTTATGGAGTCGATAGAGCCTTATGATATCAGAGAAGCTGTTGACTTCAAAACAGCGTACCTCTCGGGATTTTTTGCAGATAAATATGACGTTACATCCGACGAATGTGCTCAGAGAGCTAACGAAAGAATAAAGGAAAATACTGAAACCGTTTTCAGACGCGAAGCGATTGGATATTCAACACTTGTCCTCGAAAACAGCAGTATTAACCTTTTGAACGGAAAGATAAAGTATGCGCTCTTTCCCGTGTGGCTTCTCACTACGACCTGGAATGGCGAAACGTACCATTTTGCGATGAATGGACAGACAGGAAAATTCGTAGGAGATCTTCCTCTTGATAAGTCTGCTTATGCCAAGTGGCTGATTGGCCTTACTGCAATTTGCAGTGCTGCGGTATATGGACTTATGTGGCTTGTGCTGTGAGGTGGATTATGAAAAAGACTGCAATTTTTACAGCGATCATTATTGTTTTGTCGCTTGTTATACCTTGTTTTGCCTCGTCTGATCTGCCGAGAGTTGTTGATAATGCAGATATTCTGTCTTTTTATGAAGAAGAACTTCTTCTTGAACTGCTCGATGAGATAAGCGAACGTCAACAATTTGATATCGCAGTTTGTACCGTAGAATCACTTGACGGATACAGCGCGATGGATTACGCCGATAATTTTTATGAAAACCACGGCTACGGGTTCGGAGCAGATCACGACGGCACGCTTCTCCTTATAGCAATGGATGAGCGTGAATGGTGGATCACAACAGAAGGATACGGAATAACCGCGCTCAACGACTATAATCTTATAGAGATCGAAAACACGATCGTTTCCTATCTCTCAGAGGGTGACTACTATTCTGCATTCGAACAGTATGCTTCAATGTGTGATTCTTTTGTTACAGAAGCACGAGAGGGATACAGTGACCCGTACGATGATCCGTACTACGACGATTTCTATTACGATGACGATTATGTTTATTACCCCGATGAGTATTACGACACAGAATTTGATAAAACCTCTCCGGGTTTCATTTTCACCGCGATCCTTATCGGATTTATCATCGGACTCATCACAGTAAGCGTGATGAAAGGACAGCTTAAATCTGTCAGAAAAGCGATTGGTGCAGCATCTTATGAGGTGCCGGGAAGCCTTGATGTAACAAAACGTCAGGATCTCTTCCTTTACCGTACGGTAAGCAAGATCAGAATAGACAACGATTCTCATCATTCATCACACGGCGGACATCGCAGCGGTGGGATGAGAAGCTCAAGTGTTCACCGTTCTTCATCCGGAAGAAGTCACGGCGGACGCGGCGGAGGATTCTGAAATAAACAAAAACGGGATGATTTATTTGTGTAAATCGCCCGTTTTTTGCTTGTTGAGGTAAGTTTTTCCATAAATACTTGCGAAAAAAGTGTAAATAATGTATAATACATATAATAGTTATCTTATAATTACAGTTCAATCCTCAACTACATCTCCGAAAGGAAACATTCTTATGACTAAGCTTAAGCTCAATTACAAAAGAACATTGTTTGTTGGATTTGCATTTTTTCTTATCCTTACATTCTGGCAGACTTACGACAGCATTATTCCCAAAATACTGACGGACAAATTTGGTTTGTCACAGCTTTGGTCGGGTGTGATAATGGCGGCTGATAACGTAATGGCCGTTGTTCTCCTTCCGTTGTTCGGGGCGATCTCCGACCGACATCAATCACGTCTCGGCAGAAGAACACCGTTCATACTTGTCGGTACTCTTGCTGCAGCGGTTGCATTGGTTGGACTTTCATTTGTTGACAATATGCAGCTCACGGCAATCGACGATATCTCTGCAGTTGTTCAGGACGCTGACGGAGAATACGCTGAAGAAAGACAGGACGCAATAATTAAACTGTACGATTCTGATGTTGTCATCAAAGACGGAAAGACATTAGCTGATCTGTACGGAACAGAAGCTGATTTTATTTTAGCACTCGAGACAGACGAGGATGCGGCTGAGCATCTGACTCTCGCACGTCAGGCGTACGCATGGAAGAGGACCTGTGAGGATCCCGTAAATCTCATAATATTCATTGTACTTCTTCTGGTTGTACTTCTGTCAATGGCAATATTCCGTTCTCCCGCAGTTGCCTTAATGCCTGACATTACCCCCAAACCTCTCAGATCAAAGGCGAACGCGATAATTAATCTTATGGGAACGGCAGGCGGAATTCTCGTTCTTGTTCTCGGAATTGTCTTTGGAACGGGAAAAACGGGAAATATCTTAATGAGCTACACCACATTTTTTGCGGTAGTTGCCTGCGTTATGCTGATAGCCCTTGCGATATTTATGATCACGGTGCGCGAGGTCAAATGGGCTGAGGAAAACGACGAGATCAACAGAATTCTTGACGGAGAATCAAATGAAGAGAAGGAAACCGAAGAAAAGCATGGACTCGGTCTTTCAAAGGGTGAGAAGCGCTCCCTCCTCTTTATCCTCGCATCTGTTGTCCTGTGGTATATCGGATACAATGCGGTAACGAGCAAATATTCTGTTTACGCAGGTGATGTACTCGGACTTGACTTCAACCTGACACTAATCGTTGCACAGGCAGCGGCTATCGTTTCGTATATCCCCGTCGGCATTATTTCACAGAAGGTAGGACGCCGTAAGACTATCCTTGCAGGTGTAGCAATGCTGTTTACCGCATTTTTTGCAGCTTCGTTTATGCGCGCAGGAAGCAGTGCGATCGTACTCAACATTCTCTTTGCGCTTGCAGGAATTGGCTGGGCAACTATCAACGTAAACAGCTATCCGATGGTAGTTGAGATGGCAAAGAGCGACAATGTCGGTAAATATACAGGAATTTACTATACAGCAAGTATGGCTGCTCAGATATTCGCACCGATCATCTCCGGATTCTTCCTCACATACGTTGGAATGACAACATTGTTCCCGTTCGGAGCGATTTTTGTAGGAGGCGCGTTCATTACTATGTTTATTGTTAAGCACGGGGACGCAAAGCCTGAGACAAAAGGAGACATCCTTGAGCATCTTGATGCTGCAGATTAATTACGGGGTTAACGATGAAGTATTTCTTGATTTCTCTTACTGTAATTGCTCTTATTTTCGCAATATATCTTTTTATCCTTCTTCGCCCGTCTTGCAGGAAGATCAACGATAAACGACTTTTGTGCGAATACGCGCATCGCGGACTTCACGGTAACGGAATACCCGAGAATTCACTTGCTGCATTCAAAAACGCAGTCGATAACGGATTTGGAATAGAGCTTGACATTCAGCTGTCAAGTGACGGCGAGGTTATGGTGTTTCACGACTATACGCTGTCCCGTATGACAGGAGATGACCGTAAGCTCTCAGACCTCACGGCAGCGGAACTGATGGAATTACGTCTTGACGGGGGCGAGGAGCATATCCCCACCTTGAGACAGGTGCTTGATCTGGTTGACGGAAAAGTTCCGCTTTTGATAGAACTTAAGGGCGAGAGCTTGAATACATCACTTTGTCCTGCGGCAAATGAGATTCTGAAGTCATACAGCGGCGTGTACTGCGTTGAATCGTTTAATCCGATACTTCTTTCATGGTACAGAAAGAACCGCCACGACGTCGTGAGAGGGCTTCTCACAACCAATCTGTGCAAGGATAAAAAGACAACCCCTCTTAATCTCGCGCTTGACATTATGGTGATGAACGTTCTCGCACGTCCCGATTTTATTGCATACAATCACAGGTATCCGAACAGGTTTGTTCTTAAAATGATTACAAAAATATGGAGACCTGAAACATTTGCGTGGACCGTTAGAGAGAAGGAGTCTTATGACATTCTCCACATAAAAGGGGAGAGAACAATTTTTGAGGGATTTACTCCTGACAATTAAAAAAGAAACACCGACAGAGATGATCTATCGGTGTTTTTGTGTTATTCGAGCTCGAATGCTCCGGTGTAGAGCTGATAGTAAACTCCGCGCTCTGCAATGAGCTTTTCGTGATTACCTCTCTCAATGATCTTTCCGTGATCGAGTACCATAATCACATCAGAGTTCATAACGGTTGAGAGACGGTGAGCGATTACAAATACGGTTCTTCCTTCCATCAGCTTATCCATACCGCGTGAAACAATAGCTTCTGTACGGGTATCGATGGAGGATGTCGCTTCGTCAAGGATCATAACAGGCGGATCTGCAACGGCGGCACGCGCGATTGCAATAAGCTGTCTCTGACCTTGGCTGAGGTTTGATCCGTTGTTTGTAAGCTCGGTAGCATAACCGTTGGGAAGACGGGTTATGAAATCGTCAGCACCGGCGAGCCGCGCGGCATCAATACATTCCTCGTCAGTTGCATCAAGTCTTCCGTAGCGGATATTTTCAAGAACAGTTCCTGTGAACAGGTTTGTGTCCTGAAGAACGATTCCGAGCGAACGTCTGAGGTCAGCTTTTTTGATCTTGCTGACATTGATTCCGTCATAACGTACCTTACCGTCAGCGATATCATAGAATCGGTTGATGAGATTCGTAATCGTGGTTTTACCTGCACCCGTTGCTCCGACAAATGCGACCTTTTGACCGGGTTCGGCGTATACTGAAACGTCGGTGAGTACCTGTTTTTTACCGTCGTATGTGAAGTCAACATCGAAAAGGCGAACATCACCCTTCAGAAGAGTGTATGTTGTTGTACCGTCACCGTGGGGATGCTTCCACGCCCAATTATGAGTTCTCTTGTCAGTCTCGGTGATAGTACCATCCTCGGATACTTCGCAGTTTACAAGAGTAACGTAGCCGTCGTCAACCTCTTTTTCTTCATCCATAAGAGAGAATACACGTTCAGCTCCCGCCATCGCCATAACGATCGAGTTGATCTGCTGGGAGAGGCTGTTTACGTTACCAGTGAATTGCTTGGTCATATTGAGGAACGGAACAATGAGGCTGATTCCGATCGGCATTCCCGAGAGAGAAAAATTCGGAACATTTGCTACAAGAAGAACGCCGCCGATGAGCGCAACAAGAACATACAGGAGGTTGCCGATGTTCATTATGATCGGGCCAAGGCAGTTCGAGAAAGCGTGAGCCTTGTAGCTGTCATTGTAAAGCTGATCGTTGATTTTGTCGAACGCTTCTTTGGTTTCGTCTTCGTGACAGAAGACCTTGATAACCTTCTGACCACTCATCATTTCCTGGATAAAACCTTCGACCTTACCCATAGATTTCTGCTGACGTACAAAGTATTTAGCTGACCCGCCGCCGATTCTCTTTGAGACAAAGATCATTGCGACAACTCCGAGAAGAACAAGGAGTGTGAGCCATCCGCAGAAATAGATCATTATTGAGAACAAAACAGTAACAATAACGGCTGATGTGATCAGCTGAGGAACAGACTGAGATACAAGCTGACGAAGGGTATCAATATCATTTGTGTAGAAGCTCATTATATCGCCGTGGCGGTGAGTGTCAAAATACTTGATCGGAAGATCCTGCATTTTGTTGAACAGAGTGCGTCTGAGCTTGCAGAGGAAGCCCTGCGTGATATACGCCATAAGTTGAGTCTGTGTTACTATAGCAATCAATGAGATAATGTAGAGCGATGCAAGAATAATTATAAGGGGAATGATTTCTTCACTTGCCGCTGTCCAGTCACCGCTCATAAATCTTTCTTCGATTATTGCAATAACCTTCTGCTGAAAAATTGACGGAATCGAAGAAACTGCGGCAGAAAACAGGATACAGAGGCAGGCAAGAGGGAACAACACGGGATAATAAGAGAACACAAGCTTTATTACACGTCCGAGGACCTTGGGATTGCCGCGCTTTTTGAAATTGTTATTATTCTTATTCATCTGCGCGTCCTCCTTTTGTCTGCTGCTGGTATACTTCGCGGTATATATCACTCGATGAGAGAAGCTCGTCGTGAGTTCCTACCGATACGATCTTTCCGTTGTCCATTACAATGATCTTGTCTGCGTTTTCAACAGAGGAGATTCTCTGAGCAATGATGATCTTTGTGGTCTGGGGAATAAATTCCTCAAATCCACGGCGGATGAGAGCATCAGTTTTGGTGTCAACCGCACTTGTCGAGTCATCAAGAATAAGAATTTTCGGCTTTTTGAGAAGTGCTCTTGCGATACAGAGTCGCTGCTTCTGACCGCCGGATACGTTAGTTCCGCCTTGTTCGATCATAGAGTCGTAACCTTCGGGGAATGCGGTAATAAAGTCGTGTGCCTGTGCGAGCCTGCAGGCTTCTTCAAGCTCGGCGTCTGTCGCGTCAGCGTTGCCCCAGCGAAGATTTTCCTTGATCGTTCCTGAGAAGAGTACATTTTTCTGAAGAACGACCGCTACTGAATCGCGAAGAGCGGTAAGATCGTACTCGCGCACATCGCGTCCGCCGATCTTAACAGATCCTTCGGTAACGTCGTAAAGGCGGGAGAGAAGCTGAACGAGTGTAGACTTGCTCGAACCCGTACCACCGATAATACCGACAGTTTCTCCGGAATTTATGTGAAGATCAATATCAGAGAGCGCATATCTTTCAGCTTTCAGGGAATACTTGAAGCTTACATCCTCGAAATCAATTGAACCGTCTTTGATCTCATAGATAGGATTCTCAGGATTCTTGAGAGTAGATTCTTCGGAGAGGATCTCATTGATTCTTCTCATAGATTCAACAGACATTGTGAGCATAACATAGATCATTGAGAGCATCATAAGAGACATAAGTATCTGCACTCCGTATGTTATAAGAGCAGAGAGCTGACCTACATCAATATGCTGACCCTTATAGGTTATGATCGCCTGTGATCCGAACAGAAGAACAAGGATCATTACGGTATATAAGCAAAGCTGCATGATGGGAGAGTTGAATGCAACGATTCGTTCTGCTCGAGTGAAGTCACGTCTGATGTTTTCCGCCGCATTTCCGAATTTTTCTTTTTCGTATTCTTCACGAACAAAACCCTTGACAGTTCTCATTGCCATAACGTTTTCTTCAATAGATTCGTTGAGCTTATCGTATTTTTTGAAAACAGCACGGAATGCAGGCATAGCGTACTTTGCAATAAGAAGGAGACCTGTAATGAGGATTGGTATAACGACTACGAAGATTGATGCGAGATATCCGCCCATAATGTACGCCATAATTACAGAAAAAATGAACATAAGAGGGCTTCTGATGGCAGTACGAATGATCATCATAAACGACATCTGAACGTTCATAACATCGGTAGTCATTCTTGTAACAAGAGACGCGGATGAAAACTTGTCGATGTTTTCAAACGAAAATTCCTGAGTCTTATGGAACAGCGCACGTCTCAGATTTTTGGCAAATCCGGATGACGCTTTGGCTGCGGTAAATCCTGCAAGACCGCCGAACAGCAGCGATATACAAGCCATCAAAAACAGGATACCGCCGTTTATTACAATATCCTTCAGATCACAGCCGGCTTTGATATCATTGATGAGATTTGCAATAATAAAAGGCATAGCAGACTCAATGATAGCTTCACCGACGATAAAAAGCGGCGTGAGTATCGTGGGGCGTTTGTATTCGCCGATACAGCCGATAAATCGTTTTAGCATTTTTCGCTCCTTGATTTTTACATATTATTTCATTATAATATTTTATATGTAAATTGAATAATTGTCAATAGTCATACTGTAAAACATTATTCTGCAGAGAAATGTCAAATTATTTAAATTTACTGTAATCGGTTTTAATAATTGATTGAATGGTGTTACATTGATATTTTTGTGTGATTTATAAAGAATTACATAGACATAATCGGCGGGTTGTGGTATAATATTTGCATAAATTCATAAAATCGGAGAAAATCAATGATCAAAGTTAAGTGCGGCAGCTTCGGCACACTTGCCGCAAATAATTATCTTATTATAGATAGCGAGACAAACGAATCAGCTCTTGTAGACTGCTCGTCTGACTCAAGTGATATGATCTCGTTTATTGGAGATACAGATCTGAAGTATATCCTTCTTACTCACGGACATTTTGATCACTGTGACGGAGTAAGAGATATCGCAAAGCTCAAAGGGGCGGAGATAGTGATATCTTCGTATGACAGTTCAATGTCGCGGGACACAACACTTAATGTTTCGCGCCTGATCAGTCGAGGCGAATGGAAAGAGTACACACCTGATATTACAATTGATGACGGCGATTATCTTACTCTCGGCAAAGAAGAGATCAAGGTTATCGCGACACCGGGTCACACACCTGGATCGGTATGCTATATCATAGGGAATCATTTGTTTACGGGTGATACGGTTATGGTCGGTGGTGTAGGAAGAACTGACTTTCCCGGTGGGAATCAAGACCAGCTCATTGAGAGCCTGAACAAGATAATGCCTCTTACCAAAGAGAATAACGTATATCCCGGACACGGGACCTGTGTTATCAGAGACTAAAAAACAAAAACCGTTCTGATCAAATCGTATCAGAACGGTTAATTCTTGTTCAGCGATGTACGAGCTCGGAAGATTTTTCTGAGCTTCTTTTTTCAATAGCCTTGTAAAGTCTTGCCAGACGAGGACGGTTGTATCTCTGAATTATAATATATGGAATATTTCCGATCAGAGTGAACAGGAAGTAGATCAAAAATCTGCCGCGTTTTCTATAAATTCCAATGATCGGGATGCCGAGAATACAGGAGAGAATGTGAACAAACTCCGCGATGCAGGTTTCACGAAGCATTAACATAATGTGTTCCTGCGAAAGATCATTTCCGATCTTCTTCGGCGGCATGATCTTTTTGAAGATTTTACTCAGGTCCGGGAGCTTGTTCATCCATTTTCTGATTTTCAAAGAATCATAGATCTTTCCGTTTTTCTCAAAAACGAAGCTTCTGAATGGGAACGCGAACGGGTCAAATACTTCCTTTGGAATAATTCGTCCGATAACAAAACCAAGGATTGCTACAAAAGCAATATAAAGAACAACATTTTGAAAATCTGTCATTTCTGTGCCTCTTGTATTTTATTGAACTTCAGAAATTTTTTTCTTGAGCTTTGGTATACTTTTTTTCTCTGTGAAACAAATAAAATGTGCTGCGGCACACAAGGGAAGTGCTGCGAACAGATCAATTATCGAGTGCTGCTTAAGAAATACGGTTGAAACACTAATCAGTACAGCAGTCACAATGAAGGCGATTTTCCATTTCGGAGACTTGAACTTTTCGATGTAAAGTCCTGCTGACATAACTGCGAGAGAACCTATCACGTGTATCGACGGACAAACGTTTGTGTTTGTGTCAAACTGATAGTATCCACTCATGAATCTGGTTAGAAAATTATCTCTTTCAAATACGATGGGTCGAAGCTCTTGACAGTTCGGGAAGAGAAAATAAATTATGAGTGTGACGGAATACGTAATAATTATATACATCATAAACCGTTTGAATGTACTGATATCATAAAACGCAGTGTATAATATCATTCCTGCTATAAACACAAACCAGAATATGTATGGGATAACAAAAACTTCGCAGAATGGAATGTAGTCGTCAAGCTGAGAATACATCGGATAGTAGTATCCGGGCTTATATACTCGCTCAACGATGAAGAAGAAGATTCCGAATACAGGCCAATAAATAAGATATAATAAATGTGAGAATTCAGGGCTTGTTAAGTTTGATAAACGCAGCTTTCTGTAGTCAACAACAGGGGTGCGCAAATTAAACGGTTTCAGTTTTAATTCACCTCGAGTGGATAATAAGATTATAAAAATTATAACATATTTGAATGTGAAATTCAATCGGTTGAGTTTTAATATATGATTAATTTTTGATTAAATATGTCACATACAACAAAAAGGATGGCAAATCAAAGCCATCCCGTTTTTGCTTTTTGATTTGTTATCTCTGTACACGACCGGAAGCATTTCCGCCAGCGAGCTTTTCAACTTCATCAACAGATACGAAGTTGAAGTCACCCTCGATGGAGTGCTTGAGTGCAGATGCAGCAACTGCGAATTCAACAGCATCCTGTGTGCTCTTACCGTTAAGGAGAGAGTAGATGAGACCGCCCCCGAAGCTGTCACCACCACCAACACGGTCGATGATATGGAGGTGATATATCTTGGAGAAGCAGTATTCTTCACCGTCGTAGAGCATAGCGCTCCAGTCATTGTCGAATGCAGACTTGCTTTCACGGAGAGTGATTGCAACCTTTTCGAATCCGAACTTTTCCATAAGCTGACGAGCAACGCTCTTGTAACCTTCTTTGTTGAGCTCGCCTGCTGTGATGTCTGTGTTTTCAGCTTCGATGCCGAATACGTCCTTTGCGTCCTCTTCGTTGGATATACAAACGTCAACGTACTTGCAAAGCTCGGTCATAGCTTCTCTTGCTTCTGCGCGAGTCCAGAGCTTACCACGGTAGTTGAGGTCACAGCTGATCTTTACACCGTGAGCCTTAGCAGCGATACAAGCATCCTTACAGATCTCAACAACATTTGCGCCGAGGGCGGGAGTGATACCTGTGAAGTGGAACCAATCAGCACCCTCAAAGATCTTATCCCAGTCGAAATCTTCGCGGGAAGCTTCAGCGATAGCAGAGTGAGCGCGGTCATAAATACAAACGCTTCCTCTCTGAGA
>SVUC01000056.1 GCA_015063455.1 Oscillospiraceae bacterium
TCGACCGCAAGACCTTTGATATCGTACAAAAGCATTTCGAGGGAAGAAAGCGTCCGGACAAGCAGGGGGAGATGGACAAGTATGCCGGTTACCTGTTCTGCGGTGAGTGCGGAAGCAAGCTGTATCTACACAGAGCGTATTCCTTGACAGATAAGCAAAATAACTTCATGTGCGGCGGTTATCAAGGTAAGAAAATCAACTGTACGGCACATTATATCCGTGAATGTGTCCTTGATCAAATCATCCTGGAGAAGCTCCGGGAGATAACCACCTTCGCTCGTGAAAATCCCGATGAATTCTACGCCTTGGCAGCACAGAACGGTGAAGCCGAAGCGAAGAAGTTCTATCAGACAGCCGAAAAAGAAAAGACACGGATGGAAACCCGTATCAAGGAACTTGACAATATTATTCGCTGTCTGTATGAAGACCGTGTTTGCGGACGAATCACCGCAGAACGATATGACACCATGGCAGTCGGATACGAACAGGAGCAGGCAGAGCTGAAGCAGAAACTTGCATCCATCACGGAGCGTATTGACGAAATGGAAATGCGTGAGCAGTGCATTCGTGAGTTTATGGACAAGGCAAAAGAATATCTTGAAATGCCGAAGCTGACACCCGAGCTGCTTAGAGTATTTGTGAGAAAGATACTCGTGTATGAAAAAGAGGTCAAGTATTCACGGACAGCGGGCAATCCTATTGTCATATACTTCACCTTTCAGCCGAACTCGGACTGATACAGGATAGGGTAGCATAGAAAGGGCAAGAAAAATATATAACCGGAAGCCATTATGACTTCCGATTATATACCGAGATCAATTCTTCGTTAAGGATAGCGTCCAAAACCGGAATGGCTTTTATTTTTTATCTTTTTATCTTTAATTACTTTAGAGGTCAAATCTCCTCTGTGATGATCTCAGCCTCTACGTTGACCTGACCGTTCGACTTTAATGTGCGGATGTAATTGATGCCGTCCTGGCTTCCCGAATAGATCTTCAGAGTTTCACCGAGAAGTGCTTCAGAAACAAAAGAGATACCCATTGATATAACACGTCTGCCCTTCATATTCTCGTCAATGAAACCGCAGAGAATATCGGGATAATGCGTGTTGTTCATATGTCCGTTGATGTCAATATCCGCATATTCAACCGTTCTCTCACCCACAAGACGCATCTCAACATCATCTGGAATTCTGAATCTGGCAGGCATATCAAGCTCAAGCATCGCATCCTGTCTGTATCCAAAGTCAAATTCGCTCACACGGTGCGGACGTCTGTCTTCAACCCCGCAAAGTGCCCAGACAGATACAGCCTCCGCCATGATTCTGCCGTCTCTGAGGATACGGTAGCATCTGTTGAACTGAACACCCTTTGATTCGCACGCCCACGTCTCGACCGTGAGATTCTCGTGAGAATATATCGGTGAGTAAAAGCTCATTCTGATTCGGCTTAGGATAAAAGCGTATCCCTTCTCGAACAATTCTATGTACGAAGGTCCGTCCTCTTCCATAGCAAAATTCGCGCTGTCCTGCATATATCTGAGCATATTGGAAACAGATACGATATTGTTGCAGTCAACATCGTTAGCATTGACGCGGTATTCGCCTGTCCATTTCATTTTTCATTTTACCTTTCTGAATAATTGTGCATCCTTCGTGTAACACGCCACAACAAAACTTGAGACAGCAAGGGATTTACCGCCTGCTGTCTCACTTGTTACTTATAGAGATTAAAGAGTACCTGCGGAGCCGAGAACGTTGTTGATCTTGTGAGATACCATCTTCTTAACTTCGGCACGAGCTACTGTGAGGTATGTTCTGGGGTCAAATACGGAGGGATCTTCTGTGAGAACTCTTCTGATACCTGCTGTCATTGCAAGACGGATATCGGAGTCGATGTTGATCTTACATACAGCGAGAGTAGCAGCACGACGAAGCTGTTCTTCCGGAATACCTACTGCATCCGGGAGCTTGCCGCCGATAGAGTTGATCTCCTGAACGTATTCCTGCGGAACAGAGGATGCACCGTGGAGAACGATCGGGAATCCGGGAATCTTTTCCATGATTTCCTCGAGAATATCGAAACGAAGCGGCGGGGGAACGAGAATACCCTTTTCGTTTCTTGTGCACTGTGCAGGTGTGAACTTGTATGCACCGTGGGATGTACCGATGGAGATAGCAAGAGAGTCAACGCCTGTACGAGCTACGAATTCTTCAACTTCGGAGGGCTTTGTGTAAGAGGAATGTTCAGCAACAACGTCATCTTCAACGCCTGCGAGAACTCCGAGCTCACCTTCAACAACTACACCGCGTTCGTGAGCATAGTCAACAACCTTCTTTGTGAGTGCGATGTTATCATCGAAGCTGTGGTGAGAACCGTCGATCATAACGGAAGTGAAACCGCCGTCGATGCACGCCTTGCAGATCTCGAAATCTGCACCGTGGTCAAGGTGAAGAGCGAGGTCGATACCGCTGTCAGCGATAGCAGCCTTAGCGAGAGCGAGAAGGTATTCCTGCTTAGCGTACTTTCTTGCGCCAGCAGATACCTGAAGGATTACGGGAGACTTAGCTTCGCCTGCAGCTTCTGTGATAGCCTGAATGATCTCCATATTGTTGATGTTGAAAGCGCCGATAGCGTAGCCGCCTTCATAAGCTTTCTTGAACATCTCTTTTGTGTTTACAAGTGCCATGATTTTTGCTCCAATCTTAGTTTTTTACAATAATTCTCTGAAAGATTTATCTAACTATATTATTTTAACTCATTTTGCAGAAAAAATCAATACTTCCGCGAAAAGTGTATGGATTTTTTTCTGATATCTTTATTTTGAAGTTTAACTTAATGTTAATTATCAGTTTTTTTAATCATAATGATTGACAAGAACTCCAAGTTTTGATATTATTGTATTATGGTATTAAAAGCAGGCAGAAGATCTGTCAGTTCCAGATACTTATTATATCAAAAATATTTAATATTCAAATAAAAGAAAGGTGAAAAATCATGGCAAAATCCAGACTTATCGGTGACTATCCCGTAATCGGTATTCGTCCCACTATCGACGGCAGACGCGGTGTTCTCAAGGTTCGTGAATCTCTTGAAGATCAGACAATGAATATGGCTAAGGCTGCTGCTAAGCTCTTCACAGACAATCTCCGTTATTCTAACGGCGAACCTGTAAAGGTTGTTATCGCTGACACAACAATCGGTCGTGTTGCAGAAGCTGCAGCATGTGCTGACAAGTTCAAAAAGGAAGGCGTTGACATCACTCTCACAGTTACTCCCTGCTGGTGCTACGGTTCTGAAACAATGGACCAGGATCCGAACACTATCAAGGCTGTATGGGGCTTCAACGGTACAGAAAGACCCGGTGCGGTTTATCTTGCATCCGTTCTCGCAACACACGCTCAGAAGGGTCTTCCCGCATTCGGTATCTACGGACACGACGTTCAGGATATGGATGACACATCTATCCCCGCTGACGTTGAAGAAAAGCTTCTCCGTTTCGGCCGCGCAGCAGTTGCAGCAGCTACAATGAGAGGTAAGTCCTATCTCCAGATCGGTTCCATTTGTATGGGTATCGGCGGCTCTATCATCGACTCCAAGTTCATCGAAGAATATCTCGGCATGAGAGTTGAATCTGTTGACGAAGTTGAGATCATCCGCCGCATGAGCGAAGAGATCTATGATAAGGCTGAATTCGAAAAGGCTCTCAAGTGGACAAAGGCTAAGTGCATCGAAGGATTTGACAAGAATCCCGCAGAGCTTCAGAACAACCGCGAAATCAAGGACGAACAGTGGGAATTCGTTGTTAAGATGATGGTTATCATCAAGGACCTCATGAACGGAAATCCCAATCTTCCCGAAGGACGCGAAGAAGAAATGGTTGGCCACAACGCTATCGCAGCAGGCTTCCAGGGTCAGAGACAGTGGACAGACTTCTATCCCAACGCTGACTTCCCCGAAGCTATGCTCAACTCTTCGTTCGACTGGGAAGGCGTTCGTGAACCCTACATCCTCGCTACAGAAAATGACGTTCTCAACGGTCTCGGAATGCTCTTTATGAAGCTGCTCACAAACCGCGCTCAGATCTTTGCTGACGTTCGTACATATTGGTCCGGTGATTCCGTAAAGAGAGTTACAGGTTATGATATCACAGGTCACGCTAAGGAAGCTGACGGTTTCATCCACCTCATCAACTCCGGCGCTGCCTGCATCGACGCATCCGGCGAAGTTAAGGACGAGAACGGCAATCCTGTTATGAAGCAGTGGTTCGATATGACTGAGGAAGACTGCGACAAGCTCCTCGCTGCTACAACATGGAATCCTGCAGACCTCGGTTACTTCAGAGGCGGCGGATATTCCTCCCGTTTCGTAACAAAGGCTGAAATGCCCGTTACTATGATCAGACTCAATCTCGTTGACGGTCTCGGCCCGATGCTTCAGATCGCTGAAGGTTGGACAGTTGAACTTCCCGAAGAAGTCACAGACACTCTCTGGAAGCGTACAGACTACACATGGCCTTGCACTTGGTTTGCACCTCGCTGCACAGGAGAAGGCGCTTTCAAGACCGCATATGACGTTATGAACAACTGGGGCGCTAACCACGGCGCGATCAGCTACGGTCATATCGGTGCCGACCTCATCACACTCTGCTCCATTCTCCGCATCCCCGTTGCAATGCACAACGTACCCGAAGAAAAGATCTTCCGTCCTGCTGCATGGAACGCTTTCGGAATGGACAAGGAAGGCGCTGACTACAGAGCTTGCGCTAACTACGGTCCTCAGTTCAAGAGAACTAAATAATCACAAATAATACTTTCGCGGGGACGGCTTTTCACAGGTCTTCCCCGCACTTTTTACAACCAAACTGAAAAGGTGGTACTTATATGGAACTCAAAGGTCTTAAAATCAATTTTATAGGTGACAGCATCACTCAGGGCGTCGGAACAAGCGCTGAAGATAAAATCTATCTCAACCTTCTGAAGAACGAATACGGTCTCGCGGAAGCGAGAAACTACGGCATCAGCGCAACGCGTATTGCGGAAAAACGTAAAAAGCACGACTATGACACTCACGACTATCTCGATTTCTGTTCAAGATACGGTAAAATGGACGACGATGCTGATGTAGTCGTTGTATTCGGCGGAACAAACGATTTCGGTCACGGAGACGCTCCTATGGGAAACAAAAATGACCGTACACCTATGACATTCTACGGCGCATGTCATACTCTTTTCAGAGGACTTCTTGAGAAGTTCTCCGATTCAACTATCGTGATCATGACTCCTCTTCATCGAACAAATGAAGACAATCCCGGAGGAGACACAAAGAAAAAAGAAAACACAGCAACACTTATCGAATACGTTAATGTTATCAAAGAGGTTGCTGCTTATTACAGTATTCCCGTTCTCGATCTTTGGTCTGTAAGCGGAATCCAGCCGAACGTTGACGTGATCCGCGAAAAATACTGTCCCGACGGACTTCATCCAAACGATGCAGGTCACAAGCTTATCGCAAGCCGTCTTGCAGGATTCCTGAAGTCTCTTTGATTAAAAGTGTATTTAGAGGTTAACTATGGATTACATTAATTTTCGAGAAGATAAATCAGTCGCAAAACCCTACAAAGAGGAATACATAAACAGTATCACAAGCCTCATTGAAAAACTCCAGAAAAACGGAGAATCCGTCCGCGAAGCGTATGTATCGGATATCTTCGTTGATCAGGAAAGATACCGCAGTGACTTCAAAAAAATGCTCGGCTGGCCTCTTACAGAGGAAAGACCGCAGGAGCTTCCCGAGACAACAATGGAATTTCTCACAGAGGAGAACGACCACATTGTATACCGAATGAGCTTTACAATAATCGACGGTGTGAAAATGAGCGGACTTTTCTTCAAGCTCAAGAACGATGAGAAGAAACCTCTTGTGATCGTTCAGCACGGCGGCGTAGGAACTCCCGAGGCTATTGCAAATTTCTACAACTACACCGGAAATTACAACCATATGCTTGAACGTGTTGCTTGCCGTGGTGTCCACGTATTTGCCCCGCAGCTTTTGATATGGTCTGCAGGCGAGCACGAAGTTCCGTTCGACAGAGTCACAGTTGATCTCAGATTGAAGAGATTGGGAGGCTCAATTACAGCTCTCGAGATGTACGGAATTATGAGGATCCTCGATTATTTCGAAAAGCAGGATTATGTAAGCAATTTCGGAATGGTCGGACTTTCCTACGGCGGATTCTTCACTCTCTTTATGGCGGCAGCAGATACACGTATCAAATCCGCTGTATCAAGCTGTTATTTCAACAAACGAGATCATAAATTGTATGATGACTGGACATGGTTCAATCAAGCAAATATGTTTGATGACGCAGAGGTCGCGTGTCTTGTATATCCGCGGCATCTTTCAATTCAAATAGCTGATAATGATGAGCTTTTCAATCCTGCGTTCGGAATCGAATCATTTGAAATTGTAAAAAAATACTGCTCCAAAGCGAGTGTCGGAACAGATTGGATAGATTTTATGGTATTCAGCGGGAAACACGAGTTTTCAAATGACGACAAGCCAATTGACAGGCTGATCTCCGATATTATGTAAAATCCCGCGTACATCTCTCATAAAAACTACAAATCCCCGATAGATTTTCAGATCTGTCGGGGATTGTTTTGTTGAGAAATCCTTTTATCAGTCTTTTGTTTTTCGTAAACAAAAATCATAAGTTCATCTTCTTTTGATACGAATGAAAATCCTGCATTTTCAAAGAGTTTTCTTGATGCAACATTTCTTTCATCAACCGAAATCTCAATTCTTTTATAATTGAGTCTAAAAATGTCATTTTGAATATCTTTGATTACTTTGGATGCAAATCCCATTTTCTGAAACTCGGGAAATATCAAAATACTCATATAGAGCAGATCGTCATACTTTTCGAGATGAATTGTACCTATCAGTCTCTTATTTTCATAAATTTTGTAGAAATACACGTTCTCGGTATTCGTTACGTAATGGAAATAATTATCGCTGATACTTATAAACTGTGACACGCTTGGTATTTGAAATATCCGCGAGAGCGCGCGAATGTCACAATCGTCTTCAGACACAATTCTCGTGTATGTTAATCCGTCCATAATTTCTCTTTGATTAAAACTGCAAAAAACTGTTTTATTGATTCATTCGTCTTAATTTTTCGAGTATTTCCGTAAAATTTTCGGGAAGAGGCGTCTCAAATCTCATTTTCTCCCCTGTTCGCGGGTGATTGAGGATCAATGCTGTTGCGTGAAGCATCTGTCCGTCGATCAAGGGAGCGTTGTGCTTTTCAAACGTTGTGTGTCCACCGCCGTATACGGTATCTCCCATAAGCGGGTGACCACTGTACGCCATATGCACACGTATCTGATGCGTCCTTCCCGTCTCGAGTACCGCCTCTGCATATGTGAATCCTGAAAACCTCTCGAGAGTCCTCCAATGCGTCACCGCATATCTGGATCTTTTGTCTGACCCTTTTATTACAGCCATTTTTTTGCGGTCAGTCGGATGACGTCCGATCGGTGCATCAACTGTTCCGCTGTCCTCCTTGAGGTTTCCTACAACGATCATTCGGTACTCGCGGTGCATTGTGTGATCCTGAAGCTGTGCAGCGAGTGACAGATGCGCGCTGTCATTTTTGGCCGCACATATAAGTCCGGATGTGTCTCTGTCGATTCTGTGCACGATCCCCGGACGGTTCACCCCTCCGATTCCCGAAAGAGAATCCCCGCAGTGATACATAAGAGCATTGACAAGAGTACCGCTTGAGTGTCCGGGAGCAGGATGAACTACCATTCCGCACGGCTTGTTTACGATGATAATGTCGCCGTCCTCATAAACAACCTCAAGCGGAATATTCTCGGGCTTTGCATCGCAATCCTCGTTTTCGGGGAATATCAGCTCCGCGATATCGCCTTTTTTCAGCTTACTGTTTTTTGCCGCTGTCTTTCCGCCGATCGTAACGTTTCCCATCTCGATCAGCCGCTGAGCCTGTGATCGCGAAATATTTGCGTTTCTTGCAACGAAAGAATCGAGACGTTCTCCGTCCTCCTCCGCACAAAAGCTCAAAACATCGGGTGACTCATCGGGTAAGATCTCGTCTTCTGCGGCAAAAACGTTTTTTTCATTCATTTCAGTCATATCCGTTATTCTTCATCGGAGCCGTCAGCCTGTCCGTCTTTGTCAGCTGTCTCGATAATACCTATACAATCGTCTCCTGCACCGGCCATTTTTTTCAGTTTTGCCTCTTTTGCTTCCGATACAAGCACAGCAACAACAAACAACGCACATCCGACGCACACGCATGAGTCTGCTATATTGAAAACGTAAAAGTCAATAAATCTGCAGTCGATAAAATCCACAACATATCCGACAAACAAGCGGTCGATCATATTTCCGATGCCGCCGCCGATGACAAGAGATACTGCAGCTCTGATCCACCTGTTCTTCGGCTTTTCTTTTGCGAGCCACACGATCATAAGCGCGATTCCGCAGACGGACATGATCATAAATACCCAACGGTGATTCGAGAGCATTCCGAATGCGGCTCCGCGATTCTCAACGTATGTGAAATGGAAAACATCCTTGATTATCGGCAGAGTAGATATATCGGAGAGATATTTCACAGCAAGATATTTGCTGATCTGATCTGCCGCAACCGAGAGAATTATCACTGCAATGCAAAAAATCATTTTATCAATTCCTTAGGATTAAAATTTCATGTGTTTTTTCTTTTTCTTCGGCTCTTCGGGAGCTACTGTGGGCTGACGGCGTATTTCATCAACGTTCTTTTTGCTGTCATTATTTGAAAACACGATATCAAACTCATCAGTAAGAGACATATTTTCACTCTTCTCTTCTTTTGTGAAAAGTGCATCTATATTGCCAAATCCGTGTCCTACCTCATCGAAGTCACTGAAATCATCAAAATCATCCGAGTATCCCTCCTCAGCGGGAAGCTCCTCGAAGTCCTCGTCTGCATATTCGTCACTCGGAAGCTCCTCGAAATCTTCTTCGTCAGCATAATCCGCGATATCAATGAAAGTTGTGCTGCCGGCACCTGCTTGTCTTATTCCACCGAGATTCAATTCACGTGTGACATCCTCGACCGAATCATCTTCATCGTCGAACTCATCGAATTCGTCACTCTCATCATCTCCCTGATTTGTCTCGGCAAGAAGCTGCATAAGACGGCTTGTGATCTCTTCGTCAAAAGATTTGTCTTTCTTCTGAGGAGAAGGATCTTCGATAATGCCGTCAATATCGTCTGTTATGTCCGATTCATCCTCTTCCGAATATTCTTCATCAATCAACTCGGGCTCATCTTCTGTGTAATCGGTCTCACCGATCATTTCCTCATCGGTGTCAAAAGCCTCTTCTTCCAGGATCTCTTCCGTGATTTCTTCGATATCATCATAATCATCAGATACGTCTTCGATCTCTTCGGAATCATCAGCAAACGTATCATCAAGAGAACCTTCGTCCGCTCCGGCGAAAGCAGCAACTTCTTCAGCCGTCTCCGAATTTTCATCGTGACCGTAGCAAAGGTCTACATTCTTTATGTATTTTCCGGCGCTTTTTGCGATCTCCTCGATTGACTCGATGTGAGTATTGTAAAGCTCGAACAAGGAATCTCTGAACGTGCACACCTCATCATACATATCGCAGGATGCGGAATACAGCTTATCCGACTGAGCTTTTATCTTCTCTGCTTCTTCGTTTGCTTCGTCGATAATATGACCAGCTCTCTCCGCACTCTCGATAGCCGCGAGCTTTGCTTCCTCAGCTAATTTTGCCTTTGCATCACGGGCAATTCCTTCAGCCTTAGCCTCAGCGTCAGCGATGATCTTTGCGGCATCCGCTTCGGCCTTTTTGAGCTTGTCGGAAAAATCCACGTCAAACTTCGAGTTCAGCTCATCAAGCTTTGTAAGAGCGAGAGCAAGCTTTCTGTCGCTGTCATTCTTAGCTCTCTCAAGCTTACGGAATTCTTCGTTAATATATGCAATGTATTCGTCAACTTCCTCGGGTACGTATCCTCTCAGTATTTTCTGAAAGGTTTTGTTTGTGAAATCTTTTGCCATATTTATCCTTTTCTCCCTTCAAGTAAATTCATACATACTTTTTCATTTTTATCTTCAAGCGTCCGCTTTTTGTCTCACCTGTAGTATCCCCGACAACATACTTGCCAAATCCTCTGATACTGAGTATATCTCCCGCCCTTACCACTGCAGAAACATTATCTGTCTGCTCGTAGGAAAGCTCAACAAGACCTGAGCGAACCATATCAGCCGCTGTTTCTCTCGACTTTCCCGTTATCGCTTTAACGATCCCGTCAAGACGCGGCGATGATACGGTGATAACCTCTTCGGAATATCTTCTGGGGATCATATACATCGGATCAAGCGGGACGATCTCTGTTTTTACTCCATCTCTTCCGATTTTCGTAAGCTCACTGTCAATATATGCAGCGATCCTTTCGTGTACGATCACAAAAGCTTCTGATTCGGATATTACCGCAATGTCCCCTACAACAGATCTGCTGACACCGAGAGACAAAATACCACCCATAAAATCACGGTGAGAGAGAGTTCTGAATCCGCTTCCGCTGATCTTGATTCCTCTCAGCGGTATTTTCTCTGAGATCTCGGGATGCATCGCAAGGTATTCTGCAAAAAAGTCCGTCCTCGCATCGTCTGAGGGCATAGAATGGATAGGAGCGCCATCAGGCAAATACCATTCAGGCAAAAAAACCGCGGCACACCTTTCTGTACCACGGCATCCGCCCCAGAAGAAGCATCCGGATATTCCGTTGCCGATACGGGCTGTGAGGTCTTTATAAACTGTTATTTTCTCACCGGGAGTCAAAAAATCGCTTACCGCTACCGAATATTCAGATTCACGGTACAGATCCATTGCTCTCGCAAGGCTGAAATTGTTGTCACTGTTCTTCATTTCTGCGTTAAATATGTTTCTCAAAGAAACATTTCAAGAATTGATAGGAGTATAAATGTGATAAAAAACGACATATCGATCGGCAATCCCTCAAACCAACCGAATCTTTCAATAATCATTCTGACCGGCATGATAACAGGCTCAGTTACCGCGTACAGAAACGTGTTTATCTTATTATCTTCATCCATCGGTATCCAACTGAGTATCGCACGGATCAGCATAAGAAATTGAAGCAGTCCGATCAGGCATTTTACCGTCGTTGTAACAACATAAACTAATTGGTACACATTATCCTCCGCAAATGTCAGTATAAAAAACCCGAGCTACACCTTTTGGTATAGCTCTATTATAAATTATAAGTATATCCTAAATATATCCGAATCACTCCGGAATTATCAAAGAAAAAATCACCGCAAATTCGATTTTGGGTACACAAACAAAACCTGACCGTCAAACCGACTTCAGCTTTACGTTTGTGTATGTAGTTTGCAGATTCAACTCAACTGAAAGATCAGTTAAAATCTCCGAAATCGTCAACGGGAACTTCGTTTACTTCACGCTGGGGTTCAGGACGAGCTGCAGTTGTCTTGATCTGAGCATTCTCAACGTCAACGTTGGAAGGAGTAATAACATACGCATTAGTAGCGATCTTCTTGAGGTCGCCGCCGATAGAATAAGCAACACCTGTAAGGAAGTCGATAAGTCTGCGAGATGTTTCCTTGTTTGTGTTCTCGAGGTTGAGAACTACTGTGCACTTGTTGAGAAGATGATTTGCGATCTGGGATGTTGTGTCGCTGTCATAATTCTTAGGACGAACAACCTGCATCTTGATATTTGAACCTGAAAGGCTGATACCACCCATCTGCGCGCCCATCGACATCTGAGAATTCATTCCCTGAGGCTGAGCAGATGACATCTGAACATCGCTGTCGTCCATAACGTCATCGTATTCGTCAAAGCCACCGTAGTAATCGTCGTCGTAAGAATCGTCGTAGTTGTCGTTAGTACCGGTTACCTTTTTGATTCGATCCATGAGTCCCATATAAATCCTCCATTCTGCCTGTTCGGCAGGATAATAAACTAATTTAATATTTTATATATTTTCAGCCGTTGATACAAAAGTATCGAGGCGGGCTGTCACTTATAAATGCGGGATCCGAATATTGCGCTTCCGACGCGAACTATGTCAGATCCTTCTTCAATCGCACATTCGAAGCTGTCGCTCATTCCCATAGATAAAACAGCCTCTCTTATATTATGCGATTTTTTTGCAAAAAAGTCAAGGAATATTGCGTAAGATTTTCGAAAATATCTTCGAAAATCGTCAATTTCTGTACATTTTGGTGCCATTGTCATCATTCCGCGGACTTTCAGCGTTTCAAAAGCGGAAATCTCTTCCGTAAAACGAGCGAAATCCTCGGGACTGACTCCCGACTTTGACTCCTCTTCTCCGATGTTCACTTCAATGAGAACATCCTGCGTTGTACCGAGTTTTTTGCATCTCAAGTCGATCTCCTCAGCAAGCTTCAGTGAGTCAAGTGAGTGGATGAGAGATGCTTTTCCCGCAATGTATTTGACTTTGTTTGTCTGCAGATGTCCGATGAAATCCATTCTCGCACCGACAGATGTAAGCTCGTCATACCTGTCTCTGAACTCCTGGGCGTGATTCTCGCCGCAAACCTTGAGTCCGAAGTTTTCAACGAGAAAACGCACATCCTCTGCAGGAACAGTTTTTATAGCAGCAAGGAGAGTAACAGGTTTTCCTTCTCCTCTTCTCGCCCTTGCAGCTTCTATTCTTTCAAGCGTACGCAGGTAATTGTCGCGCAGCTCGATCTGGCGTGGTGTCATATTTTAACTCCTGAGCAGTTTTCGGATATCATCCGATTACTTTTCCCGAATAAAGCTCCGTTCCGCTTACAACGATTATATCGTTTTGCTTGATCCACGGATAGAGCTCGTCGTTCACATCAACCTTGTCTTCCTCTGAAACGGGGATCTCTTCATCAGGGTCACCGGTGCAGATCACATACCCGTCGCCCTCGTAGATTATGTTGATACGACGGAATTCGACCGTAACTTCATCAAGGATGTATACTCCTTCAAATCCGCTCACAACGCGGACTGCTTCGATCGGCACTTCAAATCCCGTGTATTCAACCGACGATATTTCAACAGGCTGCATACGTGTATAGTCAAAATTCTCCGGCATTACTTCACATTGAAAGATAACAACTGCATTATCTCCCGGAGTCTGAGGGATGATCCTGTAAAGCTCCATACTCAAAGTTTTATCGCTGTAAGCAAATGTCACATCACAAGAATATTTGTCGACAAGCGAAGCGGCATCTGTTTTTTTCATAAAGCAAGCGATATACCATCTGAAATCGTGTACCATGGAACCTACACAGCTTACATTTACGTTTTCAGCTTCAGACGAAGACATCTGGACAAAATCGTCAAACGTCAGAGTATCTACGTTTTCAGACGAAAAAATATTCCCGTAACCGTCGTATTCCTCAAAGTAATATCCGGTTGACTCCGAATAAACACTTCCGAGATTTGCGCCGAGCTGAGATTTCAGAGACGCTTTTTCCGCCTCAAGCTTTGTTATCTGAGATGAGAGCGATGCACCGCTTCCCGTCAGAATATTACGTTCTTTTATATCGAGAAGAAGAGATGTCTTCATTGACAGGACCTCTGCATAATCCCCCGATTCACACAAAGAACGAATATCAAATACCGTATCAAAAATTGCGCTGTCCATACCGGCAGGCGACTGAACTGTTCTGTCCGAGTCTACACTTTTCTGCAAAAGTGCGATCAGCTCGTTGATCTCCGAAAGTCTGGCTTCCGTATCGGGAGAAACATTTGAATAAACATCTGCGATCTTCTGATTCACAGACAATTTCTCACCGTTACTGACAAGCGGAACGACGCTGCCTGTCACGAAGTTTCTCGAATATACAGGCTCTTCATCACGCATTATATATGCATCAGCCGAGATCACCTGAGTTATTGTCTTCGGCTTTGCGTCGATCAGTTCAAGACCGGGAGAAAATCTGTCGATAAGGTGATACGCCATATAAATTATCGCACCAAGTGCTGCGACCGCAGTAAGCAGATACAAGGCAACCTTGGACAAATAATTTTTATCGAAAGTTTCTGATAATTTCATTGTTTACTTCACTTAGTTAATTGATGCGATTATTTTATTATACCACAATCTGAGTGTTTTTTTCAAAACACACGATATTATTTACAAATAATTAACTCTATCCGTCCGTTGTCACTGTTTTTCTGCAGATTGTGCGGGCGGATCGATCACAAACAGCTTCTCAGGTCTGATAACAGCCTCTCCGTCAACGGTATCTCCGCGTCCGAGCGCGATAAACACACCCCTCTGCCGAATTCTGCACAGCTGACCGTCTTCAATGCTGACCTTTAATTTTTTCTGATAAAGGTTTGTCCCGCCGCGGACGAGCTTTGCGTAAAAGTCAGACACATTGACAAGAGGAAGCTCCTCGAACAGTGACTCGACAGGAATCGGCAGCTCCATTCTTTCCTCGGAAGACATATTGTCAAGCTCCTCGATCGACACAGCCTTATCGAGCGTGAAAGAGCCTGTCCGTGTTCTGACAAGGGATGACATTACCGCACCGCACCCGAGAGTCTTTCCGATATCGGAGCAAAGTGTGCGGATATACGTTCCTTTTGAACACTCGACCCGCATAGAATATGTGTCCTCAGAGATCTTTTTCGGCTCGATTGCGTATATCTCCACGTCACGTGCCTCTCTCTCGATCTCGCCGCCCTCTCTTGCGATATCAATAAGCTTTCTGCCGCCGACCTTTACAGCCGAGTACATAGGGGGGATCTGCTTCAGCTTACCCACGAAAGATGAAATGACAGCCATCACCTCATCCTCTGAAGGAATCTTGTCCGACTGAGATAATACCTCGCCCGTTATGTCCTCTGTATCGGTAGTAAGACCGAGCTTCATCTCGCAGACGTATTCCTTGTCGTGCATCATAAGATAATCAGATGCCTTAACGGCACGTCCGATGAGGATCGGAAGAACACCTGTTGCCATAGGATCAAGAGTTCCCGTATGTCCTACCTGTCGTGTATTGAACATTCGTCTGCATATTGAGATTATTCTGTGAGATGTAACACCTGCGTGTTTATTTACTATCAGTACACCTGATGTAACGGTGTCCGGTTGATTATTTGCCATTTTATTGACCGTACCTTAGATGATGGTTATTTTTTGTTTTATTTTTTGTAATTTTGTACCGCTTTACCGAATGCATCTGCCATCATCGACAGTGCTTCTTCGGGAGAATTTGCCGCAATCGTGCAGCCTGCGGCTCTTGTATGGCCTCCGCCGCCGAACTCAGCGCAAACAGCAGCGCAGTCGATGTCGGCATTCGCTCTGGAGGATACCTTATACTGAGTTCTGTCTGACGAAAGCTGTCTGAGAGAGATTCCGACAAGAACGCCCTCGACTCCTCTCGGAGTGTCAACAACGTTTCCGATCTCTTCCTCTGTAAGACCTGCTTCAGCGAGCATATCCTGAGTAAAGATCGGAAACGTTGTTGACACTCCGAGAGGA
>SVUC01000057.1 GCA_015063455.1 Oscillospiraceae bacterium
GTCCTGTGCGGACGGCACACAAGGACCTTGGCGGCAGGTCCTTATGAATCCAGCCGCTTAAGCGGGGGTGACAAGCCACATCCCCCCTTAAGAATCCCCCCTAAAATAAAGAAATACTGTAAATCGAGACGCGGCTAATATCTGCCGCGTCGATGAGGTTATACTAAAAGTTTACACCAATAGGGGAGAATTCTTAAAGAGGGGGTGTGCGGAGTGCCCCCTCTTTGAGTGCCGGGATTCACAAGGGCTCGGCACGAGAGTCCTTGTGTGCCGTCCGCACAGGACCAAGAAACTTCTGATTTCAGCGAAATCGTATTTGATAGTCGTGCACACCACCCACTCACCTTCGGTGAGTTAGGACAAATCCTACGTGCGATCCGCACGAATCATACCCCCTGTAAGTGAGACTAAAAAACATCCACCGCTGTAAGCGGAACAAAACCTCTTGACAACCCAAACCAAACGTGATATAATGTAATGTACAAAAAAATACCGAAAAGCTGTGATGGGAAGTAGTAAGCCGACGACAGTCCGCAGAGAGCGGTGGATGGTGAGATCACCGTGACTTAAATCAGCCGAAGTAGTCCCTGAGCCTCGGGCGTGAACAGGTTTTTCCTCAGTAATTCCCGACGTATCTCCCACGTTACAAGGAGTCCCGAGTGCATCCCTGTGGGATGAATACAGGTGGTACCGCGATTCTCTCGTCCTGTCTTTTCAGACAGGATTTTTTATTTTTATTAAAATGTAAATCAACCGAAAGGAATCTGATAAAGTGAAAAAGGAACTCCCAAAGACCTATTCGCCTTCCGAATTTGAGGAAAGATTGTATGGCGAATGGTGTGACAAAAAACTCTTTACCCCCGAAATCGACCATTCAAAACAGCACTATTCTATAGTAATTCCCCCGCCGAATATCACCGGTCAGCTCCACATGGGTCACGCTCTTGATAATACTCTTCAGGATATTCTCATCCGCTATAAGAGAATGAAGGGCTTCTGCACCCTCTGGGTTCCCGGAACAGACCACGCATCTATCGCAACAGAAGCGAAGATAGTTGAAGCTATGCGTAATGAAGGTCTCACAAAAGAAGACCTCGGACGTGACCAGTTCCTCGTTCGCGCTTGGGATTGGAAAAAGCAGTACGGCGGCAGAATCATTGAGCAGCTCAAGAAAATGGGCTCATCCTGCGACTGGTCAAGAGAGAGATTCACTCTCGATGAAGGATGCAGCAGAGCAGTTCGTGAAGTATTTAAGCGTCTCTACGACATGGGACTCATCTACCGCGGTGAAAGAATCATCAACTGGTGTCCTCACTGCAAGACCTCGATCTCCAATGCGGAAGTTGATTATGAGGAACAGCAGGGACATTTCTGGCACATCCGTTATCCCCTCGTAGGTGGCGGCGGATATGTTGAGGTTGCTACTACCCGTCCCGAAACTCTCCTCGGAGACACAGCCGTTGCTGTAAACCCGAACGATGAAAGATACAAGCATATGATCGGTCAGTACGTTGTTCTTCCTCTCGTAGGCAGAAGAATCCCGATCGTTGCAGACGAACACGCTCAGCTCGATAAGGGTACAGGATGCGTAAAGATCACTCCCGCACACGACCCGAACGACTTCGAAGTAGGACGCCGCTGCCATCTCCCGATGGAAGTTGTTCTCACTGATGACGCTAAGATCACCGACAATTATCCGAAGTATGCGGGTATGGACAGATACGAGGCGCGCAAGGCGATCCTCGAAGACCTCAAAGCAGGCGGATACCTCGCTGAGATCGAAGACCTCAACCACGAAGTCGGTACTTGCTACCGCTGCGGTACAACGATCGAGCCTATGGTAAGTCTCCAGTGGTTCGTTCGTATGGAACCCCTCGCAAAGCCCGCTGTTGAAGCTGTACGCGACGGAAGAATCAAGTTCGTTCCCGAAAGATTCGACAAAAATTACTTCCACTGGATGGAAAACACTCAGGACTGGTGTATCTCCCGTCAGCTTTGGTGGGGTCACAGAATCCCCGCATTCTACTGCGACGAGTGCGGTCATACTGAAGTTTCATCTGACGAAAACGGTATCTCCGTTTGCCCGAAGTGCGGCGGTCATATGACTCAGGATGAAGATACACTTGACACCTGGTTCTCCTCTGCTCTCTGGCCCTTCTCAACTCTCGGATGGCCTGATGAAACAGAAGACCTGAAGTACTTCTATCCCACAAACACTCTCGTAACAGGTTACGATATCATCACCTTCTGGGTATCAAGAATGATCTTCTCTGCTCTTGAATACACAGATCAGATCCCCTTCGATACCGTTCTCATTCACGGTCTTGTTCGTGACGCTCAGGGTAGAAAAATGTCGAAATCCCTCGGCAACGGTATTGATCCCCTTGAGATCATCGAAAAATACGGTGCTGACGCCCTCAGATTTGCTCTCGCAACAGGTAACAGCCCCGGAAACGATATGCGTTTCTCCGACGAGAAGATCGAGGCTGCCCGCAACTTTGCAAACAAGCTCTGGAATGCTGCCCGTTTCGTAATGATGAACCTCACGATCGACGAGATCAAGCTTCCCGAAGCAGATCGTCTCGCTGCGGAAGACAAGTGGATCCTCACAAAATTTGAAGAATGTGTTCAGAGCGTAACATACAACCTCGACAAGTACGAGATCGGCGTTGCCCTCTCCGCAATCTACGATTTCATCTGGGATATCTACTGCGACTGGTACATTGAGCTCTCCAAGCCCTCCGTTGCAGCAGGCGGCGAAAGAGGCGAAGCGGCTCAGAACGTACTCGCATACGTTCTCCGCGAAACACTCAAGCTCCTGCATCCCTTTATGCCCTTCATCACAGAAGAGATCTTCCAGGGACTCCCGGGAGTTGACGAGAGCATCATGATCGACAAGTATCCCGAATACACAGACTCTCTCGTATTCACCGATGCTGCCGCTGATATGGAAAAGGTTCTCGACGCTATCCGCGCGATCCGCGTACGCCGTGCTGAAATGGGCGTTGTTCCCTCTCGCAAGGCAAAGGTATTCATTGAAACAAAGTATGCTGACGCATTCGCATCAAGCTCAGCGTTTTTCGAAAAGCTCGCGTCCGCATCTTCCGTTGAGATCGTTGACTCTTATGACGACGACACAGCTGTAAGAATTATCACAGACTCCGCAACGATCCACATTCCTCTCGCAGATATGGTTGACTTTGAAGCTGAAAGAAAGAGACTTCAGGGAGAACTCACAACTGTTGAAGGTGAGATCAAGAGAGCTGAAGGTAAGCTTGCAAACGAAGGATTTGTTTCACGCGCTCCCGCAGCAGTTGTTGACGCTGAAAAAGCAAAGCTCGAAAAGTACAAGGAAAAGCTCGAGAGTATCAAAGCGGCTATCGCTAAGCTCGGCTGATCCAAAACAATTTCATCAAAACAGTAATCATTAATCCGGCACAGCATATCCGGCGCAAAAATTCCGCGCAGCTTGCCGGATTAGCTTTATCATAAAAAGGAAACAATATGGTATCCTAAGAATAGGATATACAAAATCAATTTTCCGGAAAATATGAAAAATACAAACACAAAAAACGGCCTTGCCAAGTCCGCTTTGATTATGGGTATCATCATTCTCCTCTCAAAAGTTCTCGGACTCGTTCGGGATATGATGATCGCCGCATCTTACGGAACGACTGACGCCGCAATCGCGTATGAGACTGCATCAAAGCTGCCGATCACAGTATTTGATTTCATTCTCGGCGGTGTGGTAACGTCTGCATTCATCCCCGTATACAACAGGATCGCTGTCGAAAAAAACAAAAAAGACGCGCTCTCGTTCGCATCGTCTTATGTGAATATGATCCTCTTGATCACAGTATCATTGTCAGTTCTCGGATGCGTTTTCAGCGGACCACTTGTATCATTGATCGCCCCCGAGCTGAACGAAAGTACCGCACTCCTCGCCTCAGAGCTGACTCGGATAATGTTCCCGATGGTCATTTTTGTCGGGCTGGCGTTCTCATTCGTCGGATTCCTGCAATCTGAGGGAGAATACAATATCCCTGCACTCATCAGCCTTGTTTCAAATCTGATAATGATAGGGTATCTGCTCACGCTCGGTGACAGATTCGGCGTAAAAGGACTCTCGTGGGCAATGCTGATCGGCTGGGGAGCTCAAGCGGCTGTACAAATACCTTCCGTCATCAAAAAGGGCTTCAAGTACAGCATAAAATCCCCCGTGAACTCGCCTGAAGTCCTCAGAGCCGCAAAAAACACTCTCCCGATACTAATTGCGACATGGACTACCCCCGTCTGCAATCTTATCAATACGCGGCTGGCGTCGGGCATTGACGGCGGACGTGCGATCACAGCACTCGGCTACGGAAACCGCCTTTACACGATCATTGTAGGTCTTTTCTCATTTGTTGCAACAAATCTTCTGTTCCCGTATTTTTCCCGCGCGGCAGCATCGGGACTCAGTGACGAAAACGATCGTCTCACACGCACGTCGATCAAAACACTTGCATTCATCATTATGCCGATCTCGGTCGGTGTTGCCTCTCTCTCGGAGAGCTTCGTTTCGCTGATCTACGAAAACGGCACATTCAATTCATCAGACACGCTGATCACAGCAGAAGCACTCCGCTTCTACGCTGTAGGAATGGTGTTTGCGGCAATCTCCGAGGTGCTGACAAAAGCGTTCTTTGCCGTTGAAAAAATGAAAATACCGATGATCTCGTCAGTCATTTCTATGACGTTCAACGTGATCGTGATCGTCGTGCTCGGCTCACGTCTCGGAATCGGCGGAATCGCACTCATATCGGGCGTATCGGCAGGGGTAAACATGATAATCAACCTTGTTTTCGCTTATCGTAAAAAGCTCATTTCGTTTTCGATTGGTGACTACAAGGATCTCACAAAATCTCTTGTATCCGCGCTTCTCATGGGTGCCGCTGTATTTTTCGTCAGCGAATTGACGTCTGACCTCGGACGCGCCCTCAGCTTCGTCATCTCTGTCGCGGCAGGAGTAATAGTTTACGCAGCTCTGACCGCTGTTCTCAGAAGTGACGAGATAAAAATGTTCGCAGGAATGCTCAGAAAAAAAACAGGAAAGGAATCGGCATGATAAAAGTACTGAATATTCTCTCAGATTCCAATATCGGCGGCGCAGGACGTCTGCTTGTGAATTACCTGCACAATTTCGACCGATCTGTGTTCGATATAAAAGTAATTCTGCCTCGGGATTCACAGCTGAAGCCGCACATTACGGATGCGGGTTACGAGGTACTTGAAATCGACGGCGGGCGTGACAAGAGCTTCGATATGAAAGCCACCCGCGAGATACAGAAGATAATCAAAGAGTGGAAGCCCGATATAGTTCACACTCATTCCGCGTTCTCGGGAAAGCTTGCGGCATTTCTCTGCGGCGTTCCGTGCAGATTCTACACACGCCACTCGGCGTTCAAGCCGTCAAAAAAGCTCACGACTTTTCCGGGACGTCAGATCAACGGATTTGTGAACAACACCCTTGCCACCGACATTGTCGCTGTTGCTCAGGCGGCGGCTGACAATCTCACCGACACCGGAGTTGATCCCGCAAAGATCACGGTGATCATCAACGGAGTTGACGAGATGCGTCGTATCTCAGAGAGCGAAAAGTCCGCGCTGAAGGAAAAGCTCGGCATCTCTGAGAGCACCTTTGTCTGCGGGATCTCTGCACGCCTCGAAGATTACAAGGGTCACTCGTATCTCCTTGACAGTGCAAAAACAGTAATCACCTCTCATCCCGACACCGTGTTCCTCATCATCGGATGCGGTTCGTGTGAGGAGTCGCTGAAAAAGCAAGCATCAGATCTTGGGATCGCGGACAAAGTGATCTTCACGGGATTTGTCGATGACGTCGCACCGTACTACAACATTATGGATCTCAATCTCAACTGCTCGTGGGGTACTGAGACCTCGTGCCTCGCGCTATCCGAAGGTATGAGCCTTTCAGTTCCTGCAATCGCAACCGACTACGGAGGAAATCCGTATATGATAACAGACGGCGTGAACGGCTATATCGTGCCCGAGAAAAACTCCGCGGCAATGGCTGAGAAGATCATCGAATTGATCGGTGACCGAGCAGCTCTTCGTTCACTTTCAGTCGGTGCAAGAGAGATGTATGACAAAAAATTCACAGCGAAAGCTATGACAAAACAGCTTGAAGAGCTCTACATTGAGTCTTATAAAAAGCACAAAAAATAACTAAAAAAATCCGAGTCACATTCACTCAAAATGAGGCTCGGATCTTTTTTAATTTTTCATAAGTTTTTCGACAAATAAGGTTAACTTTTCAACAAAGTTTTCCACAGCCTGTTCAAAACTCGACAGTTTTCAAGCGTAAAACGCTGTTTTTGACCGTTTTTGGCTCAAAACCTGTGGAAAACTGCCGATTTATCAAATATCAACATCCAATATAAAATATAATAAATTAACTCGAAAAATGCAATAATTCACTCTTTTTCGGGAATGCCGAGATCGCAAAACAGGGGGATTTTTTCCACCCCGTCCACTCCCATCAGACAGCCGATCGACTCGAGAAAATCGCGTACCGCACAAGCGAGACCGCGCTCTCCTCCGTCGATAAATACCTTGGCGTTTTTGGTGTACCAGGAGTATTCGTCAGCCGAATATTCTCTCTGTCTCTCGCCGTAGAAAAACATAGCGGAGCCAATGATTATTACACCGCCCTCAGCCTCAAATGTCAGCCGAGCTTCATTCTGTGTCATCGTCTCAAATACATTCTTCAGAAGTATTCCCGCTTCTCTTTCGTATTCCCACGCGCGAGGGGATACGATGATCTTTCCCGTAAGCCTGCAGTTTTCAATCAATCTGACTCCCATATCTTTACTGTACCTTTCTCTGATGTGTTCTGTAAAAAACATATTATTCTATTTCGGGAACATCTATTCCCGCCTTGGTAAACAGTCTGTGTATCGCCTGTATATACTCATCGTGGCTGTAGAAGAAAGCCATACCGTGAGGCGCTTCCTCCGATAAAACAAATTCCGCTTCTCCGTCCGCGAATACCTTCATATTTTCTTCGCTCATACTGCACGGAACAAAATCGTCCGCTTTTCCGTGAGCTATAAGGACGGGGATCCCCTGCTCCTTGATCTTCTCGAGTGCCTTTGTTGACGACGCTCCGTCGAGATCGTATTTCGCAAAAAGCTTCACGAACATTTTCGCGGTGTAATAAAGCGGGAACGGCGGAAGGTGGAACCACTGCTTCAGAACCTTTTTGCAGATCGCCCCCGGTGTCGTGTAACCGCAATCGGCGATGATCGCGCGGACATTATCGGGATAACCGATCTCGCCTCCCATCATAACGGTAGCTCCGCCCATCGACACACCGTCGAGTACAACGGGAACTCCGCGCCATCTCTCACCTGCATATTTCGCCCAATCAACAACGTCGTGACTCTCGGTCACACCAAATCCGATGTGTTTACCTTCGCTGAGTCCGTGAGCACGGTGGTCAATTGCTATCATTGCAAAGTTCATTTGTTTATAAAATTTATAAACACAGCTGAAATCGTTCACGGGGTGCGATCTGTATCCGTGCACAAGGATAACTACAGCGCGAGGATTCTCACAGTCGCACACGTGTCCCACGAGCTTCAGTCCGTCAAATGATGTAATACTTACCCTCTCAAGCTTTTGGGATTTTATGAATTTCTCGCCCTCTCTCATTTGCTCGTGCATTTCCGGCGGTGCAAACTTAAGCGGTTTGAGCGGTTCTTCCCAATAATTATTCATCTTTTTCGAACGAAGGATAGCGAAGCGGTACATATAATAACCGCCGCCGAACGCAAAGATCAAAAATAAAATTACAATTACAGATATAACGATCAAAGCCGTTTTCATTCAATCAACCTTCCAGCATTTTCATAAAATCTTCTTCACTGATGACAGGGATTCCCAGCTCGTTCGCTTTCGTGAGCTTTGATCCCGCATCCTCACCTGCGAGAACGTATGTCGTCTTCTTCGAGACACTTCCCGATGCTTTTCCACCGTTCTTTTTGATGATCTCGCTCGCTTCTCCTCTTGTGAGGCTTGGCAGAGTTCCCGTGAGAACGAACGTCATTCCTGCGAATTTCTCACTCGTTCCGCCGTCCTCTGATTCGGGCAGCTTTGTCTCAACTCCTGCCGCGATCAGCTTGTCAACGATGATCTTCGTCTCGGGAAGTGCGAAAAATTCAGTAATTGTGCGAGCGGTTACCTCTCCTATATCGGGAATATCGGAGAGCTCCTCAGAGGTGACATCGAACAGCTTCTCGATTGAACGGAACCGTGCCATAACAGCCTCGGACGCCGCCTCTCCCGTATGTCTGATTCCAAGCGCGTAGAGAAGATGCGCCGCGCCGCGTGATTTTGACGCTTCAAGTGCCGCGAGTAAATTGTCAGCAGATTTATCACCCATTCTCGGAAGGGCAGAAATATCCTCTTTTTTCAGCGAATACAGATCTGCTGCATCTTTAATGTGACCTTCATCAATGAGAAGCCGCACAAGAGACGGACCGAGACCGTCGATGTTCATAGCCCCTCTTGAAGCAAAGTGGATGATTCCCCTCTCAAGCTGTGCGGGACACGCAGGGTTCTGGCATCTTAGTGCGCCCGTGCCCTCTTCTCCGTCATCGGTATCCCACACGAGATGCTCGCCGCACGACGGACAATTCTCGGGAAATTCAAACGGAGTCTCACTTCCGTTTCTCTTTGACGGGACTGACGCTATGATCTCGGGGATAATATCGCCTGCCTTCTGGACGATAACAGTATCTCCTATTCTGATGTCGCGTTCACGGATAATGTCGATGTTGTGAAGTGTCGCACGGGACACGGTCGTTCCTGCAAGAGTAACAGGCTCAAGGATCGCAAGAGGTGTGAGCACGCCTGTACGTCCAACGTTCGTCTCGATCGTGATGAGCTTGGTTTCCTTCTTCTCAGGTGGATATTTGAATGCCGCCGCCCACTTCGGAGTTGACGGATTCTCACCGAGCACTCTTCTCTGAGCAAGTGAATTTATCTTAACCACCGCGCCGTCAATATCGTATGGCAATGACGATCTTCTCTCCCCGATCTCGCGGACAGCACGGACTACTTCATCTCTGTCAGATGTGAGGCAGGCTATGTTTATCGAATGGAATCCGAGCTCACCGATTCGTCCGATCGTCTCAGCGTGATCCTCGGGCTCGTGGCCGTCCTCCCAAAGAGAGCCCTCCTGATAGTTAAACACAAAAATATCGAGGTGCGCGGCGGCAGTTTCACGTGCGTCAAGGCGTCTGAGAGAGCCTGCAGCGGCATTTCTCGGATTTGCGAACAACTTCTCACCAGACTCAAGTTTTGACTCGTTGAGCTTTTCAAAGACCTCACGCGGCATATACACCTCGCCGCGCACAGTAAGATCAAGACGATCTGCAAGGTGGTGAGGAATTCCGCTGATCGTCATAACATTCTCGGTCACGTTTTCTCCAACCGTACCGTCACCTCTCGTTGCACCGAGGACAAGATTGCCATCCTTGTAGGTGAGTGATACCGAAAGGCCGTCGATCTTCGGCTCAACCGAGAAAATAATATCTTTCGCTTCAACACCCGTCTCAATGAGAGTGTTCCTGCATCTGTCAACAAAAGCGAGAAGCTCCTCCTCAGAGAAAACATCGGACAAACTTCCCATTTTCACGGGATGTGTTACTTTATCGAACTTTTCCGACGCTTTTCCGCCGACAATATGAGTCGGGGATGCGGGAGAATCAAGCTCAGGATATTTCGCCTCAAGCTGCTTCAGTTCCTCAAACATTGCGTCATATTCAAAGTCGGAAATTTCGGGAGCATCATTGTTGTAATAAAGATCTGCATTTCTTCTGATCTCGCGGCGAAGGTATTCAACCCTCGATAAGATCTCTTGCATATCAGGAGTATTATTCATTATATTTCACCGTCAGCATTTTGTTATTTATTTACATTTTATCACAGTCTCGTCCCGATTTCAACCATTTTATTCAAATCATCTCTCAAGTAAATAAGCAAAAGTATTAATCCCCATGAATTTTGAGTTATTCCTTAAAAGATTTCGACGAATTCAGAAAACAATAACATCTCACATATTGACTAAAGAAGCACATTTATAGTATAATATAGAAGATTAGATTCAAAAAATTAAGCCGAAAGGATAATACATACGACTATGAAAAAGCTTTTACTCGGAAACGAAAGTGTTGCCCGCGGTCTTTATGAGGCAGGCGTCAAATTCGTCTCAAGTTATCCCGGTACTCCGAGTACCGAAATCACAGAAAACACCTCACTCTACCCCGAGATCTACTCCGAATGGGCTCCTAACGAAAAGGTCGCATTTGAGGCTGCTCTCGGTGCTGCCATCGGCGGCGGACGTGCGTTCTGCGGCATGAAGCACGTTGGTCTCAATGTAGCTGCAGACCCGCTTTTCGTTACCGCTTACACAGGTATCGGCGGCGGATTTGTCATCGGTGTTGCTGACGACCCCGGAATGCATTCTTCCCAGAACGAACAGGATTCACGTCACTATGCGATCTCCGCAAAGCTCCCGATGGTAGAGCCTGCAAACTCCGCTGAATGTAAAGATTTTGCAAAAATCGCTTACGAAATCAGTGAGCAGTTCGATACACCTGTAATTCTCCGCCTCACAACGAGAGTCAGCCACAGCCGTTCTCCCGTTGAGCTTAGCGAGCGAGTTGAGCACGATATCAAGCCTTACGAAAAGGATCCCGCAAAGCACGTTATGATGCCTGCAAATGCAAAGAAGCGTCACTACGTTGTTGAGGAGCATCTCGCAGCTCTCGCTGAATTTGCTGAAACAACAGAGCTTAACAAAACAGAGATCAACGGTTCAAATATCGGTATCATAACCGCGGGTAACTGCTACAACTACGCTAAGGAAGCATTCGGCAAAGATGCTGACTTTCTCAAGCTCGGTATGGTAAATCCCCTCCCGAAGAAGCTTATCGCAGATTTCGCGGCTTCTCACGAAACCGTTATCGTTATCGAAGAGCTTGATCCCGTTATCGAAAACCACTGCCGTTCTCTCGGTATCAATGTGATCGGCAAGGATGTACTTCCCCTCTGCGGAGAATACTCTGAAGAACTTCTCCGTGAAAAGCTCCTCGGAATTGAGCCCGATTACTGTGAGATCGGTGCACAGATCCCCGGTCGTCCGCCGGTTCTCTGCCCCGGATGTCCTCACAGAGGCGTATTCTACACTCTGAAGAAGCTCGGTCTCCGCGTATCAGGCGACATCGGATGCTACACTCTCGGCGCGGTCGCTCCCTTAAACGCAATCGACTCAGTTTACTGTATGGGCGCATCTATCTCTTCTCTCCACGGTACAGTTAAGGTTCGCGGTGAAGAGGACAAGTATGTTTCCGTTATCGGTGACTCAACATTTATGCACAGCGGTCTGACAGGTCTTGTAAACGTCGTTTACAATGGCGGTAACACCACAAATATTATCCTCGACAACAGCATCACAGGTATGACAGGTCACCAGGACAACCCGCTTACAGGTAAGACTCTTATGGGCAATCCTGCGCCGAATCTCTGTCTTGAAGATATCTGTGCATCCCTTGGTGTATCCCGCGATCACATCCGCGCTGTTGATCCAAACGACCTCTCCGCGCTCGAAGCGGTTATCAAGGAAGAAACAGCCGCAAACTGTGTATCTGTAATCATCTGCCGCCGTCCCTGCGCTCTTCTTAAGTCTGTTAAGAAGAATCCTCCGATCAAGGTAAATGAGGACAAGTGCATCGGATGCAAGAGCTGTATGAAGATCGGATGTCCCTGCATCTCCATCGTCGGCAAGAAGGCTAAGATCGACGAAAGTATGTGCGTAGGCTGCGGTCTCTGCTCTCAGATGTGCAAATTCGGCGCTCTCTGATCCCACAGCAAAACGGATCAACACGAAAACAAGAAAGGCAGGCATGTAAAATGTCAAAAAATATAATGATCGTAGGCGTAGGCGGTCAGGGATCGCTTCTCGCTTCTAAAATTCTCGGCAAAGCAGCAATGGATTCCGGATGCGACGTTAAGGTTTCCGAGGTTCACGGAATGTCTCAGCGCGGTGGATCTGTTGTTACATATGTTCGTTTCGGCGACGAAGTTTACTCTCCCGTGATCTGCAAGGGTGACGCTGATGTGATCCTCAGCTTTGAGCTTCTCGAAACTGCACGCTGGCTCCCCAATCTCAAGAACGGCGGTGTTATCGTTACGTCCACACAGCAGATCAATCCGATGCCTGTTATCGCAGGCATGGCTGAATATCCCGACGAGATCGTATCCGACATGAAGGCGCTTGGCGTTGACGTTCGTGCATTTGACTGTATGGCGATCGCTGAGGAAGCAGGAAACATCAAGGCGTCAAATGTTGCTCTGATCGGACTTGCAGCTGACGTTCTCGGATTCGATCACGAGATCCTCAGAAATGCGGTTGCGGCTTGCGTTCCCGCAAAGGCACTTGAGGTCAACCTCGCAGCGTTTGATCTCGCTGTCGAGAAGGCACGCGGCTGATCTGCAAAACCGAGTTCCCTTCTATTTCTCTTATTGCAAGAAAAATCAAAAAATAGAGAATTCTCGCGGGCATCTTGAATGTTCTGAGCTTGTAAGCTCGACTCAGGGTTTCACCATAAGAACCCACAAGGGCTTTATCCCTTGATCTCACAAACTTTTAACGGTAAAGTTCAGATTTAATTTAAGGAGATACAGATGGTGGATCTTCTTTCACTTCAGAAAAAATTCATACTCGCCCATCTCGGTGAAGGTGACACAGCCGTTGACTTCACTATGGGAAACGGGTATGATACGGTTTTTCTCAGCAAGACCGTCGGTCCGACAGGCTCTGTGACCGCTTTTGATATTCAGGAGAAGGCTCTGATCTCAACTGAGAACAACCTTCGCTCGAACAACTGCCCTGACAACTGGAGACTCATCTGCGCGTCGCACGACCGTGCTCCCGAGTTCATCAAGGGTCCCATCAAGGCGGGAATGTTCAACCTCGGTTACCTCCCCGGATCAGGAAAAAAACAAGTTACCACGCAGCGCTCGACTACGCTTCCCGCAGTCGAGTCAGCTCTCGGTATGCTTGGGGACAACTCGATCCTTCTCGTTGCAATTTATCCCGGTCACCCGGAAGGTGCGGCTGAGGGCGAGGAGCTTTGCAAGTTTTTCTCGGGAATCTCCAGATTCAAGTACAGCATCGCACAGTTCAGAATGCTCAACTCCCCTGAAAGCCCATTTTTCATTGTTTGCGAAACAAAATAATATATTTAAATATCAGGAGGTCTTATGAATAATCGTCCAAGCAACAGACCCCCGTCGCAGAATGATCCGCGCAGGCAACAGAATCCTGCGGATCGCGAAGCTCGTCTGAGACAACAACAGCGAATTCGTCAGGAGGAAGCTCGCAGACAAGCGCAGATCGAATACGACAGGCAAATGCAGCTCAGAAAAAAGCAGCGCGAAAAGGCTCGACGTAAGCAGCAGAGAAAAGAAGACATGAAAGTATTCGGTGGAAGATTTCTCGTTTTCTTTATTGTTCTCCTCATCTTGCTCGTCATTGCCGGAGTTTTATTTGTTATGGTATTCTACCGCACTCCCGATGCCCCGCCTGACAGTGGAAATATGAAGTACTACTACGGCGGCGAAGAAGTAAGAAGTGAGAAGATCGATGACTGCATCAGTAACGGCACTGTTTACGTTTGCTTCAATGATCTCGCTGACTACATAGATATGTCAGAAAGCGGATCTGTCAGCACAGGAATGACGTTCATCCTCAAGGGTGAGTCGAGCGATACTGCTGAAGGAAACGGAAGCGAAGAGATGATCCTCTTCCATATTGACGGATACACCGTCGAGATCAATGGTCAGCAGGTCACTCTCGATATCCCGAATCTTTTCCGTGGCGGCAACGTCTGGGTGTCATCGAAATTTGTTAAGGATTATATGAGCAATCTCTCCTACTCTTACAACGGAGACGATATAGTAAAGATCTCCCGTATCAAAGATGAAGAAAACTCAACAAGCGATCACATCGCATATCTTGATGTTTCCTTCAAGCTCAAGGAATCTTATCCCCTCGATCCGATCCCCGAGGATCCGCTGGTCGGAGATGATCCTTCAACCAACCCGGGCGATAATGTAGAAGAACCGTACGATTTCGGATTTAAGACCGATCTGTCAGCTTACGAGGATTATATGAACCCGACAGGCGACAAGCGTGACAGCTTCCTCATTCTCGTAAATACTAAGAATCATCTTGATGCGAACTACGTTCCCGATGACCTCACAGACGTAAAATACACTGAAGAATCACGAAACACTCAGCAGCTCAGACTTTACGCTGCAAAAGCTCTCGAGGCAATGTACAAGGAGCTTTACGCAAATGAATTCTACAATATGGCTGTTCACAGCGGATTCCGCACGTACAGCTATCAGGATTTCCTCTTCAGAACATACACAAACAACGAGATGGCTGCAAATCCTTCACTTACCAAAGAACAGGCTGAAGCGATCGTTCTGACGTACTCAACACGTCCCGGAACAAGTGAGCATCAAAGCGGTCTCGCGGTTGATATGGACACATACGGAACGTTCACAACAGATTTTGCTTACACAGCAGAATATGCTTGGCTTCAGGAAAACGCTTGGAAGTTCGGATTTATCCTCAGATTCCCTGAAGACAAGACTCACATCACGACTATTCAGTTTGAGCCTTGGCACTACCGTTATGTCGGACGATATCACGCGAAAAAGATCTACGATTCGGGACTCTGTCTTGAAGAGTACATTGGATATCTGAACGGAAATTAAAAATTAAACAAAACCAACCACGTCTTATTATACGAAAATCGGACGTGGTTGATTTATAATAACAAAAAAGAAAGCCATATTTCCTTGAGGCGATCTCGGAAATATGGCTGATTTCTTTTTTCAGTAAATGTTCCACTTGGACTGAACTGCTGCTCGTTTTATTAGTCAGCAGTAAGACCGGAGTGAGCAATACCCTGTACAATAAACTTCTGACCGAAGAGGTAAAGGATGATAAGCGGGAAGAGAATCATCAAACCACAAGTATTGGATACAGCAGCTGAGTAGAGTTCAGCACCTGCAGTACCTGAGGAAAGTGACTTCGGCATCTTGATAATATCATCGAGAAGTTTAGGACCGGCCGTTGTATAAAGGAAGTCTGTGTAGAAGTTATCAGTCCACTGCCAGCAGAATGCAAACATAAATACTGTGATAAGCATTGTTGTGGAAAGAGGAACGATAATGCTGAGATATGTTCTGAATACACCGGAACCGTCGAGGTATGCGGATTCTTCAAGTTCATCGGGAATACCGCGGTAGAACTGACGGAGG
>SVUC01000058.1 GCA_015063455.1 Oscillospiraceae bacterium
GTAAGGTTGTATTCTCCGCAGAAGACGCTAAGGCATGGGCTGCAAGAGGCGAAAAGGTCGTTCTCGTAAGACTTGAAACATCTCCCGAAGATATCGAAGGTATGAAGGCTGCTCAGGGTATCCTCACTGTTCGCGGCGGTATGACATCTCACGCAGCAGTTGTTGCTCGTGGTATGGGTAAGTGCTGCGTATCCGGATGCGGCGATATCAAGATGGACGAAGAAAATAAGAAGTTCGAGCTCGCAGGTAAGGTTTACGGCGAAGGCGACTTCATCTCTATCGACGGTTCTACAGGTAAGATCTACGACGGTATCATCCCCACAGTAGACGCTGAGATCTCCGGCAACTTCGGCACAATCATGGGTTGGGCTGACAAGTACCGTACTCTCAAGGTTAGAACAAACGCTGATACACCCACAGACGCTAAGAAGGCTCGTGAGCTCGGTGCTGAAGGTATCGGTCTCTGCCGTACAGAGCATATGTTCTTCGGCGACGGCAGAATTGACGCATTCCGCGAAATGATCTGCTCCGAAACAGTTGAAGAAAGAGAAGTTGCACTTGCAAAGATCCTTCCCATGCAGCAGTCTGACTTCGAAGCTCTCTACGAAGCTCTCGAAGGTACACCCGTTTGCATCAGATTCCTTGACCCGCCGCTTCACGAATTCGTTCCTCAGGAAGAAGCTGACATTGCTGCTCTCGCTGCTGCTCAGGGCAAGAGCGTTGAAACAATCAAGGCTATCATCGCTTCTCTCCACGAATTCAACCCCATGATGGGTCACAGAGGATGCCGTCTTGCTGTAACTTATCCCGAAATCGCTAAGATGCAGACAGCTGCTGTTATCCGCGCTGCAATCAACGTTCAGAAGGCTCACGCTGACTGGAACGTTAAGCCTGAGATCATGATTCCTCTCGTAGGCGACGTTAAGGAACTTAAGTACGTTAAGCAGGTAGTTGTTGATACAGCTGATGCTGAAATCGCAGCTGCAGGCGCTGACCTCAAGTACGAAGTTGGTACAATGGTTGAAATTCCGAGAGCTTGTCTCACAGCTGATGAAATCGCTGCTAACGCAGACTTCTTCTGCTTCGGTACAAACGACCTTACACAGATGACATACGGCTTCTCTCGTGACGACGCCGGCAAGTTCCTCGATGCTTACTACGACAAGAAGATCTTCGAAAACGATCCCTTCGCTAAGCTCGACCAGACAGGTGTTGGTAAGCTCATGAACATGGCTATCACTCTCGGCAGACCCGTAAATCCGAATCTCCATATCGGTATCTGCGGCGAGCACGGTGGTGACCCGACATCCGTTGAATTCTGCCACAAGCTCGGTCTTGACTACGTATCCTGCTCACCTTTCCGTGTGCCGATCGCAAGACTTGCAGCAGCTCAGGCAGCTATCAAGGGTTAATTCCAAATACAAACACAATATTCCAGTACAAAACTGAATAGTCCCTAAAGGACAAAATTTCGCAGCCTCATCATTTTTTTGGTGAGGCTGCTTTTTTCATGCCTCCATCCTAAAATTATTCAATCTCTGCCTTTGTGGTAATCATCATTTAGCATATGCATTTGGATATACTATCAAAGCTGTGATTTGGTAACATTTTCATCGGTTCCATCAAAATTCATGCTTAAATTCTGCGATGGTTTTGCGATTTATCAAGGATATACCGACATTTTCACGATTTTTCTTCGATATACAGACATTTTTGCGTTGTATCTGAGGTATCAACATATTTGCGTTGTATCCGAGGTATCTCGACATAAATCGACAGATGTGGATGCAGAGTTGATGAAGAGCAAAGATGAGATTTCAGAGATACCCAAGCTAACAACAGCGTACCAAGTCACCAAACGTAGATTTGGATAACAGAATTATTGCGGAAAAATCTATGAGAATATGTGCAAAGGCAGAAATTTAATCAGGATATTATATTGAATTTATAGAATATCTGAGTTTGTACTGAAGCAGGCTCGGATAACGTGTCCTGGCACAAAATCTGCCTGAGATGCACAGCTCAAGGCAGCTATCAAGGGTTAATTCCAAATACAAACACAAAAAATCGACCTTGCAGGAGAAATCCCGCAAGGTCTTTTTGTTATCTAAAAAAGTAAATTCTCATAAAACACTTCCAAAATCATACAATATGTGATATAATGACTTGAATTGATATCATCGTAATTGCACTGACCCATTCATTCCCCAACCTGAAAGGACGACATAACATGGCTGTTTACTATATTTCAAACAACGGATGTGACAAAAACAACGGTCTCACCCCGGAGACCGCTTGGGCAACTATTGATCACGCAAACCAAAACATTTCAGGTGGAGACCAAATTCTCCTGAGATGCGGTGATATATTCTACGGAAAAATCACCCTTCCCGAAGGTACTGCCGAAAATCCCACCGTAATTTCGTCTTACGGGGTTGGCGAGAGACCTCAGATCTGTATGTATAAGATCACAACCTCCCCTGAAATCTGGACAGAGGTACAGCCGAATATATGGAGGACCTCTCTCCTTGACAAAGCAAACTATACGGGAAACATGTACACAGACGACACAAACGTCGGATTTATTATGGCAGACGGTGAGATACACGGTTTTCGTAAATTTGAGTTCCCCGATCTTTCAGTACAGTGGGATTATCTCTGCGAAAACGAATTCATCTACGTCTTCAGCGAAGGTAACCCCAACTCTCTCAAACGAGAAATACGTTTTTCCGTAAACGGATATGTTATCACTCCCATGGGACACAATATCATATCAAACCTTGATCTATGCGGAAGTGGCGGTCACGGAATCGCAGGAATATATCACAACGTGCAGATTCTGAACTGCCGCATCCACGAAGTAGGCGGATCAATTCTTGTCGGATATTCAAATCCGCGCACACGTTACGGTAACGGCATCGAGATATGGCAGGATACCGAAAACGTCACAATTGACAACTGCCACATCATAAACTGTTACGACGTTGCGTTCACTATGCAGGGATATCCTGAAAAAGGAGGCTGGTCCCGTGTTTCCCTCAAAAACTGCGTGATGTGGGGAAACCACCAGTCATTCGAGATCTGGTCGAGAATCAAAAAAATTGACGGCGGAATGTTCGAATGTGAATTCATGAACAATGTCTGCATCGGTGCAGGCATGGGATGGTCTGACGGTCCGCGTCCCAACAAGGATTGCGGTGCGCATCTTCTTTTTTACGCAACAGACTGCAGTACACACGATATAAAAGTAAAAAATAACATTTTTTACGACTCAAAATACGCTCTGTACTATAAAATGTACGGGGAGCTCCCATCGGATTACGACAGCGACGAGAACTTCATTTATCTTCGCCCGGAAACAAAACTCATCAACTCTCCGTATTCTTACTCATTTGATGAAATTGAAGAATTCAAAAAGCGAAGCGGAAAAGAAAAAAATTCCACCTTCCGTAAAGTTACTCCAACCGATGAAACGATGGAACAACTTGCAGAACGTCTGAAAAAAGAGTGTTTCGGAGAATAAAATATCGAGTTCTGTACGTAAAAAACTGTATGTCACGCGTACAGAACTTATTATTTTTTTAAGAAACGGTATATTTTTTCAGTTTTATGGAACTTTTTATACTCTCCAAACGTCTAATAAGCGTAATAGTAAAAAAGATCAACTTCACGGTACCATTACTGTACGATTCCGTACCGCCGTACCAAAAAACAACTTGAAAGGAAATGCCACACGGCATTGTCAAAGTTAAATTTTATGAATGATTTGGATAATACAAAACAAATAAGAGTCCTGTATGGTGAACCGATTGGTTTCCATGCAGGACTTTTTTGTATGACGTAAAGCCGCAACTTCACTTTTAGCGTAATATACGCTGTATGATTATTCTGCGAGAGAGCAAAATAATTTATACTTATAGCATGAGAATATACGCTATTTGTGAAGGGGTGGATTGCTATGAATTTGGAAGATTTCGGAAAGAGGATCAAAGATGCCCGAAAGCGCAGGGGATTTACACAGGAAGTGTTGGCTGAGAAAGTAGATATGGCTCCAACATATATCAGTGATATAGAAAGAGGTATTAAAACGCCAAGTCTTAATACACTCGTTGATCTGATAAAAGAGCTTGAAGTTTCTGCGGATTATGTGCTTCAGGGATCACTCGATTCTGGCAAAGAGCATATATACAACGATATAACACAAAAACTTGATATACTTACGCCCAAGCAGCGTCGTTTTATAGCAGATTTTATTGATGGATATATCAAGTCGTTGGAGTGAAATCTTAAGAGAGCCGACATAATGTCGGCTTTTTTGTGTAAAAAATATTTTTTCGCTACACACTTCGACATTATTTGCAAAGATAGTATGATAAAATAATCTCACAGAGGAAACTTCACAAATAGATTAACATTGGAGGTGCAATAATAATGCAAATCGGAATTAAACGTAAAATTGATAATCTCGGGCGAATAGTTATTCCAAAGGAACTGAGGGTCTTTTATAGTTTTTTACAAGACGATGAGGTGGAAGTTGTAGCTGTGAAAAATGGGGTTCTCATAAGAAAACCGAATTACGAAGTGAAGAGAATTGATGAAAATCGCTGACAAAAATTGTACGAAAACTGATTTACGTGATCTGCCCCTCGCCGGATCTTAATCATTTTCTCGCCGAGTTTTTATCAGGTTTTAATTGCGCGCGGCGGAAATGTATGATATAATTGAATCAGTAAACAAAAAAATGCGAGGTGCGCTATGTTTGGTAGAACTCTGTACGATATTCTGTTTTTCGGGATACCCGCTGTGCTGCTCGTCCTGTTCTGCGTGGGGCTTTACCGCTACAAGAACGGAAAGGAGCTGAACAGGCAGACTCCCGGTACTGTCTCCGAGAGTGAAATGAAGAATCGCAAGGTATTTCTTATTGTAATGTCAATTATCGCGGGTGCGATCCTCGTTGTTGCAGTCGGATTTATCTCTCTTCTCTTTATGGCGGTAGCATTTATGTGAGGTGTGATATGAAAGAAAAAACATTCTATATCATACTTTTTTCAGTTCTCGCGGTTTGTCTGATTCTGACCGCCGCGCACTTTCTGTATGCGATATACGCCTATCAGCACTGCTCCATTATCTATTTTATCGGGAAGGAGCTGTGGTGACAAATGAAGATTTGGAAACAGATTCTGATAATTCTGTCGGTTGCGGCTGTGTTTGCGGCGTTCAATCTCAGTATGTATCAGCTTCTCACGAGCCGTCTTTCAAATAATTTCAGCGGAGCAACGCAGGCGCAGATGATCGACGTCGGGAGTTATCTCCCGCACAATGAAAACTCAGATCTGCCGAGGCTTGATGCGTCGCTGAGGTTGACGGATGATCTTCCTGTTCTCGACGGTGCCGCCGCACTTGTGCCCGTTTATGCCGCAATTATTGACAACGTATATCCCGAGGGATGCGTGACATTTGAGGGCGGTGTGTTTTCTGACGACAATTATTACGGAGAGAATTTCGCTGAGGACAGCGCGATGCAGTACAAAAACACGGTTCGCGGATACCGCGCGATCGTTGACGGGAAGACAGATATTCTGTTTTGTGCAGGACCGTCGGCAGAACAGAAGCAATATGCCTCCGAGAACGGAGCAGAGCTTGTGTATGTCCCCATTGGGCTTGAGGGATTTGTGTTTTTTGTGAATGAGAACAATCCTGTCGACAGTCTTACCGTCGATGAGATACGAAAAATATACTCCTGCGAAATCACAAACTGGGCGGATGTCGGCGGGGAGAGCCGTATCATCAATCCCGTCACGAGACTCGAGGGAAGCGGAAGTCAGACGGCGTTTGAAGCTTTTATGGGAGAGTGTGAAGTTGGAAGAAAATCTCCGTTTGCGATCACGGGTGCGTCGATCGGTTTTTCATTCCGATATTATATGGACGGGATCGTGGGGAATGACAGCGTGAAAATGCTCTCGCTCGGCGGGATTTATCCGAGTGCGGAGAACATCCGAAACAGGAGCTATCCCATTGTAGCCGAGTTTTATGCGATCTATCGCGCGGACAACGATAACGAAAACATCCCGCTTCTGATCGAATGGATCCTCTCAGACGAAGGCCAGACTTTGATTGAAGAATGCGGATATGTCAGAATAAACTAACAATAAAAATGTACTCCCCCGATGTGACTCGGGGGATTTTTTATGTGTATGACAAACGGCAAATGCCTTGACAAACATATAACGATTGTGTATAATTGTTTTTGAAACCATTATGTAAAATAATCTATCATTTTCCAAAGGAGTGAGGAACATGAACGTGAACGATATAAACAAGCTCTCCGACAAGGAGTATTTTGACAGCTGCTTCGAGCCTGTGATCCGCTTTGCTGTTACAAGTGATGTTCATATTACAGAGCATCAGGTTGAAGAGAGACTTGCGCTTCTTTTTGAAAAAACATACGAATATGCAGAATCACACGAGAGCTACAACAAGCTTGACGGTGTTTTTGTTGCGGGGGACTTCGGTCACAGAGGGTATCTTCCCGTTATGGAGAAGTTTTTCGGCATAGTTAACGCTAAAGCCAAAGAGGAAACTGTAGTTCGTGCCGTTCTCGGAAATCACGAGTTTTTTGAAGATGTTCCTGCGGTTGAGAATTTGCTCAAGGCAAGCGGTTATGATTCTCCCGACGCGCATCTTGTAATCGGCGGATTCCATTTTATCTGCCTTAGTCCGAGCTTTGAGGACGGATTCGGAAATGAAAAGAAGGATTGGCTCGAAAAAGAGATGGAGATCGCTGCCGCAGACGACCCGACGGGCAAGAAGCCGATCTTTGTTTTCCAGCATCATCCTCTGATAGATACCGTTCTCGGTTCAAAACACGAGGGTGTTGAGAATCTGCGAGAGGTTTTGAACAATTATCCTCAGGCTGTCGATTTTGCGGGTCACTCGCACGTGACGGTTCTCGATCCCAGATCTGTTTGGCAGGGCGAATTCACTGCGCTCGGAACAGGTGCGCTCAACTACATTACGACAGATATTGCCGGAGTGAGGGGCGGTGCATCTCCTATCGGCAGAGAAGGCGGATACGGAAGAGGCTCATCGAGAGACACGATCCAGTTCTATATTGTTGAAGTAGATGCAAATTACGCGATAAAGGTTAATATTTACGATGTGACAAGACGTGAGTTGTTGCCGAATCCTATTCTCATTCGCTCCGTCGGAGACGTGTCAAAGTTTGTATACACCGATGCTAGAGCAGAGCGCTCCGAAAAACCTGTATTTGCGCCTGATTCTGAGATTGTTATCATTGATGAAGATGAAACGTCTGTGAAGATGTTGTTCTCTCAGGCGACCTGCAAGGATACTGTTCAGCATTATGCTTGTGAGCTTTACAAGGGGGACGAGCTCGTTCACAGAGAATATCGTCTCTCCTGCTCGTACTATTATCCGATTCCGAAGAATCTGACGGTATCTTTTGACGAGCTTACAGCAGGGGAAGAATATACATTGAAGATCACTGCGGTAAATCCGTGGGGAAAGATGTCGGATTCTCGTGAGTTCAGATTTGTTCACAACGCGATAGATTTTTCCGAAATTCCCGATGAAGAATATTTCGAAAAATACTTCATTCCCACTGTAAGATTTGCTGTTACAAGTGATGTGCATCTCGGTCAAGAGTGCGGAATCGAGGACGAGCATCTCAAAGGGCTTTTTGAAACTTCGTTCAAATATGCGGATTCTCACGACAAATACGGTAAGCTCGACGGAGTGTTCTTCACAGGGGACATTACCGACAGCGGTGAGGGCGGCGACGGATCTATGATTCGTTTCTTCAACATTGTTGATGAAAATTCCAGAGAAACGACTTACGCTCGTGCGGTTCTCGGTAATCACGAGACGGGAGATAAGGCTGAGCGTGCGGTTGAAAGACTTTGCAGGATAGCGGGATACGATTCTCCGGACGAACATTTTACGATGAGTGGATTCCATTTCATCATGATCTCTCCGTATGTTGACGGAACAGGCTGGGGATTCGATGAAACAAAGCAGGCTTGGCTTGAAAAGGAAATGGAGATTGCTGCTGCGGACGATCCGACAGGCAAGAAACCGATCTTTGTGTTCAGACACCACAATATATGCGGAACTGTTGCGGCATCTACTCCCTACGGAGCTGCTGATGTTAAGTACATTATGAAGAGATATCAGCAGGCTGTTGACTTCTCGGGACACTCTCATTTCCCGATCAACGATCCCAGATGTATCTGGCAGGGACATTTTACCGCGTTCAGCTGCGGAACTCTCCACGTCCTTGAGACAGACGTTGTAGGCATCAGAGAAGCGTATACTACTCCGAGCGACAAAGAGGGCGGTTGGGGGAAGAAGCCGCCTCTCAAGGAAGCGGCATCAATGTTCTACATTGTTGAAGCGGACGCAAGAAATTCCATTAAAGTACAGATATTCGATATAAACACCGGTACTGTTGTTGGAAAGCCGTATCTGATCCGCGCAGTAGGTGGGTACGGTGATTTTGTTTACGTCAACGAGCGCAAGGATTGGGCTCTGCCACCTGTATTCTCGTCTGATGCGAAGGCTGAGATCATAGAAAAGGGTGAGAATTCTGTAAAGATCAGATTCCCGCAGGCAAGCTGTGACGACACGGTGCAGCATTACCGCTGTATGCTTTGCAAGGGTGAACAAGTTCTGAAAACAGAATACCGTCTCTCCTGTTCCTATCTGATTCCGACGCCAGAGACGCTCACCGTTACGTTTGATGAGCTTGAGGCGGGCGAATATACTGTAAAGATTCTCGCGGTAAGCCCGTGGGAGAAGATATCCGAGCCTCTGTCGTTTGAGTTTGAGGTTTGATTTGGAATAAATAAACAATAAAACAGGGCTGTCGAGCTTGAAAGACGACAGTCCTGCTTTTTATTTTTGTCTATACAACCACTGGTTATTCTGGTGGAGGAAAGCTTTAGCTTAAAGGCTCCCTCCGGGAGGGAGCTGTCGCCGTAGGTGACTGAGGGAGAGTGCGTTAGCGGTATAATATATCAGTATTTTGCGTTCCGCAGGCTCCTTCCACCGCAAGCGGTCCCCCTTTCTCACGGAGGAAGGCTATGTTAACCGAAATTTTGCTTGTAGTGCATCATATGCAATTGGCGAACTATTTCGGTGCATCTTAAGGCACAGCCGATCATATGCCCTTTTAGGGCTTGTGCGTACCGCCAGTTTCACTGGTGCTTTTTATTTTATAAAAGTTCAAATCTATTTTTATCACACTCGATTATACCTTCGCGGCGCAGCTTGCTGATCTCGGCGGAGAGTCCGCTTCGGTCAACCTCGAGATAATCGGCGAGCTCCTGCCTGTCAAACGGAATCTCAAAGCTGTTGCTGTTCACTTTTTTTGCACGAAGCATAAGATATGTCAGCAGCTTATCTCTTGTGGATCGCTGTGAAACTACCTCGATCTTTTGGTGAAAGAGGATCGTTTTTTCGGCAAGGTCCTTCATAAGATTGAAGATGAGCTGCTGGTGGAACCCGCAGTTATTCTGGCAGGTGTGGAGAATATGCCCTGAGTCGATCAGCATGATCTCACACGGCTCGAGTGCGGTGACTGTCACGGGGATCGACGGCACTTCCGCACACGCAAATGCTTCACCGAATACATCCGATACGCCGATCTCGGAGAGAATACTCCTGTTTCCGTAGTAATCTATACGTGCGATCTGAGCGGATCCCGAGAGGACGACACCGATATACTTCGCCGGATTTCCTTCCGCAATTATTGTAAACTTTTTATCGAATGACTCTACCTTTGCACCGAGACAGACGAGCATTTTCAGAAGATCTTCGTCTGCAATCTTTGCAAACAGGGGACATTTCCTTAAGATTTTTATATATTTTTTCATATTTTCCTTTGTTTTGTTGAAAATTCAACAGAATTGTTTTTCTAATTATACTATAATATACTCAGAAAAGCAAGGAGGAATCCAGATGAAAATTGCATTTTTCGATACCAAGCCATACGACAAGCCTGCATTTGATAAGTTCGGTGCAGAGTATGGGGTAGATTTCAAATATTACGAAACAAAGCTTAATGAAGATACAGTTGGTCTTGCAGAGGGGGCGGATGCGGTCTGCGTATTCGTCAATGATACCGTGAACGCGGCGGTGATCGACAGACTTTGCGAGATGGGAGTCAGAGTTGTTGCGCTGAGGTGCGCGGGATTCAACAACGTCGATATGAAATACGCATACGGCAAGATCCACGTGCTCAGAGTTCCCGCATACTCGCCGTACGCAGTTGCGGAGCACACGATGGCGCTTCTCCTGACCTCGATCAGACGGATCCACAAGGCGTTCATCAGAACGAGGGACTACAACTTCAGCCTTGCGGGAATGACGGGATTCGATCTTCACGGAAAAACGGTAGGAGTAGTCGGTACGGGACGTATCGGTCGGGTGTTCATTGACATTTGCCGCGGATTCGGAATGAAGGTCCTCGCTTACGACAAATTCCCCGCAAAAGATCTCGACGACGGTGACACGGTAAAGTATGTTGAACTCGATGAGCTTTTTGAAAAAAGTGACATAATTTCTCTCCACTGTCCACTGACTGAGGAAACGTATCACTTGATCGACGGCGATTCTCTCGCAAAGTGTAAGAGGGGAGTCGTACTTCTCAATACATCCCGCGGAGCACTCGTTGATGCGGAAGCGCTTCTCGCAGGAATCAAGTCACGTCAGGTCGGAGCTGCGTGCCTCGATGTGTATGAGGAAGAATCGGATTTCTTCTTCGAGGATTACTCTGGCCACATTCTTGATGATGACACGCTCGCGCGTCTTATCTCTATGCCGAACGTGATCGTTACATCGCACCAGGCGTTCCTTACGGAAGAGGCACTCTATAACATTGCCGAGACAACAGTTTTGAATCTTATGGGATTCTTTGAAAACGGTCAATGTCCGAACGAGCTTTGCTACCGCTGCGGATCTGCAGAGGACTGCAAGGATGGCAAGTGCTTTTGACTGAGATAAAAGGAGAACGAATATGATAAGAAAGATCATAAAAATTGACGAAGAAAAGTGTAACGGATGCGGAGCTTGTGCGGCGGCGTGCCACGAGGGTGCGATCGAAATGATAAACGGAAAGGCGCATCTCACACGCGAGGATTACTGCGACGGTCTTGGCGACTGTCTCCCCGCTTGTCCGACAGATGCGATCTCCTTTGAGGAAAGAGAAGCACCCGCTTATGACGAAGAAGCAGTACGTCAGGCTAAGATGAAAAAGCACGGCGTGAAGCTCCCGTGCGGATGCCCCGGAACACAATCGAAGGCGATCAGGAGAGAAGCTCCTGCGGTAATCGGCAGAGGAGCGGCTGTCACAAGCCAGCTTATGCAGTGGCCCTGCCAGATCAAGCTGGTACCCGTGAATGCGCCTTACTTCGATGGAGCAAATCTGCTGATTGCGGCAGACTGCACAGCTTACGCTTACGGAAACTTCCACAATGAGTTCATCAGAAACCGTATCACACTGATCGGCTGTCCGAAGCTCGATGAAGGGGACTACGTGGAGAAGCTGACTGCAATCATCAGAAACAACGACATCAAGAGTGTGACAGTAGTGCGTATGGAGGTGCCTTGCTGCGGGGGAATTGAGAATGTAGTAAAGCGTGCGCTTCAGGCGAGCGGGAAATTTATTCCGTGGCAGGTTGTAACAATTTCAACAGACGGAAAAATTATTGATTAAATCACAAATACCTCGTTGAAAATAGGATTTGAATGTGTTATAATTTATTTATCATAAATAGAGGTGGATTAATATGGTTATCACAAACGATATCAAATATATCGGTGTAAACGATCACAAGGTTGACCTGTTTGAGGGTCAGTACGTTGTTCCGAATGGAATTTCTTATAACTCTTATGTTATTCTTGACGAAAAGATCGCTGTAATGGATACGGTTGACGCGGGATTCACACACGAGTGGCTCGATAATCTTCAGAATGTTCTTGGAACAAGACGTCCCGATTATCTTATCGTTCAGCACATGGAGCCCGACCACGCGGCAAACATCCACAATTTCGCAAAGGCTTATCCCGAGGCGAAGATAGTGTCTTCTCTCAAGGCGTTCTTCATGATGGAGAATTTCTTTGGTACAGGCTTTGAGGATCGCCGTATTGTTGTTGGTGAGGGTGATACACTTTCTCTCGGCAAGCATAATCTTACGTTCGTAACAGCTCCTATGGTGCACTGGCCTGAGGTTATCGTAACTTACGACAGCACAGACAAGGTTCTCTTCTCAGCAGACGGATTTGGAAAATTCGGTGCACTCGATGTGGATGAGCCCTGGGCGGATGAAGCAAGACGTTATTTCATCGGAATTGTCGGAAAGTACGGCGCACAGGTTCAGGCACTTCTTAAGAAGGCCGGCGGACTTGACATTCAGATGATCTGTCCCCTTCACGGTCCTGTTCTGAAGGAAAATCTCGGTTATTACCTCGGCCTTTACAACACCTGGTCAAGCTATCAGCCCGAAGAAGACGGTATTGTCATCGCGTACACATCTGTTTACGGAAACACAAAGAAGGCTGTACAGATCCTCGCTGAAAAGTTGACTGCAAACGGATGCCCGAAGGTCGTTGTACATGATCTCGCAAGATGCGATATGGCTGCCGCTGTTGCAGACGCGTTCCGTTATTCCAAGATCGTTCTTGCGACAACGACTTACAATGCGGAGATCTTCCCGCATATGCACAACTTCATCGTGCACCTCACCGAGCGCAATTTTCAGAACAGAACTGTTGCTCTCATCGAGAACGGAAGCTGGGCTCCTATGGCTGCAAAAGTGATGAAGGGTATGCTCGAAAAGTGCAAGAATATCAATTATGCTGATACGACCGTTAAGATCATTTCTTCTCTGGATAAGGATAGCAGCGATCAGCTTGATGCACTTGCAAAAGAGCTTTCAATGGAATATCTTGCGCGTCAGGATGCTACCGCAAACAAGAATGATCTCACAGCGCTCTTTAATATCGGCTACGGTCTTTATGTTATTACATCAAACGACGGTAAGAAGGACAACGGTCTTATCGTCAATACTGTAACTCAGGTTACAAATACACCGAACAGAATCGCTGTAACCATCAACAAGGAAAACTATTCTCACCACGTTATCAAGCAGACAGGAAAAATGAACATCAACTGCCTCACAGAAGATGCTCCGTTTGCGGCGTTTGAAAAGTTCGGCTTCCAGAGCGGACGAAACGTTGACAAGTTTGCTGACTGCGAACCTCTCAGATCTGACAACGGTCTTGTGTTCCTTCCGAGATTCATCAATTCGTTTATGTCACTGAGAGTGGAACAGTACGTTGACCTCGACACTCACGGTATGTTTATCTGTGCGGTAACTGAGGCGAGAGTGATCTCCGACAGACCTACTATGACTTACACCTATTATCAGGAAAACGTCAAGCCGAAGCCGCAGACTGAAGGCAAGCGCGGATTTGTCTGCAAGATCTGCGGATATGTTTACGAGGGTGAGGAGCTTCCTGATGACTATGTATGCCCCCTCTGCAAGCACGGTCCTGCTGATTTTGAAGAAATAAAATAAATTTGATAAATAAATTTTTTACCGGAGGATATACTAATGCTTAACACAAAAGTTCACGAGCTTCTTAACGCTCAGATCAACAAGGAATTTTACTCAGCATATCTTTATCTTGAGATCTCCAATTACTTCAATGACAGAAATCTTGACGGTTTTGCAAACTGGTATATGATTCAGGCTCAGGAAGAAAGAGATCACGCAATGCTGTTTTATCAGTATCTGCAGAACAATGACGCAAAGGTTACACTTGAAGCTATTGCAAAGCCTGACGTACAGATCGAAGCTGATATGGATGCACTCCGTGCAAGTCTCAAGCACGAGATCTATGTAACATCTCTTATCAATGACATTTACGCTGAAGCTTACGCTGCGAAAGACTTCCGTACAATGCAGTTCCTCGACTGGTTTGTTAAGGAACAGGGTGAGGAAGAAAAGAACGCAACCGATCTTATCGCTAAGATGGATCTGTTCGGATCTGATCCCAAGAGTCTTTATATGCTCAATCAGGAGCTTGGAGCAAGAGTTTATGCTGCTCCTTCTCTGGTACTCTAATAAATAATCTGAAAAAATAATCTGAAAAAACTGAAAGGAAAAATTATTATGAAAAAATATGTATGCGATGTATGCGGCTGGGAATACGATGAAGAAGTAGGCGATCCCGATAACGGAATCGAACCCGGAACAAAGTTTGAAGATCTTCCCGAGGATTTTGTTTGCCCCCTTTGCGGTGTTGGCAAGGATGAATTCTCCGAAGCTGAATAATTGAAGCTGAAAAAAGAGTATCGGTCTGCCAAAACGGCGGCGGATACTCTTTTTGATTGATCTGATGATTTTTGTCATCATGGATTTTGAATCAAGACTTTCAAAAATGGAGACTGAAATATGGAAATGGTACTTCTGACAGCGCTCGGAGTTGGCGGTGCGACTGTGATCGGATCGGTGATCGGATTTGTTTTCAAGAAAATATCGCACAAATTCTCCGACATCGTGTTGTCATTTGCGGCGGGAGTTATGCTCTCTGCTGCTGTGCTCGGGCTGATTATTCCGTCAGTTGAATACGGCGGAAAATACGGACTCATAATTACTGTAGTTGGTATTTTTGCGGGAGCTTTGTGTCTTAACTTGATCGACAAGCTTGTGCCTCATCTGCACAAAATGGTCGGCGCGGATATTGAAGAGCACAATAACGCAAATCTGAGCAAGGTTCTTTTGTTCGTGACTGCGATCGCGATCCACAATCTGCCCGAG